>DASRSC010000091.1:0-5543 GCA_035695525.1 Pseudonocardia sp. | reverse complement strand
AGGCTGAGAACCGCTGGTTGCTGGCATCCGCGCGCCGTTTCGCGGGGCTACCGGGCGTCCCCCCGATTGCCGACGTCGAAGCGTTCATCGCCGACCCGTGCTGGGTCGACCTGTTCGCCGTTGTGAGCGACTGGTTCCTGTGCGCCCACGGGAAGGGGCTCAAGCGGATCGCGCCCGCCGCGGGCTTCGCCTGGCGTGACCCGGAGGCAGGTGGGGAGAACTCGATGCGGTGGTACCGCGATGCCGTCGGCATGGACGGCGCTGCGCCCGACGAGCACCAGCGCAGGCGCCTGCTCGAGTACAACGCCGACGACGTCGCCGCCACCCGCGCCCTGCGGGAGTGGATGACCTCGCCTGCCATCGACGAGGTGCCGCTCGCAGCCGAGCTCTGAGCGGGAGGGGGCCGAGCTCGAGACAGGAGGATCACGCGGAAGGCGTGATTCATGCCGCTCTCGTCCGACAAAGCGGCGCCTTGCCGACAATGATCTGGTTCATGTCGCCGACGAAGCACGAGCAGCGAGGCGCCCACGGCGCCGCATCCAGCACCCACTACCTCGGGACGTCCACCGCCATGGCGGTGCTCGCCCGCGGCGGCAACGCGTTCGACGCCGCGGTGGCGGCGGGCTTCGTGCTGCAGGTCGTCGAGCCGCACCTGTGCGGGCCGGGTGGCGACCTGCCCGCGGTCTTCGTCACCGCAGGCGATTCCACGCCACGGGTGCTCTGCGCGCAGGGAGTCGCGCCCGCGCGCGCGACCACGGCTCTGCTGCGTGACGAGCTCGGTCTGGCGATCGTCCCCGGTACGGGGCTGCTGGCCCCGACCGTGCCCGGGGCATGGGACGGCTGGCTGACCATGCTGCGCGATCACGGCACGATGTCGCTGGCGGAGGTGCTCGAACCCGCGCTCGGTTACGCGGCTTCCGGATTCCCGCTGGCTCCGCGGATCCCGACCACGATCGACACGGTCGCCGACTTCTTCCGCGAGTACTGGCCGACCTCCGCGGCCACCTGGCTGCCCGATGGCAACGTGCCGACGTCGGTCCACCGGCTGCCGGTGCTCGCCGCCACCTGGCAGCGGCTCCTCGACGCCGCCGCGGCGGCTGGTGGCGACCGCGAGCGCCAGATCGACGCCGCCCGCGACGCCTGGTACCGCGGCTTCGTCGCTGAGGAGATCGAGGCGTTCTGTCGCACACCGGTGCGCGACGAGTCCGGTCGAGACCACGCGGGCCTGCTCACCGCGGAGGACCTGGCCGGTTGGTCGGCCTCCTACGAGGACGCCCTGACCGTCGACGTCGGGGACGGCTGGACGGTGGCGAAGGCAGGTGCCTGGTCGCAGGGGCCGGTGCTGCCGCAGACGCTGCAGCTGCTCCACGACGGGGACCTCCGCTACCCGGACGGCGTCGCCAGCGCGGAGACGGTGCACCAGGCGGTGGAGGCGATCAAGCTCGCGTTCGCCGACCGGGAGGCCTGGTACGGCGACAGCGCACCGGTGCCGCTGGAGACGCTGGTGTCCGCGGAGTACGCCGCCGCTCGGCGTGCGCTGATCGGCGACCGGGCATCGCTCGAGCTGCGCCCCGGCTCGCCCGATGGCCGTGAGCCCCGACTCGGGGCGTATGCGGCGAAGCCGGGCGCGAAGCACGGCGACGGGGTGAGCGGGCCCGGGCTGGGCGAGCCGACGATCAGCCCCACGGGCGCGGTGCGCGGCGACACGGTGCACGTCGACGTCGTGGACGCCGCAGGCAACATGGTCTCCGCGACGCCGTCGGGTGGCTGGCTGCAGTCCTCGCCCACCATCCCGGCGCTCGGGTTCTGCCTCGGCACACGAGGGCAGATGTTCTGGCTGGAGGACGGCTTGCCGTCTTCGCTCGTGCCCGGCAGGCGTCCGCGCACGACACTGAGCCCTTCCCTGGGCCTGCGCGACGGCGAGCCACGGCTCGCCTTCGGCACTCCCGGCGGCGACCAGCAGGACCAGTGGCAGCTGTGCTTCTGGCTCGCTCACACCGTGGGAGGGCTGGACCTGCAGGCTGCCATCGACTCGCCGGCGTGGCACACCACGTCGTTCCCCTCGTCGTTCGCACCGCGGGGCTGGGAGCCGGGTGGGCTGATCGCTGAGTCGCGGCTGGGCACGGCGACGCTGGACGAGCTGCGCCGCCGCGGTCACGTGGTCACCGACGCGGGGGAGTGGGCGCTGGGCCGGATGTGCGCCGTGAGCCGCGGTGACGGGCCGCTGCTGCGCGCCGGGGCCGACACCCGCAGCGGGGTGGGCGCCGCGGCGGCGTTCTGACCCCGGGTGCCGGCGCAGGGGCTACTTCAGTTCGACGAAGAGCGCGTTCGACTCCGTCGTGCCACGTTCTCCCCCTTGTGCGCCTGGGCCGGCACCCATCCCGCCTCGTGCGCCGTCTTCGCCACCTCGACTGGTCCGCCCGCCGACGGTGAAGCGGCGGCTGAAGCTGGTCAACGGATGATCACCGGTCGGGATGGGAGTGCAGCGAGGTGCGGTCGCCGGGGTGGTCGCGATAGTGCAACCCGCACGCGGCCGTTCTCGAACACGACGGAGTAGAGACCGGGATCGGTCGTGACGGGTTCGCTGTCGCACATCGCGGTCCCCTTTATGGGACTGCTCCGCCACCGACATCGAGGCCTTCGTGTGGCTCGTCGACGTCGCCGGCCTGCCGTGCGAGGAAGCAGCGGCGATGCTGCGGTGGTCGGCGCCCGATGCTGCGCTCCGCTCTCAGCGACGGCTCCCCCGCCTCCGTGACAGGGACCCGGTTCGGGCGCCCGCCCGATCGCGGTCGCACTCCTGCCCGTCCGCGTAATCTGAGTCTCATGGGTCTGTTCGGACGTGACAAGTCGCAGATGATCACTGCCGACCAGGCGCTGCCCGGTCGCCCGACGCCGTTGCGGGTCCCCACGGAGCACTTCGTGAACGGCCACCGCATCCAGCCGCCGTTCCCCGACGGCCTGCAGACCGCGGTGTTCGGGATGGGCTGCTTCTGGGGTGCCGAGCGAATCTTCTGGCAGACGCCAGGGGTGTACTCCACGGCCGTCGGATACGCGGGCGGGTTCACCGAGAACCCCACCTACGAGGAGACGTGTTCCGGGCTCACGGGCCACACGGAGGTCGTCCTCGTCGTGTTCGGCCCGGCGCAGGTCAGCTACGAGACGCTGCTGAAGCTGTTCTGGGAGGGGCACGACCCGACGCAGGGCATGCGGCAGGGCAACGACCGCGGCACGCAGTACCGCTCGGCGATCTACTACGCGGACGACGCGCAGCGCGAGCTCGCGGAGACGACCGCCAAGAACTACGGCGATGCCCTCGCGGCCTCCCGCTTCGGCGAGATCACCACGGAGATCGCCCCACTCGCCCACTTCTACTACGCCGAGGACTACCACCAGCAGTACCTCGCCAAGGTCCCGGACGGATACTGCGGTATCGGTGGCACCGGCGTCTCCTGCCCCGTGGGCACAGGGGTGCGGTCCGACCAGGGCTGACCCGGGCAGCCTGGCCACCGGAACATGATGTTGTAGTGTTCCACTGGAACGTCGTTCCAGTGGGAGGTTCTACCATCACGCGCCGGCGCAACACGGCTCGCTCCGAGCGAGCGCAGGCCACCCGCGCCCGCATCGTCGAAGCTGCAGGCTCGCAGTTCGTGCGCGACGGCTACCTGGAGACGACGATGTCGGGCATCGCGCGGGCGGCCGGCGTCGCGGTGCAGACGCTGTACCTGTCCTTCGGCAGTAAGGTGGCAGTCCTGGAGGGCGCGCTGGGGGCCGGCTCGGAGGACCATCCGGCCGGGTACACCGACCAGCTCACGGCGGAGCCCGACGGCATCCTCGCGCTGGGTCGGTACGTGGCGGTCACGGTGCAGGCGATCGAGCGGAACCATCCGCTCGACGTCGTACTCCGCGCCGCGGCCGCCGATCCCGAGCCCGCCGAGCTGCTCGAGCGCACCCGGCGAGCGGTACTCGACCAGCACGCGAAGGCCGTCGACGAGCTCGCGGAGAAACCCGGCTTCACCGACCGGATCTCGCTGCAGCGGGCCACGGACATCGTCGCTGCGATGCTGTCGCACGAGACGTACGACCTGCTCGTCGTCGGCCAGGGCTGGACGCCGCCGGACTGGGCGGAGTGGGCCGGGCGACACCTGACCATCGATCTCTTCCCCGGGAACCGGCCGTAGCCCAGACCGACCGGTCGCCGGGTGAGCGGCTGTTGCGGGGGTACGGTTTACGACCCGCGCGGGGTCATCATGCGACCGCACTGCGCTCCGGCAGCAGTCATCGGCCGTTCGAGGGCGGCGCGACATTGTCGGTGCAGCAGGACACACTGGGGTCGTGGTCCTGGCCCGCACCGTCGTCCCCGCGCCCGAGCCGATCGGCGCGCTCACACTCGGCCTCACCACGGCCGGCCTCGCCCTGGTGGTGTTCGGCGACCGCCCGGAGATCGTCGACCGGGCCGCTACCCGGCTCGGGGAAGCGGTCGTGGCCGGCGACGGAGGTACGGCCGCCGAGCAGTTCGCCGAGTACCTCGCCGGTACTCGACGCGCGTTCGACATGCCGCTGGACTGGAGCCTCACGAGCGGTTCGCAGCGGCAGGTGCTGCAGGCGTTGTACGACACGGTGCCGTTCGGCACCACGGTCACGTACGGCGAGCTGGCAGCGCGCGCATGGGGCAGGTCGGAACGGGCCTACACGGCGGCGCGGGGCGTCGGCGCGATCATGGGGTCGAACCCGTTACCCGTGGTGGTGCCGTGCCACCGGGTGCTCGGCTCGGACTCCCTCGGCGGGTTCGGCGGGGGCCGGGCCACCAAGGAGTGGCTGCTCGCGCTCGAGGGGGTGCTCACCCCGGCCCTCGACTTCGGGCCGGGGTGATCGACGTTCAGGTGTGCATGGCCTGGATGTCGATGTCGATCCGCAGCGTGCGGCCGATGGTCAGCACCCCGGCGAGCACCGAGTGGTTCCAGTTGATGGCGAAGTCGTCCCGCGACACCTCCGCCGTCGCCCCGAACGCGGCGCGCACCACGCCGGTGGGGTCCGGCCCCGTGCCGCGGTACTCCACCTGCAACGGCACCGGCGCGCTCACGTCCTTGAGCGTGAGCACGCCCTCCACCACCCAGTGCGTGGGGTCGACGCGGCGCAGGCCGTCGCTCTTGTAACGGATCTCCGCGTAGCGCAGCACATCGAGGAAGTCCGGGCTGCGCAGGTGCTGGTCCCGCATGTCGTCGTCCGTGTCCACTGCCGTCGGGTCGATGAGCACCTCGACGGAGCTGTTCTCCAGCGGGTCGGCCACCTGCAGCTGACCGCTGAAGCGGCGCAGCCGCCCGTGGATGCGGCTCATCCCGATGTGCAGGGCAGTGGCGTGGATGCTCGAGTGCACCGGGTCGATGACCCACGTGCCCGGGGCCGGGAGGACCGCGAGGCCCTCTCGGGCGAGCTGGAGCACGCCGAGCGCGGTGGCCGGGCCCGCACCGACCGCGACGGTGCGGGCCAGCGGCTCGTGCCCCGGCGCCGCGACGATCATGGTGTACGGCCCGGCGGGCAGCCCG
>DASRSC010000090.1:0-2406 GCA_035695525.1 Pseudonocardia sp. | reverse complement strand
TTCTCGGGAGCAACGTGCACGACATGTCCGCCTCACATACCCCGCGTGAACAGCAGTACGCAGGTCAAGGCGACGTGGCGAATTCTGATATGGCCCCGGGGGCCGACAACGCCCAGGGAACCGGCAAGACCGACCTGCGGCGTCGGCTTGTCGCGGCTCGCGCGGCCATGCCGGATGCGGAGCGGGCAGCCGCGGGGCGCCTCATCAGAGACCAGGTGCTCGAAATGCCGGAAGTGTCCGCCGCGGGGACGGTGGCGGCCTACTACTCGGTCGGCACGGAGCCGGATACGCACGGGCTCATCTTCGCGCTGTGGAAGCGCGGCAGCTACGTGGTACTGCCGGTGCTGCTCCCCGACGGTGACCTCGACTGGGCCTCCTACGAGGGACCGGATTCGCTCGCCCCGGGGCCGAGGGGCCTGCTCCAGCCGGTGGAGCCGGTCCGCGGCCCGGGCACCGTGGCCCGTGCGGACGTGGTCCTCGTCCCCGCCTTGGCCGTCGACCGCAGCGGGAACCGGCTCGGCCGGGGCGGCGGATCCTACGACCGGGCGCTCGCCCGGGTTGGCGGGCAGGTGCCGACGATCGCGCTGATCTACGACGACGAGCTCATGCCACACGTGCCCACCGATCCGCACGACCGCGCGGTCCGCGCGGTCGCCCGCCCCTCGCACGGCATCACCTGGCTGTTATCCCCGGGGGAACGACCCCCCGTACCCCCCGACTGTCCGCGCGGGCGGGGCGTGGAATCAGCGGACCGCACTCGCAGTTATCCTTAGCAGTCTGCTACTGCGAGTGCTAATGTAGCGAACCGAATTTGTTCCGCCTGGGAGGAATCGTGCCCACTTACCAGTACGTTTGCACCGAATGCGGCGGTCAGCTTGAGGCGGTGCAGAAGTTCACCGACGAGTCGCTTACGGTGCATGAGGACTGCGGCGGCCGGCTGCGCAAGGTCTTCTCGCCCGTGGGCATCGTGTTCAAGGGGTCCGGCTTCTACAAGACCGACAGCCGCAGCAGCGGGTCGTCCGGCGCTTCGACCTCGACCTCGTCCACGTCGAAGGAGAACGGGTCGAAGGAGAACGGTTCGTCTTCCTCGTCTGACTCTTCTTCATCGTCTGCGAAGTCGGGTGACTCGTCCTCTTCGTCCTCTACCGCGGGCTCCGCATCGTCGTCATCCGGCGGCTCCTCCGGCGAGAAGGTCGCCTAACCGCGATGACTGCCACCCTTCGGGGCGACGACCCCCAGCATCCCCCGAAGCCGGTCGCGGACATCGGGGTAATCGGCGGGTCCGGATTCTATGAGTTCCTGACCGACGCCGAGGAAATCAGGGTCGAGACCCCGTTCGGCGAGCCGAGCGAGCCGGTGCTCGTCGGCGAGGTCGAGGGCCGCAGGGTGGCGTTCCTGCCGAGGCACGGCAAAGACCACCGGTTCCCGCCGCACAAGATCCCCTACCGCGCCAACATGTGGGCGATGCGCGCGCTCGGCGTGCGGCGTGTCCTCGCGCCGAGCGCGGTGGGCTCGCTCACCGTGTCCTATGGCCCCGGCACGCTTGTCATCCCCGATCAGCTCGTGGCCCGGACCGGGGGACGCGTGCAGAGCTACTACGACCAGTACGCGGTGCACGTCCCGTTCGCCGACCCGTACTGCCCGTCCGGTCGGGCGCACGCGATCGCGACCGCGCGGAAGGCGGGCTGGGTGCCGGCCGGCTCGGGGACGCTCGTCGTCATCGACGGGCCGCGCTTCTCTACCCGCGCTGAGTCGCGGTGGTACGCGGCGCAGGGCTGGACGCTGGTCGGCATGACCGGGCATCCCGAGGCGGTCCTCGCCCGCGAGCTGGCCGTCTGCTACACGACGCTGGCCCTGGTCACCGACACCGATGCGGGTGTGGACGAAGGCGACGGGGTCACACAGGCCGAGGTCTTCGAGGTGTTCGGCAAGAACATGAGCCGGCTCCGCGAGCTGGTGGCGAAGATCATCGCCGCGTTCCCCGCCGAGCGCGAGGACGACTTGTGCGCGCACGCGCTCGACGGCATCCGCCTGCCGTTTGAGCTGCCGTAACCGCGACTTCGCGGCGAACGGCGGGCTTCACGTAATCCAACGGCGGGCTTCACGTAATCCTCAGACTTCACAGGTCGGGCATATCAGGAAGTTCCCGGCCGCGATAGGGTCTGTTCGTGACAGACTTCGAGATCCCGGCCACGGGCTCGGCCGAGGTGCACGTGCTGCATGAGGGATACGTCGGGCTTGAGGGCGATGGCGAGCGCGTGAGCGGGACGGTGACCCTCATCCTCGACGGTGACGCGGTGATCGTCGTCGATCCTGGGATGGTCGCCGACCGGGGCGCGCTGCTCGCCGCGCTCACGGCGCACGGGCCTCGCCCGGAAGACGTCACCGACGTGGTCTTCAGCCACC
>DASRSC010000089.1:0-10645 GCA_035695525.1 Pseudonocardia sp. | reverse complement strand
GACGTTCTGCTCGGCCCAGTGGTGGACGAAGCGCCGGCACAGCGAGTCGGCGTGTGGTGTCGCCGGTTCCCAGCCGTCGGTCAGATGCGTCTCTGCAGCAGCCGACGAACCTGGGATGGCGCCCTCCGCGGCCATTGACCGGACCAGAGCGAGCGTGGCTCGTGTTTATGATTGTTTCCTCGGTGGCAAGGACAACTACGATGTCGACCGCGAGGTGTTCGAGCAGGTCAACAGGGCTGCTCCGCAGATGTCCAGGCTGGCTCGCGACCATCGGGAGTGGCTGGTTCGAGTAACGAGATTCCTCACTCGTTCGGCCGGAATCGATCAGTTTCTCGACTGCGGCGCCGGACTGCCCACGGCCGAGAACACGCACCAGGTCGCTCAGCGAATGAATCCCGAGGCGCGGGTCGTGTACGTCGACAACGACCCGGTGGTGGCGGCCCATGGCCGGGCTTTGCTGGAGGAGAACGACCAGACGCACTTGGTGATGGCCGATCTCACCGAGCCGGACCAGGTGCTCGAGCACCCTGTCGTCACAAAGTTCCTCGACTTCAATCGGCCGCTCGCCCTGATCCAGTGCAGCACGATTCACCATGTGTCGGATGCGCAGCGGCCACACGAGATCATGGAGCGCTACATCGAACGACTGCCCGCGGGCTCGTACCTGGCGCTGACCCATTTCTACGATCCGCAGGACGGTGGCGACGCGAGCGAACTCGCACGGTTCGTCGAGGGTGTCTTCAGCAACAGCTCAATGGGCTCAGGATTCTTCCGCACGCGCCGCGAAATCGAGTCGTTCTTCGGTGATCTCGAGCTGGTCGAGCCCGGCATCGCGCGGCTCCGCGACTGGTGGCCGGACGGCCCGCATCTCAACCCGCCCACCGCGGTTGACGAGGTGCTGATCGGCGGGGTCGCACGAAAGCCCTGAGGTATCACGAACCCTCCATTGCCATTGGGCTGTGGGGGACACATCCCCCGCATAGTGCACGGAGGCGTTGATGGCCGCAGGTGGCCGTAGCGAGCCGACCTCTGCGGACGGGGAGTCCGGCAGGGGAGCCACGGCGCGACGCATTGTGCTCGGTGCCCAGTTGCGGCGGCTGCGGGAGGCGGCGCATATCTCGCGAGCCGACGCCGGCTACGCCATCCGCTCGTCGGACTCCAAGGTGTCCCGGCTCGAGCTCGGCCGCGTTGCGTTCAAGGAGCGGGACGTCTCCGACCTTCTGACCATGTACGGCGTCACGGACCCCGGGGAGCGCGACGCCTTCCTCGAGATGATCAAGCAGGCGAACGAGCCGGGCTGGTGGCGCAGGTACAGCGATGTCATGCCCACCTGGTTCCACGATTTCGTGGGTCTGGAGGAGTCGGCGTCGCGGATCCAGACCTACGAGTTGCAGTTCGTCCCCGGCCTGCTGCAGACGGAGGCCTACGCCCGGTCGATCGCGACGCGCGGCCGACCCGAGTACGCGTCTGACGACGCGGAGCGCCGAGTTACGCTGCGCATGCGGCGACAGAAGATACTCACGGGCATGAACTCGCCGAAGTTGTGGGTGGTGCTGGACGAGTCCGTCCTGCATCGACCGATCGGCGGCCGAGCTGTGCTACGCGCGCAGCTCGAGCAGCTACTCGAACTCTCGAAACTGTCCAACGTCACTATTCAGATCGTGCCCTACCACCTGAGCGGATACGCCGCCGAGGGGTCGTTCACGGTCCTCCGGTTCGCCGAGCCGGAACTGCCGGATGTGGTGTACGTCGAACATCTCAGCGGGGCCCTCTACCTCGACCGGCAGGACGAGGTAGAGCTGTACAGTCGGGCGGTCGACCGACTCTCGGTCGACGCGGATACCCCCGAGCGATCGCGCCAGATCCTGGCGAGAGCGCTGGCGGAGATCTGATCCGGAAGCTCGCCGATTCCAGCTCAGGCAGGACGGAACTCGCCGTGCTCCACACCGCCCAGGAATGCCAGCCATTCGGCGCGGGTGAAGACCAACGCAGGGCCGGTGGGATGACGCGAGTTGCGTACCGCGAACTCGCCGCTGTCCAGTGCGGCCACTTCCACGCAATTGCCTGCTGCACCGCTGAGGCTGCTCTTCATCCAGAAAGCGCCATCAAGCTGTACTGCTGACCCGCCATTTCGGTCGTTGTTCGCCACGTCTTCTTCCCAGCTCGTACGGACTCGGCGGCGTCGTTGCCTTCATCGGACCATAGCAGCGCGCAGATGCACGTGCATGTGCACGGGCACCGAGGTGTCGTCCACGGCGCGGCGCCTCGTCAACCAGCACAGCGGCTGTGCCAATCGGTAGTTCGAGGACCATCGTCGCTGGTCAGCACCCAGGCACGCGCACGAGAATCCGAGGGAGGACCGGGGCGAGGGGGATCACGTGCGTACTCGTGCCGATGCACGTGCAGCTGCCTCTTGTATCTGCATACAGTCTTCGGCAGACTGACGACCGTGAGGGCGATCCTGTTGGCCGCGACGCTTCCCTCGAGCAGTGCCGGGGCGGGTGTACGCAGGGCAGACGACATCGATTCTCCGATGCGCCTGGTCAGCGGTGTCCGCGCTCTTTTCCGCCGAGGCAATCATCGGCTCGGCGACGACCCGCGCCGTCAGTGGTGCATGGACCCGCGCGGCTGACCGTCTGCGGCCGATCCGGTGACCTTCGCATCCGTTGATCCGTAGTCGCGATACTCCACGCATCGCTGCAGCATCTGCCAGGGCGCATGGACGGCGGTTCTTCTGCCCGATGAGCTCCTGTCTGCAGGAGAATCGCAGGATGGCCGGCACCGAGGGCACGGGTGCGGTCGTCGGCGTGCTCGGGCCCCTCGTCCTCCAGGACGACGGCGGGGCCACGGTGCGGCTCGGAAGCGGCCGCCAGCGCAGGCTGCTCGCGGCGCTCGCCCTGCACGCGGGGGCCGACGTCGCCTGCGACACGCTTGCCGAGCTCGTGTGGGGCGACGAGCTGCCGGCCGATCCCGACGGCGCGCTGCAGACCAACGTCGCGCGCCTGCGTCGGTTGCTGCCGGCGCCTGCCGCGATCGGCACCGGCCCGCGCACCTACCGGCTCGACGTCAGCCCCGAGGGAGTCGATGCCGCGCGGTTCGCCGCGCATCTGGCCCGGGCCGCGCAGGAGCCCGGACCGGCACGCAGGCTCGCCGAGCTCGATGCGGCACTTTCGCTCTGGCGTGGCCGGCCTTTCGCCGAGCTCGACCACCCCGACGTCGAACCCGAGGTCGCCCGCCTCGCCGGCCTGCGGGCCACCGCCGTCGAACAGCGGGCGGAGGCGTTGCTCGCCGCAGGCCGCACCGGTGAGGCGGTGGCCGCGGCCGAAGCGCTGGTGGCCGCCGAGCCGTTGCGGGAAGGCGCGGTCGCGATCCTCGTCCGCGGGCTGGCGGCTGCGGGGAGACCCGGCGATGCGCTGCGTGCATACGGCCGGCTGCGCGGCGAGCTGGCCGAGCAGTTGGGCCTGGACCCGTCGCCGGAGCTGCGCGCGCTGCACGAGCAGGTGCTGCGGCACGAAGCTCCCGGCCGGGCACCCCCCACAGCACACGCGCGCCGCCCGGCCGCAACCGTCGTGCCGATCAGCTCGTTCGTCGGTCGGGACGGCGACCTCGCCCGCGCCGTCGCGGTGCTCGCGAAGCGCCGCGTCGTGACATTGCGCGGCCCGGGTGGGGTGGGGAAGACCCGGCTGGCGCGACACGTCGCGGCCGCCGTCGCGGGGCGGTACGCCGACGGTGCCGCCATGGTCGAACTCGCCTCGGCCCGCCCGGACGCGGTCGTCTCCGCCGTCGCGGGCGCCCTGCGGCTGTCCGACGCCGGCCCCGGCAGCCTGACGGACCGCGTCGTCGAAGTGCTCGCCGTCCGCCGGCAGCTGCTCGTGCTCGACGACTGCGAGCACGTCGCCGATGCCGTGGCCGCGCTGGTCGAGGCGGTGGTCATCGGGGCGCCCGGGGTGGACGTGCTCGCGACGAGCCGGGAGGCGCTGCGGGTCGACGGCGAGCAGGTGCTGCCGGTCGCCCCCCTGGCGCCGGGTCCCGCCGCCGTACTGCTCGCCGACCGGATCAGCGCGGCGGGCCTCGCTGCCACCCCCACCAGCGTCGACGCCGCTCTGGTGCAACGTATCTGCGCCCGGCTGGACGGGCTCCCGCTGGCCCTGGAGCTTGCCGCCGCGCGGGTACCGGCAGTCGGGCTGGCCGGGCTCCTCGACGCCCTGGAGGAGCCCCTGGACGTGCTGCGCCACGGCCGCCGCACCGCGGCGCTCCGGCACCGGTCGCTGCGCGACGTCGTTGCGTGGTCCTTCGGCCTGCTCGACGACGAGCAGAGGCGGCTGTTCGTGCGGCTCGGTGTGTTCTCCGGCGCGGTGGAGCACGCCGCCGTCGCGGATGTGTGCGGCACGACAGCTGCTCTGCCCGACCTGGTGGACCGTTCGCTCGTCGTCCGTCAGGAGGGACGCGACGGGCGGCCGACCGCTTACCGGATCCTCGACACGCTGCGGGCGTTCGCCCGCGAGCAACTCGCGTCCGACCCGGCCGCGGCGCCGTTGCGTGCACGGCACGCCCGGTGGGCGGTGGATCTCGCCGTCGACGTCGGGGCGGCGCGCTCCCGGCCCGACGAGCCAGCCGCTGTCCGGCGGTTCGACGCGCACCTCGCCGACGTCCGGCGCGCGCACGCATGGCTCTGCACGGAGGGGCCGCTGGAGGACGTTCTGCGGCTCGGCCTGGTCTGTGCCGAGCTCGGCTTCCAGCGGGCGCGGGTCGACCTCGTGCAGATGGCCGACGCCGCGCTGCGGGCGGCCGGCTGTGAACCGGACCGTGGCGGTCCGGACCGTGACGATCCCGACCACCGTCAGCCCGATGGCGCGGCCTCGCTGCACCCGTTGCTACCGCGACTGCTGGGCCTCTCGGCCGCGCCGCGCTGGCAGCGCGGCGACGTCGAGGGCGCCGAGCGGAGGTGCCGGCGTGCGCTGGCATTCGTCGAGCGGCTCGGTGACCCGCTGCTCGCTCGTGACGCCCTCGAAGTGCTGGCCAACATCCTGATGTTCCGCGGCGACCTCGCGCACGCCGTCGAGTACGCGCGCGGTGCTGCGGAGCTGGCGGAGGCCGCGGGCGACGAGGCCACACTCGTAATGGCGCTGACCGACCTCGTCATCATCACGGCCTACGCAGGCGACGACGGAGCCGCAGCCCGGCACGAGGCGGCGGCCGGGCTGCTCGCGGAGCGGATGGGCTCGTCGCTCGCGCGCGGTTGGGCGGCGTACGCGGCGGGGGAGCGGCGGGCGGAAGCCGGGGAGCCGGGTGCGGCAGCGTTCCTGGAACGGGCTGTCGAGCTGGCGGAAGAGGTCGACGCGGCATTCCTGGCAGGCGTCGCGCGGCACACCCTGCTCACCACGGCGGCGCGGGCCGGTGATCCGGCCCAGGCGCCGGCGCGGTTCGGCCCATTGCTCGACATCTGGCACGGGATGGGGGCATGGACCCAGCTCTGGGTCGCGGTGCGTGCGTTGGCCGAGGCATTGTCCCGGTACGGCCGGCACCGGGACGCCGTCATGTTGCTGGGGGCGGTACGGGCCAGCCCCCGGGCCAGCGCCGAGTACGGCGCCGACTCGGCGCGCATCCGGGCAGTGGAGGATGCGGCCAGGGTGGCGCTCGGGGCCGAGTACGACGGGCTGCATGCTGCCGGTGCGGCGATGGGCGACTCCGGTGCGCTCGCGCTGGCCCGGCGGCTCGCGCGGGGGGACGGGAGCACGACGCCCTGACCGACCGGCGCGCCGGCCCCCGTCTCGCACGAGGCGGGTGAGCGGGCTGCTATCCTGCGGAATGCGACCACCCTGTCGCGCGTTCCACGAGCGTCAGGGCGATCAAGTGGAGCCCCGCTCCCACCCGTCACCTCAGGTGTCCGGGTCCGGTCCCGCCGGCGAGCCGCAGGCTCGTCGGCTGTGACCGTGTCGGGTTCAGGTCTCCACTCCGTCGCGCGCAGCGCTGCTGAAAACGGCAGTGACGTCGATACGAGGAGACCCCATCAGCACAGAGACGCGCATCAACGACCGCATCCGCGTTCCCGAGGTCCGGCTGGTCGGACCGAACGGGGAACAGGTCGGCATCGTGCGTATCGAGGACGCCCTGCGGCTCGCGCAGGAGGCAGAGCTCGACCTCGTCGAGGTCGCGGCCCAGGCCCGCCCGCCGGTCTGCAAGCTCATGGACTACGGCAAGTTCAAGTACGAGAGCGCGCAGAAGGCCAGGGAGTCCCGCCGCAACCAGCAGCTGACCACGATCAAGGAGCAGAAGCTCCGACCGAAGATCGATACCCACGACTACGAGACCAAGAAGCGCAACGTCGTGCGCTTCCTCGAGGGTGGCAACAAGGTCAAGGTCACGATCATGTTCCGTGGTCGTGAGCAGTCCCGCCCCGAGCTGGGGTTCCGGCTGCTGCAGCGACTCGCCGAGGACGTGGCGGAGCTGGGCACGGTCGAGGCTGCGCCCAAGCAGGACGGCCGCAACATGACGATGGTGATCGCTCCGAACAAGAAGCCGGCACCCCGCCCGCGGCCCGCTACTCCGGCGGACGCGTAGCAGGCCCGACGGCAGCAACGCTCAGCACGACCAATCTGGCGCCCCTACCGGGGCGCCACCGGTGAACGGAACTGTCATGCCCAAGAACAAGACGCACAGTGGGATGTCCAAGCGGGTCAAGGTGACCGGCAGCGGCAAGCTCATGCGCCAGCAGGCCGGCCTGCGGCACCGCCTCGAGGTCAAGTCGAGCAAGGAGACCCGCGACCTCTCCCGTGTCGTGCCCGTGAACAAGGCCGACGTCAAGCGCGTCAAGAAGATGCTCGGCCGCTGACTGCGGATCGACACCGCTGACCCCACCCGCCTGACCGATAGACGTAAGGACACCCCATGGCACGCGTGAAGCGCGCGGTCAACGCTCAGAAGAAGCGTCGCACCACTCTGGAGCTTGCGAGCGGCTACCGCGGGCAGCGCTCGCGGTTGTACCGCAAGGCGAAGGAGCAGATGCTCCACTCGCTGAACTACGCCTACCGCGACCGTCGTGCCAAGAAGGGCGACTTCCGGCAGCTGTGGATCACTCGCATCAACGCTGCGGCCCGCGCCAACGGCATGACCTACAACCGCTTCATTCAGGGCCTCAAGGCCTCGGGTGTCGAGGTCGACCGCAAGATCCTGTCGGAGCTCGCCATCAGCGACCCGGCAGCCTTCACCGCGCTCGTCGAGGTGGCCAGGGCCAACGTGCCGGCCCAGACGGGCGCGCAGGACGGGACCGCGGCCTGAGCCGTCCGTCCGGTGCGATGGTGACCGAACCGCCCGGCACACCGATCGGAGCGTCAGCGGAGATCGCATTGACGCAGCGCACGCCGCGTGTCGTCGCAGCTCGCAAGCTGCTCCGCCGCGCGGGCCGCGATCGGGCCGGGCGGTTCCTCGTGGAGGGGGCGCAGGCCGTCCGCGAGGCCGTGGAGTGGGCCGGTCCGCGGTCGGGCAGGGTGCACGAGCTGTTCGTGACCGACGGGGCGGCCGCGCGCCATCCCGAGCTGGTCTCGGCAGCGGCGGACATCGGCGCGCGGGTCAGCCGCGTCACCGACCGGGCCGCCGAGTCGCTGTCCGACACGGTGACCCCGCAGGGGCTGGTGGCCGTGTGTGACCTGCTCGACGTACCGCTTCCCACCGCGCTGACGAACCGGCCCGGGCTGGTTGCCGTGTGCGCCGGCATTGCCGATCCCGGCAACGCCGGCACGGTCATCCGGGTGGCCGACGCCGCCGGTGCCGACGCCGTCCTGTTCGCGGGCGAGACCGTCGACCCGCACAACGGCAAGGCCGTCCGGGCCTCCACCGGCAGCGTCTTCCACCTGCCGCTGGCGCGCCACCGCGACGCCACCGCGGTGCTGGACGCCTGCCGCGCGGTCGGACTCACGCTGCTCGCCGCCGACGCCCACGGCGAGTTCGACCTGCACGACCCCGCCGCCGACGACGTGCTCGCCGGGCCCGTCGCATGGATATTCGGTGGCGAGGCGCATGGTGTCCCGGCCACCGTGGCCGATCAGGCGGAGCACCGTGTCCGGGTGCCCATCCACGGCCGGGCCGAGAGCCTCAACCTGGCCACGGCCGCGGCGGTATGCCTGTACGCGAGTGTCGCAGCACAGCGGCGGCGGGCAACCGTGGGCGAGTCGCCGCCGGCCTCGACACTAGGATCGAGTCACCATGACTGAGAGCACGGACGTGATGAGCCTGCTTCACCCGGATTCGCTGGACGCCGCGGTCGCCGCGGCGGTTCAGGCTTTCGCGGGGGCCTCCGACCTGGCTGCGCTGGCCGCCGTCAAGCCCGCCCACCTGGGCGACCGCGCTCCGCTGCTGCTGGCGCGCCGCGAGCTCGGCTCGCTGCCGGGGCCGGATCGGGCCGAGGCCGGCAAGCGTGTCAACGCCGCCCGTCAGAGAGCGCAGGAGGCGTTCGACGCCCGCCGGGAGGTGCTGGTCGCCGAGCGCGACGAACGGGTGCTCGTGGAGGAGACGGTCGACGTCACGCTGCCGTGGGACCGCATCCCGCGCGGCGCGCGCCACCCGCTCACGCAGCTCTCCGAGCGCATCGCCGACGTGTTCGTCGGCATGGGCTGGGAGGTGGCGGAGGGGCCCGAGGTCGAGTCGTCGTGGTTGAACTTCGATGCGCTGAACTTCGGCAAGGACCACCCGGCGCGCACCATGCAGGACACGTTCTACCTCGCCGGATCAACAGCAGGGGAAGACTCCGAGGACTCGGGCACCGTCCTGCGCACCCACACCTCGCCGGTGCAGATCCGGGCCCTGCTGGAGCGCGACCTGCCCCTGTACGTCGTGTGCCCCGGCCGCACATTCCGCACCGACGCCCTCGATGCCACGCACACCCCTGTGTTCCACCAGGTCGAGGGTCTCGCCGTGGCCAAGGGCCTCACGATGGCCCACCTCAAGGGCACGCTCGACGCGTTCGCGCGCTCGATGTTCGGTACCGAATCGAAGATCCGCATGCGCCCCTCGTTCTTCCCGTTCACCGAGCCCTCCGCCGAACCCGACGTGTGGTTCCCGGAGAAGAAGGGCGGCGCGGGCTGGGTGGAGTGGGGCGGCTGCGGCATGGTGCACCCCAACGTGCTGCGCGCCTGCGGAGTCGACCCGGACGTCTACTCTGGCTTCGCCTTCGGCATGGGCCTGGAGCGCACGTTGATGTTCCGCAACGGCATCCCCGACATGCGCGACATGGTCGAGGGCGACGTCCGGTTCAGCCGCGCGTTCGGCATCTGAGTCCGGCATCTGATCCCCCCAGGAGCATTCCCGTGCGCGTTTCCCAGTCCTGGCTCGCCGAGCTGCTCGACGACGTCCCGCCCGCCGACGAGACGGCCGAGGCGTTCGTCCGGGTCGGCCTCGAGATCGAGGACGTCCACCGGGCGCCGGAGCTGACCGGTCCGCTGGTCGTCGGCCGCGTGCTCGAGTTCGAGGTGCTGACCGGGCTGAAGAAGCCGATCCGGTGGTGCCAGGTCGACGTGGGGGAGTCCCAGTCGCGCGGGATCATCTGTGGTGCCGGCAACTTCGAGGCGGGCGACCTCGTCGTCGTTGCGCTGCCCGGCGCCGTGCTGCCGGGCGGGTTCGCGATCTCGGCCCGTAAGACCTACGGGCACGTCTCCGACGGCATGATTGCCTCGGCCCGGGAGCTCGGAATCGGCGCCGACCACGCCGGCATCCTGGTGCTGCCTCCCGCCACCGCCGAACCCGGCGACGACGCCCGGCCGCTGCTCGGCCTGGCGCCCGACGACCCGGACACGGTCATCGAGCTGAGTGTCACACCGGACCGTGGCTACTGCTTCTCGGTGCGCGGCCTGGCCCGCGTGCTCGCCGCGTCCCTGGACGCCGACTACACCGACCCGGCCGCGAGGGTCGCGGTACCGGCCGCGTACGGCGATGCCTGGCCGGTCGAGCTCGCCGACCGGGGGTGCGCGCGGTTCGTCGCCCGCCGGGTGGACGGGGTCGACCCCACCGCGCCGGCGCCGTGGTGGATGCAGCGGCGCCTACTGGCCGCGGGAATGCGGCCGATCTCGTTGATCGTCGACGTCACGAACTACGTGATGCTCGAGCTCGGTCAGCCCCTGCACGCCTACGACGCAGCCCGGGTGTCCGGCCCGATCGTGGTGCGCCGGGCCGAGGCGGGCGAGAAGCTACGCACGTTGGACGACGTCGAGCGCACCCTGGACCCCGACGACCTGTTGATCACCGACGACTCCGGCCCGATCGGGCTGGCAGGGGTGATGGGTGGGGCGTCCACGGAGATCTCCGGTCCCGGCGAGTCGGGCAGCATCGATGTCCTCATCGAGGCCGCGCACTTCGACCCCGCTGTGATCGCCAGGGCCGCGCGCCGGCACAAGCTGCCCAGCGAGGCGTCCAGGCGGTTCGAGCGTGTCGTCGACCCGCAGCTGCCCCCGGTGGCGGCCGAGCGGGCCGCGCAGCTGCTCGTCAAGCACGGCGGCGGCACGATCGCCCCCGGGCGTACCGACGCGGGCGCCACACCGCGGCCCGTCCCCGTCGAGATGCCGCTGGAGCTGCCCGACCGGGTCGCGGGCATCGCCTACCCGCCCGGCGCCACCGTGCGCAGGCTGGCCCAGGTCGGCTGCGCCGTGGAGCTCGT
>DASRSC010000088.1:0-7013 GCA_035695525.1 Pseudonocardia sp. | reverse complement strand
CCCCCGAAGGCGTGGTCGAGCTCTCGACCACGCAGCGGGTGACCGTCGCGGAAGTCGAGATCACTGTCGACGGGCACGGCCGGGCCTGTGGGTAGGCCGCCGTCGAGCGGCAGCGTCGAGGTGGCGGCGAGCGTGAGCACGCAGTCGTCCGTGGCGTCGCCGCCCGCCCGCAGGTACGGGTGCGCACCGATTCCGAACGCCACCGGCTCGCCCCCCACGTTGCGCACGGTATGGGTGACGGTGAGCCCCGTGTCACCCACGGCGAACCGCACGCTGGTGTCGAGAGGCACCGGCCAGCCCGGCTGCGGGGCGACCACGGCGTGCAGCGTGATCGCGTCGGCCGTCCGCTCCCCGGGCCGGTAGAGGGTGTGCCGGAGCAGCCCGTGGATGGCGTTGCCTGCGGCGGGCTCGCTCAGGGTGAGCTGCTGCGGCTCACCGTTCCACGTCCAGCGGCCCCGGGCGGTGCGGTTCGGCCAGGGGACGAGGACGGTGCCCGAGCCGCGCGGCGGGCGCACCGTCTCGTCGAACGTCTCGACATACGGGCGTCCGCCCGCCTCGAAGGACCGCAGGCCCGCACCGACCTCGGTGACGACGGCGCGGACGTCGCCGGAGGCGACCTCGAACTGCTCGCCCGTAGGCGGCATGGGGATGCGCGTGACCACCGCGGGAGCCTAGTGCGGCGGTGAGGGTCATCGCCGTGTCGCCCAATGGCCACCTACCTCGCATACGGTGGACGGGTGGCCTCCTCCCGACGTCTCCGCGCCCTGATCACCAACGACGACGGCATCGACTCACCAGGACTGTGGGCCCTCGCAGCCGGTGCGCGCGACGCCGGGTTCGACGTGGTCGTGGCCGCGCCGCACGTCGACGCCAGCGGTGTCGGCGGCTCGGTGCTGTCGATCCGGGACGGCAACCGCACGCGCCTGCACCGCCGGGAGCTCGCCGACCTGCCCGACGTCCCGGCCTACGCCGTGGAGGGCCACCCGGCGTTCATCGTGCACTCGGCCGGCCGCGGATGGCTGGACCCGAAGCCGGACGTGGTGCTGTCCGGGATCAACCTCGGGGCCAACCTGGGTCACGCGGTGCTGCACTCGGGCACGGTGGGCGCGGTGCTGGCCGGGTCGCTGCACGGGTGGCGGGGGCTGGCCGTCTCGCTGGACATCCCGGAGCAGCGGCCGGAACGCCCGCACTGGGAGACGGTGCTGCACGTCCTGCCCGAGGTGCTCGACGTGCTGCTCGCCGCCCCGGACGGCACCGCACTGTCGCTGAACGTGCCCGACCTGCCCATCCCCGAGATAGGCGAGCTGCGCGAAGCCCGGCTCGCCACCTTCGGCGCGGTGCAGGTTCGGGTGGACCACAGCAGTGGGGAGCACGGGGAGGCACTGCACTCCCAGGTCGCTGAGCTGTCGGCCCCGCTGGAACCCGGAACGGACGCCGCGCTCCTCGCCGCAGGCCACCCGACGCTCACCGAGCTGCAGTCGGTCTCCGAGCGACCGGGTGTACTGCGCCGCGTGACGACGAGCAGGCGGGCGGGATGATCCCGCTCAGCTGAGCTCACGAATAGGCGGCCTCGATGAGGTGCGGCCCGGGCTCGGCTGCGGCGAACCGGAGGGCGCCGGCGAGCTCTTCTGCGGTGGTGGCGCGGGTGGCGGCGACACCGAGGCCGTTCGCGATCTTGACGAAGTCGATGTCGGGATCGGTGAGTGAGAGCAGGTCGCGCGACTTGTCACCGGGAGAGCGGGCCAGGACGCGGTTCATCTCGACCTCGAGGATCGCGTACGAGTGGTTGTTGAGCAGCACCGTGGTGACATCCAGGTTCTCTCGAGCCTGCGTCCAGAGGGCCTGGATGGTGTAGAGCGCACTGCCGTCGGCCTGCAGGTTGATCACCGGCCTTCCGGGGCAGGCCACGGCGGCGCCGACGGCCGTGGGGATGCCGTAGCCGATCGCGCCGCCGGTGACGCAGAGCCAGTCGTGCGGGGGTGCGCCGACACTCGCGGCGGCCAGTGCCACGCCGGCCGTGACCGCTTCGTCGACCACGATGGCGTCCTCGGGCAGGTGCGCCGCGACCAGGTCCGCAATGGCACCGGTGGTGAGTGCACCGGCGCGCGGGCCAGGCGCGGTGGGGGCCTGCAGCAGCGGAGCGGTGTCGGGAGCGACACGGTCGGCGAGGTGTTCGAGGGCCTCGACGATGTCCTGGCCGGGCGCGCCGAGCTCATGGACGGCGCAGTCCTGCGGCGTCGGTGAGCCGGGGAGGTCGGGGTAGGCGAAGAACGCCACGGGCGCGGCGGTGCCGGCCAGGATCATGTGCCGGTTGCCGGTGAGCTGTGCGACGGCGTCCTCGACGAAGTAGGGAAGGCGATCGAAGGCGGGCAGGCCGACGCCGCGTTGGAGGCGAGCGGGATGGGTCTGGGTCGATACCTGCGCTCCGGTGGCCACGGCGATCCGGCTGGCAGCACGCAGGCCGCGTTCGCGCTGCGCCATGCCGCCCAGCATGAGCACGGCAGGCTCGCCGCTCGTCAGCGCGGTCGCGGCGGCCGCCACCTGTGCGTCGGGCACACGTGCGGCCGGGCGACGGGTGCGGACCGATCCCGGGACGCCGCCGTCCTCCCAGCTGACGTTGGCCGGAAGGATCAACGTGGCGATCTGTCCGGGCGGACCCTGGGCCGCGGCTACTGCATCAGCGGCGTCGGCGCCCACGTCCTGCGGACGGTAGGAGCGACGAACCCACCCGGAAACAGTGCGGGCCAATGCGTCGATGTCGGTCTCGAGCGGCGCGTTGAGCCGTTTGTGATAGATGGCGTGGTCGCCCACCACGTTCACGATCGGCACACCCGCCCGGCTCGCGTTGTGCAGGTTGGCCAACCCGTTGGACAGCCCCGGCCCGCAATGCAGCAAGGTGGCCGCCGGCCTGTCCGTCATGCGTGCATATCCGTCGGCTGCTCCGGTGACGACACCCTCGAACAGCCCCAGCACGCCGCGCATGCCCGCGATCTCGTCCAATGCGGAGACGAAATGCATCTCGGATGTGCCCGGGTTCGCGAAACACACCTCGACACCGGCTTCGACCAGCGTCCGGATCAGCGACCGAGCACCGTTCATCGCCAGATGTTCCACAGCGGTCTCCCTAGTGACGAGGACGGCGGTTGTCCATCCCGATACCAGTACCAGACGCGCGCACTGCGGCTCCGTACCCACCCGTCAGATCCTGGGCTGCCTCCGCAAGATCACATCCACATCCGACGCGCGCTGAGCCAGGCCACGCGTAGGGCAAAATTCGCTCGCACTCGCGTAACCGGTCCCATTCCGCAGCATCTGCATTCTGCTGCCGTTCGGGTGGTCAATGCTCGTCGGCACCGGTGAGCTCGTGCTCGAGCCGGTCGGCCACCTCGACCACCACGCGGAACGACCGGTCGAACCCGTCCAGCGCGGTGTCCCCGAGCGGGATGGAGTGGCGGAACAACACCAGCCCGTCGGTGGCGATGGCGCCGCCCACGATCGACTCACCCGCGAGTGCGAGCAGCGTGCCGAGGTGGATGTCCGCGGCGAGACCGATCGGTGAGGTGATCTGCGCCCACGGGTGCCCGTCCTCCCCGGTGACCAGGCGCACCGCGACGATCTGCGTGCGATCGCCCGAGGTGGGCAGGTTGAACCACAGCTCGCTCTCGACCTGCCGCATGATCTCGTAGCGCACGCGGACGAAGGACACAAGATCGTCCCAGCTGGCCACAACGCCACCTCTCCTCAGTCCAACGGACCGTACCGCCATCATCCGATGAGCTGGTCGACCGGTGCCCATCCGTCGGTGAGCACCGCCGCCCCGTCGGCGAACCTGCGGGAGTCCTCTTCACCGATCACGGAGTCTGGCTCCCCGCGCACCGCCGCGCGGTCGGCGAGCGCGGCGATGTCGAGCGGGCGGTCGGACGCGACGATCACCACGTTGCCCCCGCCACCCCTGCCGAGTTGGTCCGGGCCGGAGGTCATCAGCGCTACATGCGGGAACCGGGTGGCCACAGTGGCCAGCTCCGCCGCGAGCAACCGCCACGGATCCCGGTCGATCACGTTCAGCACGAAGACACCGTCGTTGCGCAGCACCCGGTTCACGTCAGCGACGAACTCGGTCGTGGCGAGGTGCCACGGCACGGACCGTGCGCCGAACGCGTCGCCCACCACCACGTCCGCCGACGCGGCCGGCAGCCCGGCGAGGAGCGTCCTGGCGTCCCCGATGCGCACGGCTGTGCCGGGGATCGCGTCCACCCCGAGCTCACGGCGGCCCAACTCGACCACGCCCTCGTCCACCTCGAGCACGGTCGACGTGCTGCCCGGCCGGGTCGCGGCCAGCCAGCGCGGCATGGTGAATCCGCCTCCACCGATGTGCACGGCGTCCAACGCGCGGCCTGCCGCGAAGGCGGTGTCGATCGCATCGGCGAAGCGCTGTGTGTACGCGAACTCCAGGCGCGCCGGCTCGGAGAGGTCGACCGCCGAGTGCCGCAGATCGTCGAGTACGAGGACACGCACGTCGGGCCGGGCGGCGTCGGTCTCGATGCGGGCGCAGTAGTAGACCGTGTCGGCGTCACAGCGTCCCGGCACCGCCACCAGCGCGGCGCCGGCCACCACCGCGACGACGGCGACACCCGTGACACCCGCCCGCGTGCGCACGGTGGCCGTCAGCAGCGCCATCAGCAGGCACACAGCGGCCGTGAGCAGCAGGATCGCGGTGACCGGCAGCAACGACACCAGCAGGAACCCGGTGAGGAACACCCCCACCAGCGACCCGAGCGTTCCGGCCGCGGACAGCTGCCCGACCACCGCACCGGAGCCGGAAATGCTCGAGAGGCACGCCCGCGTGACGGCGGGCGTCACCATCGCCAGCGCGGTCACCGACACCAGCGTCGACACCGCGACCAGCAGCAGCGCCGCGTACGGGCCGGGCCCGAGAACCGGCCCCAGCAGCCGGATCAGGGGGCGCACCACCAGCACTCCCAGCCCGCCGACGGCGAGGGCTCCCGCGGCCACCCGACGCGGCGGCAGCACGTCGGCCCAGCGCCCGCCGAGCGAGGCGCCCGCCGCGATCCCGGCCAGCGCGACACCGATCACCGCCGTCGACGACTCGAGGGTGAGACCGACGTACGGCGCCACCAGCCGCGTGGAGAGGGTCTCCACCACCAGGATGGCGGCGCCGCTCACAATCACGACTATCCGGGCGAACAGGGCGGTCACGCCCCCATCCTCGGTGATGGCCCGTCTCCCGGTGTTCAGCGGGGTGGGGCGTCACAGGCCCAGCTGGCGGGCGATCAGCATCCGCTGAACCTCGGAGGTGCCCTCGCCGATCTCCAGGATCTTGGCGTCCCGATAGAAGCGGCCGACCGGGTACTCGTTCATGAAACCGTAGCCGCCGAAGACCTGCGTGGCGTCACGGGCGTTGTCCATCGCCGCGTTCGAGGCCACCAGCTTCGCGATCGCCGCCTCCTTCTTGAACGGCTCGCCTGCCAGCATCTTCGCCGCTGCCGCGTAGTACGCCAGCCGCGCGGTGTGGGTCCGCGCCTCCATGTCGGCGATCTTGAACTGGATGGCCTGGTAGCTGCCGATCGGGTTACCGAACGCCTCGCGCTCGTGGGCGTAGCGCACCGACTCGTCGACGCAGCCCTGCGCGAGCCCGACCGACAGGGCGGCGATCGCCACGCGGCCCTCGTCGAGGATCGAGAGGAACTGCGCGTAGCCGCGCCCGCGTTCACCGAGGAGGTTGGCGGCGGGCACGCGGCAGTCGTCGAAGAAGAGCTCGCGGGTGTCGGAGGCCGACCAGCCGACCTTCGAGTACTTCTTCGACACCCGGAACCCCGGCGTCCCGGCCGGCACCATGATCGCCGAGATCTCCCTGCGACCGGCGACGTCCCGGCCGCCGGTGATCGCGGTGACGGTGACGACAGAGGTGATGTCGGTGCCAGAGTTGGTGATGAACGCCTTGGAGCCGTTGATCACCCACTCGTCGCCGTCGAGCGTCGCGGTGGTGCGGGTGGCGCCGGCGTCCGAGCCGCCGCCCGGCTCGGTCAGCCCGAACGCGCCGAGTCTCTCCCCAGCGGTCAGGGCGGGGAGCCACTCCCTCTTCTGCTCCTCCGTGCCGAACCGGTAGATCGGCATCGCACCCAGCGACACCCCCGCCTCGAGCGTGATCGCCACCGACGAGTCGACGCGCGCCAGCTCTTCCAATGCGAGGCACAGGGCGAAGTAGTCGCCACCCATGCCGCCGTAGGACTCGTCGACAGGCAGGCCGAACAGGCCCATCGCGCCCATCTTCGCCACGATGTCGTAGGGGAACTCGCCCCGCTCGTAGAACTCGCCGATGACTGGCGCGACCTCCTTGCGTGCGAAGTCCTCGACGGTCGCCCGCAGCGTTTCATGCTCGTCGCTGAGCGTGAGGTCCATGTCATCCCTCTTCCGTGATGGGTTCGACGGTCAGGAGTGCGGCGTCGCGCGCGACGGTGGCGCCCGGGTGGGCGCGGAGCTCGCGAACCACCCCGTCGACGGGAGCGGTGAGCACGTGCTCCATCTTCATCGCCTCGACGACGACGAGGCGGTCGCCCGCGGCGACCTGCTGCCCCTCGGCGACCTCGACGACGGTGACGGTGCCGGGCATCGGGGAGAGCACGGGTCCGCCTGCGCCCGCCTCCGCGGTGGCGGCCTGTAGCGGCGCCTGCTCGCGGACGCCCCAGGCGTGCCCGTCGCGCCCGAGCCACAGGGTCCCGCCGTCGTGCGCCCAGTGGTAGCGGCGAGTCAGGCCGTCCACGGTCACCTCGAGGGCGTCGGGGCGACGGTGCGCACGGACGGACACCGGAGTGCGGTCGCCGACGACACACTCGGCCGACGAGGCCCGTCCGCTCACCTGCACGATCACGGGCTCGTGCCCCGCCACGAGCATCTGCCATGTCGTCCACGCGGGCTCACCGATGCGCCAGCCGCCGGGCACGTCGAACGGGTCGACCACCGGACCGGTGGGTTCGAGCTCCAGCATGGCGTGG
>DASRSC010000087.1:0-2701 GCA_035695525.1 Pseudonocardia sp. | reverse complement strand
CGACGGCCGCCGCCAACAGCGCGCTCCAGCGCGCCCGCGAGACCCTCGACCGCCACCGTCCCGCACCAGGCGACCCCCTCGACGCGGGCGACGCCATCCAGCGGGACCTGCTCGAGCGGTACGTCACCGCCTTCGAGGCCCACGACGTGGCCCGTCTTGCTGACCTTTTGTGCGAGGACGCCCGGACGTCGATGCCGCCCTTCGCCCGGTGGCTCGAGGGAGGCACGACGATCGCGACCCTCATCGGCGCGGGCGGCTGCGAGGGCGCCCGGCTCGTGGCGACCGCGATCAACGGGCAGCCGGGCTTCGGCCAGTACCGCCCCGACGACGACGGGCGACTGCACCCCTTCGCGCTCGTCCTGGTCGAGCCCCGCGGACAGCGCATCGCGCACACGACGACCTTCCTCGGCACGGCAGAGCGCTTTCCCGCGTTCGACCTGCCGGTGGTGCTCGAACCCACGCCGTCAACGCTCGACCGATGATTCCGGGGGCCGCCTGACGTAGTGGAAGGGTCAGCACCCCACCGCGAGGGAGACCCCGTGCCCCGTCAGCTCGACCTCACCGACGTACTCGCCCAGGAGACCGCCGCCGAACGGGAGCGGCTCGCCGATCTCTACGCCGGGCTCGGCCCCGATCAGTGGTCGGCGCAGTCCCTCTGCGCCGGGTGGCGCATGCGTGAGGTCCTCGCCCACGTCACCTTGCCCTACCGCCACTCGACCTTCCGCGTGCTGTGGGGCATCGCGGTCGCCCGCGGCGACTTCAACCGCTTCGCCGACCGCATCGCCCGCACCGACACCGCCGACCTGTCTGACGCCGAGCTGCTCGCCGCGCTACGCGAGAACGTCGAGCACCCGTGGCGACCCCCGGGCGGCGGCCAGGGCGGCGCGCTGAGCCACGACGTCATCCACGGCCTCGACGTCACCGAGCCGCTCGGGCTGCCTCGGCCGCCCGCCCAGCGGGTACGGCACGTCCTGGCCGCCGCGGGTCCCCGCGCTCTCGCCCACTTCGGCACAGATCTCACCGGCGTGCGACTGGTCGCGACCGACACCGACATCGCCCTGGGCGAGGGGCCCGACATCGTCGAACTGCCCGCGGTGGATGTCCTGCTGCGCGTCACCGGGAGGACGCGAATCGCCGCGTAGCCAGCCCGTACTACGATGACGTAGTAAAGCTGGAGATCCGGTGAGGGGAGTGCTTCAGCTCGATGGAGGAAGACCGCGCCCGACAGCTCTTCGACGGCCTCCGCGGGGGTGATGCGTGCGAGCTCCATCCGTGTCGACGGGTGCGCGGCCTGGCCCTGTCCGTGACGATGTTGCTCGCGGTGATGGCGCTCGCGGCGTGCGGATCGTCAGCCCCTCCCGGTGCTCAAGCCACCGCAGCCGCTCCGAGCACCACGGAGGTGCCGCCACAGCTCGCCGTGCCGGCCGGCCAACGCGCGGTACTCACCGCGACGGTGGAGCGCGGCTCACAGATCTACGCGTGCCACGCGGGCGCCTGGGTGCTCAAGCAGCCGGCCGCGGCGCTGACCGCTCCCACGACCGCCGTGCTGCACGACGCCGGACCCCGGTGGACCGCAACGGCGGACGGCAGCTCGGTAACGGGAGCACAGGTGGCGTCGGTGCCCGTCCCCGGATCCGCTGCCGATCTGCTAGTGCGAGCCACCGGACACGACGGCCAGGGGGTGATGGCGACCGTCGACTTCGTGCAGCGCCTCGGCGTCCAGGGTGGCGCGCCTCCGGCGGGCGCGTGCACCGAGGGCGCGCAGCAGGCCGTCGGTTACACCGCGGAGTACCGCTTCTACGCCCCCGGCTAGCTCGGGGTGGGCTTCCTCGGCTGCACTCCCGTGGGTGAGCCGAGCCGGAAGGGCCGCTCGTCGGCACTCCTGATCGGTTGCCTCGGGTTGATGCTCGCCAGCCTCGTCCTCGGCCTCGTTCTGATTCTGACGGTGACGATTCCGCTCCGCGACACCGATCCCGTCACCGCCGGGATCTCTCTCATACTCGCGGCGTTCTCCTTCGTGCTCGCCGGCGCGGGAGTCGCGCTCGCTGCGCTCAGTCGTCGGCGGTAGCTCGCGCCGAATGACATGAGTGCGCACCCGCTACTACAGTTCTGTCGTCGTCGAGGGAGGGGAACCGTGGTTAACCGGCAGGCTCGAGGCAGGGGGGAACTCGAGTCCGCCGTGCTCGACGCGCTGTTCGCGTCCTCCGCGGCCATGACCGCTGGTGAGGTCCAGCAGGCCCTCACCGGCGATCTCGCCTACACCACGGTGTTGACGATCCTCGTCCGCCTCCAGGACAAGGGGGCGCTGGAACGGGAACGCCGGGGACGCGCCTACGCGTACCGCCCGGTGAGCGACGAGCCCGGTCTGGTGGCCCGACGGATGCGCCGCGCTCTCGATGAGCGCCCTGATCGGGACGCGGTGCTCGCCCGTTTCGTCGACGACCTCTCCGACGACGACGAGCAGACGCTGCGGCGCCTGCTCGGGGAGTGACGATGCGTATCGCGGTCTCCGCTGCACCCGCATCCGGCGGGTAGCCCGTGATCACTGCGGGCTGGGGGCTCCGGTATGGCTGAAGGAGCTGTCGGTGCGGGCGTCGCGCATCGGCTGTTGCTGACGATCCAGGCGAGCGATCACACGGCGCAGGTCGTCCATCAGTTGCTCGGCGAGGCTGTGGGTGAACCCGTTGCGGACGACGAGACG
>DASRSC010000086.1:0-9323 GCA_035695525.1 Pseudonocardia sp. | reverse complement strand
CCCGGCCTGCTGGCGATCTTCGCGCCGATCGCCGTCGGCTTCGGCCTCGGCGTCGGCCCGCTGGCCGGCTACCTTGCCGGGGCCATCGCCTGCGGCACGCTGATGGCGGTCTTCCTGGCCAACTCCGGTGGCGCATGGGACAACGCGAAGAAGCTGGTCGAGGACGGCAACCACGGCGGCAAGGGATCTCCCGCCCACGAGGCCACGATCATCGGCGACACCGTGGGTGACCCGTTCAAGGACACTGCGGGCCCCTCGATCAACCCGCTGCTCAAGGTCATGAACCTGGTCTCGGTGCTGATCGCACCGGCCGTGGTGACCTTCTCGATCGGTGCCTCGGCCTCGGCCCCGCTCCGGATCGCGATCGCGCTGGTCGCGGTCGCGATCATCGTGGCTGCGGTCGTCGTGTCGAAGCGGCGCTCCACCTCGATCGCCGACACCCCGGCAGCGAGCTCGGTCGGCTGACCGCTCGCATCCGCCCGGAGGCCGTTCACCCACTCGGGGTGGGCGGCCTCCGTTGTTGCAGGGAGCTACCAGTACCTTCCCGCTGGTTGACGCGCACCGCGCGTCCTGTTGGTCGCACTGCCGCCGGAGGACCGAATGGGTACCCGCAGGTTCACCTGCACTCTCGCCTCAGCGTTCGTGCTCGTCATCGCCGCAGGGTGTGGCGGGACAGGTGACGCCGACTCCGACGCGGTGGCCTGGACGGACCAGGTGTGCGGCGCACTGTCCGGGTTCGCCCGGGCCGCCACGTCCCAGCCACAGGTCGGCGGCGCCGACCCGGTTTCCACGGTGCGCGGGCTCGGCGACTACTTCAGCGCCACGGCCACGGCGCTGCAGGGGTCGATCAGCGAACTGGACGCGGTCGGCCCCTCACCGGTCGAGGGCGGCGACGAGTACGTCGCCCGGCTCAAGGGCGCCCTGACCGAGATCCGCACGAGCTTCGACACGGCCAGGGGCCAGCTCGCCGGCGTGGACACATCGAGCGTGCAGGCCATGTCTGTCGCGCTGCCGGCAGCCGTGGCGCCCCTGCAGGAGCTGCGGAACCTGGCCGACCCCACGGACGGCCTGCGGGCCACCGACGAGCTCAGGGCGGCCGCCGACAAGGCCGCGAACTGCCAGCAGGTCCGCTCGGCGACCTCGCCGAAACGCTGAAACGCACGGGTCGGTGCACCGCTTGCCGCGGCGGGCACACTGGCCGCCGACCACGTCCCCCCGAGTTGGGAGCAGCATGCCCGCCGTCCCGCGTCCCGTTCTGCTCCTCACGATCCTCGCGCCGCTGTTGTTGAGCCTGGGCTGCACGACGACCGTCTCGGGGTCGGCGAGTCCTGCCGGTTCGACTCAGGGGACGACGACCACGGTCGACTCGGTGCAGTGGGTGGATGGCGTGTGCGGCGAGCTGCTGCCCTTCGTCCGGGCGGCGGGCACCCCACCCCAGCTCACCTCGGCCGCCGACCCCACAGCGCTCGTCAAGAGCATCAGCGACTACCTCGCGCAGGGCGCGGGCGCGGCCGACTCGGCGATCACCGGAATGGCACGGGTAGGCCCCTCCCCGGTGTCGGGCGGTGACCAGGTGGTCACTCGGTTGACCGAGACCCTCACCAAGTTCCGGACCTCGTTCCAGAACGCCAAGACCCAGGTCGATGCGGTCGACACCACTGATCAGCAGGCGCTCATCACCGAGCTGCCGAAGGCGGTTGCGCCGCTGCAGGAGCTCGCGAACATGCCGGACCCGACGGTCGACCTGCAGACCAACCCGGAGCTGCAACGGGCCAGCACGCAGGCGCCGAACTGCCAGCAGATCCAGCGCCAGGTCGGCGGTTGACGGTCCGCCGGCCGGGGCCTGCGTGATCAGCACCGGGCGCCCCCGGCACACTGACGCCGTCCTTCCCCCGACCCGGAGCCGGCGCATGACTCGCACGACCCGCCCCGCCCAGATCTCCGCCACCCTGATCGCGGCCGTCCGGATCGCCGCCGTCCCCGCCGTTGCTGCGGTCCTCGCCGTCCTCGCAGGCTGCACCACCGCGGTGCCCGGCAGCCCAGCCGCAGATCCCGCCCCGACCCCCACCGAGGGCCCGGGGAGCGACCCCGTCGTCTGGGCCGACCACGTGTGCGGAGCCGTGCTGAGCTTCGCAAAGCCGGCCACGACGCCGCCCGTCCTCGCCCCGGCGGCCGACCTGCCCACCGTCCAGCGGGCCGTCAGTGACTACCTCGGTGCCGTCCTCATCGGCGTGCAGCAGGGCCGGACGCAACTCGCAGCCGTCGGCCGCTCCCCCCTGCAGGGCGGCGCCGAGGCCGTCGGCCGGGCCGAGAGCGCGTTGGAGTTCCTCGAGCAGGACTTCACGGGGGCCAAGAACGCGGTGGACACTGCCGACCCGAACAATCCCGACTCCGTCAAGGCGGCGCTGACACGGGCCCAGTCGACCTTCGATGCGATCACACCCCCGAACCCGCTGGGCGACCTGAGCTCCACGCCCCGGCTGCAGCGCGCGGCGGAGCGTGCGGCGCAGTGCCAGCAGCTGTCGGCATTGTCGACCGCCGCACCGCGCTAGGAGCGTTCAGCGCGCTCCTAGCCGTCGGCCTCGCGGATTTCTCCTCCGATCTCGCCCGCGAGCTGCTGGCCTTTCTCGCCTGACCAGGACACGGCGTGGCGATCTTCGGCGCGTCCCCGTGATTTCGGTCGAACGGGTGTTCTACTGTGCGCGTCGTGTCGCAGCTGTCGCTGTTCTCCGCGGACGCGCGCCCGCCCAGGGTGAGCGACCTCGCCGGGCTGCTCTGCGGACCGGGACAGATCGTCCGCTTCGGCGCAGGCGACCAGGCGCGGCTGTCGATCGTGCTCGCCGACCCGGCCAGGGCCCCGGCGCTCGCGGCGGCCAGCGCGGCCGCCGGGATCACGATGGAGGCCGTGCAGACCGAGGGCGGCACCACCGCGCTGCGCTCGGCGTTCCGGCGCGACCTGGTGGGGCTGGCGCGCGCGTGGACGCGCGGTGCGGTCAAAACGGTCCCGCCGGGATGGCAATTGGACGGACCGGCGTTACGACTGTGGGCACTGGCCGCCGGCCGGCCCGACGAGCGGGGTGGGTACCTGCTGGCGCTCGACCCGCACGCGCCCGAAACGCACCTTCCTCTGGTGGCGGCAGCCACCAGAGCGGGAATACCACCCGCCCGGGTGGGTCGTGGACAGGCTCTGCGGATCAGCGGCACGCGACGGGTCCAACGGCTCGTCGAGCTCGTCGGGCCGGTCCCGCCCAGGGCCGACACGGCGGACTGGCCGCGGTACTGGGGCCGGAACGCGTCTTGACGGGCTGGTTAGGCTCGCGCGGCGCAGACCGGCACAGTGTCGGACTCGCTCCGCTGCGTGACGCGCGGTGTGATGAGTGTGACACCGTGGGTGGGTGCGCGAACGTGAGGTTCCGGTACGTGCCGGAACTTGCGACACGCATACTCGGTGTCCGGGCACCCCGCGCATCCGGCGCGGTGGCCCTGGAGGACGGCCGGTGCGCAGCGCCGATACGGCCGTAGACGATGGAGTAGGACCAGGTGGCAACCGGAACGACGAGTGCGAAGCCCGCGACCCCGAGGGGCACGGGCAGCCGGAAGGCGGCCGCGAAGGCTGACCCGGGCCGGCCTACCGGCACGCCTGCGGTCGTCTCGAACGGACGGCCGACGCGGCGGTTGGTGATCGTCGAGTCCGGGACCAAGGCGAAGAAGATCCAGCAGTACCTCGGCAACAACTACGTGGTCGAGGCGTCGGTCGGCCACATTCGCGACCTGCCGCGCGGGGCCGCCGACGTCCCGGCCAAGTACAAGGGCGAGGCCTGGGCCCGACTCGGTGTGGACGTCGACAACCAGTTCACGCCGCTCTACATCATCACGCCGGAGAAGAAGGGCAAGGTCGCCGAGCTCAAGGACGCGCTGAAGTCCGTCGACGAGCTCCTGCTCGCCACGGACCACGACCGTGAGGGCGAGGCGATCGCCTGGCACCTGCTCGAGACGCTCAAGCCCACGGTCCCTGTGCGCCGGATGGTCTTCCACGAGATCACCGAGTCCGCCATCCGAGCGGCCGTGGAGAACCTGCGTGACCTCGACCACGACCTGGTCGACGCCCAGGAGACCCGCCGCATCCTCGACCGGCTCTACGGCTACGAGGTCTCCCCCGTGCTGTGGAAGAAGGTCATGCCGAAGCTGTCGGCGGGCCGGGTGCAGTCGGTGGCGACGCGAATCATCGTGCAGCGCGAACGCGAGCGCATGGCGTTCGTGTCGGCGTCGTACTGGGACATCGCCGCGCAGCTCGACGCCGGCGCCGACGCGAGCCCGAGGCAGTTCCCTGCGCGCCTCGTGGCCGTCGACGGCACCCGGGTGGCCACGGGCCGCGACTTCGGCCCCGACGGCAGGCTCAAGGGCGCTGACGGCAGTCCCAATCGCGCCGACGGCAAGGAGACGGCCCGCCCCCTCGACGAGGCGAGCGCCCGCCGGTTGGCCGATGCGCTGCAGGGCCGCGACCTGGCTGTCGAGTCGGTCGAGTCGAGGCCCTACACCCGCAAGCCGTACGCGCCGTTCATGACGTCCACGCTGCAGCAGGAAGCCGGCCGGAAGCTGCGCTTCTCCGCCGACCGCACGATGCGCAGCGCGCAGCGGCTCTACGAGAACGGCTACATCACCTATCTGCGCACCGACTCCACCACTCTGTCGGAGTCGGCGATCCAGGCCGCCCGCTCGCAGGCCCGCGAGCTCTACGGCGACGCCTACGTCCCGGCGCAGCCGCGGCAGTACACGCGCAAGGTGAAGAACGCGCAGGAGGCCCACGAGGCGATCCGGCCCGCAGGCGACACCTTCCGCACCCCGGGCGAGATCGCCCGCGAGGTCGACGGCGACGACTTCCGGCTCTACGAGCTGATCTGGCAGCGCACTGTGGCGTCGCAGATGGCCGACGCACGGGGCACCACCGTCAGCGTGCGCATCGGCGGCACCGCGGCCACCGGCGAGGCGGTCACGTTCGCAGCGTCGGGACGCACGATCACCTTCCCCGGGTTCCTCAAGGCCTACGTCGAGACCGTCGACGACCAGGCGGGTGGTGAGGCCGACGACGCCGAGTCGCGGCTCCCGGAGCTCACGCAGGGGCAGGCGCTGACCGCTGCCCGGCTGACCCCGGAAGGGCACTCGACCAACCCGCCGTCGCGGTTCACCGAGCCCAGCCTCATCAAGACGCTGGAGGACCTCGGGATCGGCCGCCCGTCCACCTACGCGTCGATCATCAAGACGATCCAGGACCGCGGGTACGTCTGGAAGAAGGGTCAGGCGCTCGTCCCCTCGTGGATCGCGTTCGCCGTGGTCGGACTGCTCGAGCACCATTTCGGCCGGCTGGTCGACTACGACTTCACCGCCGCGATGGAGGACGAGCTCGACTCGATCGCCGCCGGCACCCAGGGCCGCACCGACTGGCTCTCGGGCTTCTACTTCGGGGCCGACCAGGGCAGTGCAGGGTCGGTGGCGCGGTCCGGGGGCCTCAAGAAGCTCGTTGGCGTCAACCTCGAGGAGATCGACGCCCGGGAGATCAACTCCGTCCCGGTGTTCGACGACGTCGTGGTGCGCGTCGGCCGCTACGGCCCGTACCTGGAGCGCATTCGCGACGGGCAGTCGCAGCGGGCCAACCTTCCTGACGACCTTCCGCCCGACGAGCTCACGCCCGAGGTCGCCGAGCAGCTGTTCTCGGTGCCGCAGGAGGGCCGCTCGCTGGGTGTCGACCCGATGACGGGCCACGAGATCGTCGCGAAGGAGGGCCGCTACGGGCCCTACGTCACGGAGATCCTCCCGGAGCCCGCGGAGCCCGAGACGCCCACGAACGGCGCGAAGAAGAAGGCGTCGGCCAAGGCCAAGCCCCGCACCGGATCGCTCTTCAAGGGCATGTCCACCGAGAGCGTCACGCTGGAGGAGGCGCTGCGCCTGCTCTCGCTGCCGCGGCTGGTCGGCACCGACCCGGAGAGCGGCGAGGAGATCACCGCGCAGAACGGGCGCTACGGGCCTTACCTGAAGAAGGGCACCGACTCGCGGTCGCTCACCGACGAGGAGCAGCTGTTCACCGTCACCCTGGACGAGGCTCTGGAGATCTACAAGCAGCCCAAGCAGCGCGGGCGCCGCACCGCAGCGGCCACCCCTCCGCTGCGTGAGATGGGCAATGACGCGGCCACCGGGAAGCCGATGGTGATCAAGGACGGCCGGTTCGGCCCCTACGTCACTGACGGCGAGACCAACGCCTCCTTGCGCAAGGGCGACAGCATCGAACAACTCACCGACGAGCGAGCATCGGAGCTGCTCGCCGAGCGCCGGGCGCGGGGTCCCGCCCCGAAGAAGACCCCGGCGAAGACCCCGGCGAAGCGAGCACCGGCGCGGAAGAAGTCGCCTACCAAGTAGCGGGGTCGCCGCCGTACGCGGAGACGATCGCCACCGCCCTCGTGCTCGCGCACGGCTCCCGGTCAGGAGACGAGCAGGGCTTTCACCGCAGCGGCCACCCGGCCACCGTCGGCACGACCGGCGGTCGCAGCGGACGCCTTCCTCATGACCTGCCCCATCTGACGCGGACCCGGCTGCTCGCCGAGCTCGGCGGCGGTGTCGTCGACCGCGGTGCGCGCGATGACAGCGAGCTCCTCGTCGGAGAGCTGCGCCGGCAGGTAGCGGGCGAGCACCTCGCCCTCCGCGCGCTCCTGCGCGGCCAGCTCCTCGCGACCGGCGGCGGCGAACGCCTCGGCCGACTCGGCCCGCTTCTTGGCCTCCTTCGTGATCACCTTGACCACCTCGGCGTCGTCGAGCTCACGAGCCTCGGCACCGGCGACCTCGGCGTTGCCGATCGCCGTCAACGTCATCCGCAGAGTGCCTTTCACCAGCTCGTCGCGAGCCTTCATGGCGGCGGTCAGGTCGGCCCGCAGCTGCTCCTTCAAGGTGCTCACGACGGTGCACGCTAATGCATCTGCCGCGTTCGACGCCGCCGCGGCACGGTCGGAAGCCGGTGGTGATCGCCAGGGGATCGCGGACACGTGGGCCTCGGCCGTACGCTGGCCGGGTGAACAGCTGGGCTCGGATCGCACTCGGCGCGACCACGACGGGAGCGGCCGCGGTCGCGTACGCGGCGGGCATCGAGCGGCGCAGGTGGACGCTGCGGGAGGCGACACTGCCGGTTCTCGCCGAGGGTGCCCGCCCGCTGCGCGTCCTGCACGTGTCCGACCTGCACCTCACCCCGCGCCAGCACAGCAAGCAGCGCTGGGTGGCGGAGCTGGCCGCGCTCGAACCCGACCTCGTCGTGAACACCGGCGACAACCTCGCTCACCCTCGCGCGGTGCCCGCTGCCGTCGCCGCCCTCGCCCCGCTCCTGCAGCGCCCGGGGCTGTTCGTCTTCGGCAGCAACGACTATTTCGGGCCCACCCCCAAGAACCCGGCCCGCTACCTCGTCAAGAGCAGCAGGCGGCGCATCCACGGTGAGCCGCTGCCGTGGCGGGACCTGCGGGCCGCGATGGTGGAGCACGGCTGGTCCGACGCCACCCACGCGCAGGTGAAGCTCACCGTGGCCGGCGTCACGGTCACCGCAGCCGGTGTTGATGACCCGCACCTTGGCCTGGACCGCTACGACCGCGTCGCGGGCCCTCCCGGCGGAGAGCCCGGCCTGCGGCTGGGCCTCACCCACTCCCCCGAGCCCCGCGTCCTCGACCGCTTCGCTGCCGACGGCTACGACCTGGTGCTGGCCGGTCACACCCACGGCGGGCAGCTGCGCATGCCGGGGGTAGGCGCGCTCGTCACCAACTGCGGGCTCGACCGGTCCCGGGCCCGTGGCACGTCCCGCTGGGGCACCCACACCTGGCTGCACGTGTCGGCGGGTCTGGGCACCTCGCCGTATGCCCCCGTACGGTTCGCCTGCCCCCCGGAGGCCAGCCTGCTGACGCTCGTACCCCGCCCGTCCGTCGTCGGTGCGCCACGCACCACCCCCGCGTCGACGGCTGTGGACGTCGGCTAGAGTTGTCCATGGCTCACGGGCCATCGGGGTGTGGCGCAGCTTGGTAGCGCGCTTCGTTCGGGACGAAGAGGTCGCAGGTTCAAATCCTGTCACCCCGACAAACCACACGGCCTGGTCAGAGGCTCCACGCGGAGCTTCCAACCAGGCCGTTCGTCGTTGCCTGCCGGATCTGCTTGCCACAGACCAGGCAGGCCCGCCAGCGACCGGGACAGTGCCATTCACGTCGACCTTCACGTCTCAAGATCGTGCCGTTGCCGCTGCCCGACCAGCACCGCCACCACCGCGGAGAAGGCAGCCGCCAGCACAGCCGTCGCGGCCCGGGTCCGACGCCTCGAGAACATCATCCTGGAGGACCATCGCTTCACCGGCACCAACGACCACGTCCTCCGCGTCGTCGCACCCCGGATCGGCGACCTCGAACCACTCATCGAGGACCTCAACGGACTCGGCAAGCCCGCAACATCGATCGTCCTCTCGTCACCAATGCCCTGGGCCGCCGTGCGGAGACCCGGCCCCACCGGGACGTGACGTGACGGCGCTGAGAATCCCGCCCGTTCGGTTCTTGGAGCTCGACTGAGGGTTGCGCATGGGCCACTCCAGGCATGTGCTGTGCCTATGGGCTTCAATCCGCTGACTCGCACTCGACCCCGACCGAGTCTCCGGGCTCACCGGGCACGCGGCGGGTCACCTACCCCCGCACAGAGCGATGGAGAAACCGCCATGACATCCGGCTCCGGGCAATCGACCGTCATCGCGATCCGCTCGAGGAGCCCGGAACCATGCGGGTGACCATCTGTCACGGCAATCAGCCTGGCAGAACGGCCATGGCGTACGTGAGGTGCGGTGAGAACTTTCTCTACGCCTTAAGCCGTCCCCTGCCCGCGGACGGGTCGAACTGCGCCGGACGGCATGCGCGTCCATCCCTCCGCTTGGCGGCTCCAGGCGCTGTGCGCCTATGGACCGCCGGACATGCGCCGGCAGAGTGGGATTTGTGACGTGACAGGCCATCCCTGCCGGCCGCAGATCCTCTGCACGGGCGCGGACGGCGTCAGCTCGGCGGTGCGCGCGACATTCGCCTGCCCCGCGGCCGACCGCTTCCAGCATTTCTCCGACGATTCCCGCCTGATGAGTTCGCGGGCGCGACCTGCGGTAAGATTCACCGCCATGATCGGGGGTACGTTTGTCCCCTGCGGACCAAGGGCAGGCGGTGGGCACGCGCAACCTGCACCTGCGACCTCGGCCCGGTTCCGGCATCCTGATCTCGTGTGCACCCTCCCACTGCTGGACGACCACGCCCCCCTCGTCGCCGTACCCGGACTCC
>DASRSC010000085.1:0-2075 GCA_035695525.1 Pseudonocardia sp. | reverse complement strand
GGAGCCCGGCGGCGCGAACCAGCCGGGGGTCGGTGGGCACGTGCTTGCCGAGCACCCGCGATACGAGCAGCTGCGCGCGGCGCGGATTGCGGCGCAGTGCCAGGCCGAGCAGCACTGTGGGATCGACCCCCGGGCCGGTGGGCCGCAACCGGACGCCGAGCCGCTCGACGGGAGGTGTGCGCGACTCGCTCGCGACCTCGCTCACCGGGGCAGGCTCGCTGCCAGCAGGTCGACGAACGAGACGTTGTCGGCGGCCACCCCGAACGCCCGTGCCCGCAACATCGTCAGCCGGGCCCACGCGGTGTGGGGACCGATCTCGTTCATCTTGTTGCGGTGGCCCGACGCCAGCACGCCGCCCGCCCGCCCCGCCTGCAGCACGTCGGAGGCATCGCGGTGCTCCTCGAACGAGACGACCGACAGCGCGTTGACGACGGCGACGTGGCTCGGGTGGATGGCTGTCTTGCCTGTCAGACCGTTCGCCCTGTCGAGCGAGACCTCGCGGATGAGCCCGTCGATCGCCCTGCCGACGAGCCGGCCGCGCAGCTCCGGCTCGTTGTGCTCGGCGAACGGGGAGAACCGCAGCTGCGGTTTGAAGATCCGTTCCACGCCGGCGTAGTACTCCCACACCGGGCCGGTGACGGTGAACCCGCTGCCGTCGGCCCGGCCCAGGACGTTGACGACGTCGGAGATCAGGCTGCTGACGACCTTGACGTCGTAGATCGACAGGTCCGGCGAGCGGCGCAACCCGTAGAGAGCGCACAGATCGGTGGCTCCCAGGCGTACCGCCAGGATCCGGCGCCGGTCACGGTGTAGCAGGGCGCGCAGGCGGGTCAGCTCGTCGACGCGGGTCTCGGTGTAGAGCACGGCGCCGGACTCGATCACGGGCATCGCCAGCAGCGCGGTGCCGGCCATGCGGTCGGCGTCGTCGAGGGCGTGCAGGTACTCGGTGCCGGTGGCCGCGGTGAACTTCGGCAGGACGAAGCCGTCCAGGACCGCCGCGGCCGGCCCGAGCCGCGCCACCAGCTCCGGGATCTGCGCCGCATGCCGGACGCGGACGAACAGGATTGGTGGCTCACCCTGCGGATGCTCGTGCAGCTCCGTCAGGGCGGCCACGAGGTTGGCCTCGCCCTCGGCCACCTGCTCGTCCGCGATCGAGTCCTCCAGGCAGGCGACCACCGACGTGACGCCGGCGGCCGCCTGCTTGGTGATGTCGGCGGCGAGGGCGGGCCGGGTCGCCGGCATGTAGAGCGTGGCGCCGAGCGCGACCGAGAGCAGGTCATGCCCGCTGTCGCGACGAAACGGCTCCGGTCGCGCCTCGAACAGGGCGTCCGTCTCGGACGCGCTCAGGTACCCGAAATGCCGCACGGGTGCAGGCCCTCTCAGAGTCGTCCGGTCCAGGGGTGTACGGGAGCGCGGTCGGTCGGTGCGGGCTACTTGCGCCCGCGCGCCCACTCCATCCCCCAGCCGTACGCGTCGTCGACGTCTGCCTGCCCGCCGCGGATGTAGCGCACCTCGCGGCGCACCACCATCTCACCGCCCTGGTTCTCCAGCATGGCGATCACGCACGTCGGAGAACCGGTGTCGTGCTCGTCGAGCCGGACCTCGATCTCGGGTCCCGAAGCCGGGTACAGCGTGACGACGCCGTCCGCGCCCGCCCAGTTCGGAGTGCCCTCGTAGATGAACGCGAACACGAGGATCCGGCGGATCTCGTCGACCCGGGACAGGTCGATGAACATGTTCTCGCCGCCTGCCGCGGAGCCGGAGCGGTCGTCGCCGTCGAGCCGGATGATCGGCGGGCCCTGGTACGGCGCCTGGAACGCGTTGCCCAGCGCCTGCACCACGCCCTTGCTGCCGTCGCTGAACTCCCACAGACAGGCCAGGTCCAGGTCGATCGACGATCCGCGCCGCTTGCCGAACAGGCCGCCGCGGCCCTGCTGCTCGCCCGCGCTCCACTGCAGATTGACCCGCAGCTGCCCGCCGGTGCCACCCCGCTTGGTGAGCGAGACGCTCGGGGCGGACTTCGTCAGGGTGACCTTCGACAGCGACACCCCTCCGCCGGTCGCGCCGGCCGCGGG
>DASRSC010000084.1:0-22872 GCA_035695525.1 Pseudonocardia sp. | reverse complement strand
GTCGTCCAAGGCCTCGGCTTCGTGCTCACGGAGAGCTTCCAGCTCGACGACGAGGGCCGGATGCGCAATCCCAATCTCCGCAACTACCGCATCCCCACCTACGCGGATGCACCCCGCACGGACGTCATCTGCGTGCCGTCCACGGATTCGGTGGGACCGATGGGTTCCAAGGGCATCGCCGAGTGCTGCATCAACCCCGTGGCGCCCGCACTGGCCAACGCGGTGGCCGATGCCACCGGAGTCCGCTTCCGGCACCTTCCCCTGACTCCCGACCGCATCTACCGACGGTTGGTGTCCGAGGCGGTGAAACCCCGCCCGGCGGAAGTCCCTGACACCGCATGACGTTCGGCACGGGCGGCCCGTCATCCGACTGAGCGACACCATGCTGGGAGGCAATGGGAGAGCTCGTCGCGGTCGTGGTCCTGGCACTTGTGCTGCTCGCGGCGATCCAGCGGCCGTTCGGGGGGAACGAGGCCGTGGTCGGTGTCCCGGCCGCAGCACTCGTCGTGGGTGTCGGCCTGGTGCCGATGGACGCCGCGCTGGCCACCTTCCGCCAACTGCTTCCGACCGTGTTGTTCCTGGCCGCGATCCTCGCCTTCGGGCACCTCTGTGCCGGTGCCGGTGTCTTCGCTCACCTCGCCACGCTGGCCGGGCGTGCAGCCGCGGGCCGCCCGACCCGGCTGCTCGCCCTCACCGTCGCGCTGGCTGCCGTGGTCACCGCCGTGCTGACACTCGACGCCACGGTGGTGTTGTTGACCCCGGTCGTTCTGTGCACCGCTCGACGTGTCGACGTCGAAGCGCGTCCGGACCTCTACGCCTGCCTGCACCTGGCCAACGCCGGATCGCTGCTGCTACCTGTGTCGAACCTGACCAACCTGTTGGCGTTCACGGCGTCCGGGCTGTCCTTCGGGCGGTTCGCCGCGTTGATGACGCTGCCGTGGCTGCTGACCTGCCTGCTCGAGTGGAGCGCCCTGCGCGCCTTCTTCCGGCGCGACCTGCACGGTGGCGGCACCGAGGTCGACACGCACGACCCTGCACCGCGGTACGCCATGACGGTCCTCGGGGTCACGGTGGTCGGGTTGGTGGTCACCTCCGCCCTCGGCGTCACACCGGCCCTGGCTGCCTTCGGCGGCGTGCTGCTGCTCGGCGTTCCGCGGCTACTGCGTCGCGAGGTCACGCCGCGCGAGATCGCACTGCAGGCCAACCCGGGCTTCTGCGTCTTCGTCGTCGCGCTCGGTGTGGTCGTGGACGCCGTCACCCGCCACGGACTCGGCTCGACACTGGTCGGCATCCTGCCTGACGGGGACCAGCTGCTGATCTTGTTGGTGCTCGCCTTCGTCGCTGCCGGTCTGGCGAACATCGTCAACAACCTGCCTGCCACGCTGGTACTGCTGCCGGTCGTCGCGGGTCATCCCACCGCTGTTCTGGCTGTTCTGCTCGGCGTCAACATCGGTCCGAACCTGACCTACGTCGGCTCGCTGGCCACGTTGCTGTGGCGCCGGTTGCTACCCGCTGCGCATCGGCCGCGGTCCGGACAGTTCCACGCGCTCGGCGCGGTCACCGTGCCGCCGGTGCTCGCCGCCGCCACCGTCGCCCTGTGGGCCTCGTCCATCGTGCTGGGGGTGTGAGCGCCCCGCTGACTACGCACGCCGAACACCGAGCTGTGCGTTCCGCGGTATCCGGAGCAAATCATGCTGCCCGATCAGGGGATCGACGGCGGCTGTTCTACCGGTAGCGTTGCCATTTCCACAATTCACCTGGCGACCGCCGACGTCCGGCGCCGTCGATAGGAGGCGATCATGACGACGTGGGAAGCGAAGTCGGCTGTGCGCGCGGTGTGGTGGCTCGTGCTCCTCCGCGGGATCCTGGCGATCCTCTTCGGACTGTTCGCGCTCTTCGCGCCGGGTACCGCGCTGCTCGCCCTGGTGTTCGTCTTCGGAGCGTATGCGATCTTGGATGGCATCACGGCGATTGTGGCCGGGGTGCGGCATCGCAAGGAGGAACCGCACTGGGGCTGGCACGTCGTCCAGGGAGTCGTTTCGCTGATCGCCGGCATCGTGGCTTTCGCCTGGCCGGGTGTGACGGTGCTGGCCATCCTTTTCGTGATCGCTTTCTGGAGCATTATCAACGGCGTGGCACAGATCATCGAGTCGTTTGCGATGCGCAGGCGGGGCGCGTCGACGTGGGGCTGGAGCCTGGCAAGCGGTGTCGTCAGCGTGCTCTTCGGCATCGTCCTGCTCGCGCAGCCGGGCGCCGGGCTGATCACGCTCCTGTTGCTGGTCGGAGCGTTCTCCCTCGTCTTCGGGGTCGTCCTCGTCGTGTGGGCGCTGCGCCTGCGGGGAGCGGTCGACGCTCTCGCCGACGCCGGTCCCGACCGGAGGACGTCTACGGACTGAACGTCCCGCTCCACAGAGCGATCCGGTGGGCAAGGCGCAGCAGGTCGCGGTCGGTGCCCGGGGCGCCGACCAGGCAGAATCCGGCCGGACGCCCGTCGGAGGTCTGCAGGGCAGGCACCGACACCGCCGGTGCGCCTGCCAGGCCGGCCACACACGTCAGCTGCAACGTTCCCGCGCGCTCCGCCTCCACCTCGGTGGCGGCGGCGTGCAGCGGGAGCGCACCGCCTGCGCTGCTGGGCAGCACCAGCACCGCGTTCGCGAGCAGCCGCTGCAACTGCGCCCGCGCCTGCTCGGCCACCCCGGCTGCGCGCTCGGCCTCGGCCTCCGTGACCTGTGCCGCCACGGCGAACCGCTCAGCGATGTCATCGCCGAGCGCGCCGGGGTGTGTGCGTACCCAGGCCCCGTGAGCCGTCCAGGCCTGGTACGCCTGCACGGTGCGGAACGCGGCGAGCCACCTCTGGAGAACGTCGGCGGGGACGTCGTCGTCCTGCACCGGCGGGAGGACGCCGCCAGCTGCGAGTCGGTCGCGCAGGACGTCACACGCGAGGGAGACGTCGGGGGAGGCGCACCGCTGTGCCGCCGGGAGCACGACGGTGCGGGCGGCGTCCAGAGCCCGGTCCTGGGTCCCGTCGAGTAGCACGCCCGCGACGCGCAGCGCCGTCGGAGTGTCGCGGGTGAGCCAACCGACCGTGTCGAACGCCGGAGCGAGCGGCAGCACGCCGGCCGTGTCGATGGCGCCGTGGGTGGTGCGGATCCCGACCAGCCCCTGATAGGAGGCCGGGATCCGGATCGAGCCCCCGGTGTCGGTGCCGAGTCCGACCGCAGCTTGGCCGAGCGCGACGGCGCTCGCCGGACCGCTGGTGGAACCGCCGCTGATCGCACGCGGTGCGGCAGGGTTCGGCGGCGTGCCGTAGTGGACGTTGGTGCCCGCGAGGCTGTAGGCGAACTCGTCCGTTCGGGCGATCCCGACCACGTCGGCGCCCGCCGCGAGCAGCGCCTCGAGTGCGGGCGCGGAGCGGTGTTGCGGCTGCTGCTCGGCCAGCCATGCGGGGTTGCCCGCACCGACCGGCTGCCCGGCCACGGCGATCAAATCCTTGACCGCCACTCCGATCCCCGCCAGCGGCAGCGCCGTCACGGCCGTGCGTGCGCCTCTGACCAGCGGATCACCGACGACCCGCCACACTCGCCGGTCGAACGGCGAGGTGGCGGCGTCGATCGAGGGAGCGGGTTCCACAGCAGGCAGAGGGTAGTACGAGGTCCACCGCCCACACGGTGGCAGGGGACCTACAGATTCGGCTTGACGTCCTGGTCGTAGATGCCGGTCAGGGTCGCCTTCAGTGCGGTCATCTCCGAGTGCACGTCGGCCTGCTGCGTCAGGATGTTGGCGCACGACTTGGCCATCTCCTGGTCGGCACCGGGGAAGAACACCCTGGCCCGGTCCTGCGTGCGGGTGACCGTCAGCTGGTCGATCGCGACCTTGCTCTGCGGGGCCTTCGCCACGAGCGCGGAGATGTCCGCCGACTTGCGTATGGGCATGTACCCGGTGGCGCCGGCGAAGGTGACGGTGTTCTCGGGGGAGGTGAGGAACTTGAGGAAGGTCGCCGCCGCCAGCTGGTTCTCCTTCGGGATGGCCTTGGGGATCCCGAGGCCGGCACCACCGGTCGGGCACACGGGGGAGGTGGCAGCGGGGCCGCCGGGAAGGGGACCGGCACCCACGTCGAACGTGGCGGTCTTGAGGATGCCCACCAGGCTGCCCGTCGAGCTCATGGTCGCGCTGACTGCTCCGGCGGACAGGTCGTTGGCGGAGTCGTTGCTGGACACCCCGGCCCACCGGCCCTTGTACACCGCGTCCTGGAGGAACTGCATCGCGGCGACCGACTCGGCGGAGTCGGAGGTGACGTCCCAGTCCTTGCTCCAGGCGCCACCCCAGCCCCAGAGGTTGTTCTGGAAGGTCCATCCGGCGTAGCCCGCGAGCGCCGGCAGCTGGAAAGCGTGCTGGACGCCGGTGCCCGCGGCCTGCAGCTTCGGCGCCCACTCGTTGAACTCGGCCCACGTCGTCGGGGCGCGGTCGGGCAGCCCGGCCGCCGCCCAGTGCGCCTTGTTGTAGTAGAAGAGCGGCGTCGACCGCGCCCACGGGAGCGCCCACTGCCCGCCTGCGTACTGGTAGTCGGCCAGCAGCTGGTCCTGGTAGTCGCCGGTCTCGATGCCGACGGCCTTGATCGCCGAGTCGAGCGGGACGATGGATCCCAGCATGTAGTAGCGGAACCACCACACGTCCGACAGCACGATGAGGTCGGGCAGTGTTCCGCCGGTCTGGGCGGTCTGGAACTTCTGCGCGATCTCCTCATAGTCCTTGCCCGCCGTCACCAGGTTCACCTTGATGTCGGGCTGTGAGGCGTGGAACGCGTCGATGATCTGCTGGGTCACAGCCTGGGACGAGCCGGGGTTGCTTGACCACATGGTGACCTGGGCTGCCGGCTGCACGCCCGTGTAGTCGATGTCCGCCGGCGCCGACGACGCCGGTGACGCTCCGGAGCCCGACGTCGAGGGCCCACCGCATGCGGCCAGAGCCGCAGTCAGGCCCGCTGCCGAGGCGAGGCGGAGGAAGCCGCGACGGTGCAGGTTCGGTGCGACGAGCCGGGCGTGCGGGGAGGTGTCGGGGAACCGAGCGGTCATGGAAGGTCCTTCTGATGTGTGGAGATGATGCGGGGGAGACAGACGGGTCGGGCGGGGAGGTGCTCCTCAGTCCTTCACGGCGCCCTGGGTGAGCCCGGCGATGACGTAGCGCTGGAGCGAGGCGAACACGATGAGGACCGGCACGATGACGGCGACGGATCCGGCCATCATCACCCCGTACGCCAGTGCGTCGCTTTCGGTGTTCGCCAGCAGGGTCAGTCCCACCGGCAGGGTCATCATCGACGGGTCGGTGACGATGACCAGTGGCCACAGGTAGTCGTTCCACTCGAACACGATGCTGACCAGCGCCACGGTCACGATGCTCGGCCCGGAGATCGGGATGACGATGCGGGTGAGCCGGCGCCAGTGGCCCGCCCCGTCGATCTCGGCCGCCTCGAGGATCGAGATCGGCAGCGTCATGAAGTGCTGCCGCAGGAGGAACGTCCCGAAGCCCGTGCCCAGGCCGGGAAGGATGATTCCCCAGTAGGTGTCGGCGCCCCCGAGGCCGGAGACGAGCATGTAGTTCGGGAGCAGCGACACCTGCGGCGGCACCATGAGCGTCACCAGGATCGCGGCGAAGATCAGCTTCTTGGCCGGGAACCGCACGAAGACCAGCGCGTAGGCCGTGAAGATCGCCAGTAGCACCTTGATGCCCGCTCCGATGACGGTGACGATCGCCGAGTTCACGAAGAGCCGGACGAACGGAACCTCGCGGGCGGCCTGCAGGTAGTTGTCCGGAGCCAGGCTGTGGGGCAGGACCGAGAGGTCCCGGGTCAGCACCTCCCCCGGCGTCTTGAACGACGAGAGCAGCATCCACACCAGCGGCAGCGCGACGACCGCGACGGCGAGCACGAGCGGGATGAAGGAGCCGACGGCCGCGGCGACGAGGTTGCGTGGGGCGAGGGGATGGGTGCGGGTGTCCTGCTCGGGGCCCGTCGCCGACATGGTCATCGGTAGTGCACCCGTCGCTCGAGGACCAGCATCTGGATCGCGGTGAACAGCACCAGCAGGCCGAACAGGACCGTCGACACGGTGGCGGAGTATCCGGCGCGGTTGTAGCCGCCGAACGCCTGCAGATAGGCGTCGTAGATCAAGGTGGTCGTGCCCCGGCCGAGCGGGGTCATGATCCGGATGATGTCGAAGGCCTGCAGGGAGTTGAGGACGCTCGTGATCAGCAGGAAGAACGTCGTCGGGGAGAGCATCGGCAGGATGATCGACCGGAACGTCCGCAGCCGGCCGGCCCCGTCGATCGCGGCGGCCTCGAGAAGGTCCCGCGGGACGGCCTGCAGCCCCGCCAGGCAGATCACCGCCGCGTACCCCATGTTCTTCCAGACGTAGACGACGATCACCATCACGAGGCTGAGCGACGGATCGTTGAACCACTGCGGACTCGGCAGGTCCATCGTGCGCAGCACTGCCGCTATCACGCCGATGGTGGGGTCGAACATGAACACCCAGATCAGTCCCACGCCGACGCCCGACAGTACGAACGGCGAGAACACCGCGGCCCGGGCGAACCCGGCGCCGCGGACCTTGCGGTTCAGCACCAGCGCGATCAGCAGGCCCAGCAGCATCGACCCCCCGACGGTGGCGACGGTGAAGACGGCCGTCACCCGGGCGATCTCGGCGGTGTCCGGGGAGGTGAAGAACCGGACGTAGTTGTCGAACCCGACCGGCACCGCCGTGGCGGCGCCCAGCGTCCAGTTGAGCGTCGAGTAGTAGATGTTGCTGAGCAGCGGGCGGTAGCTGAACGCGACGATCAGCAGGATGTTCGGTGCGGCGAGAGCGAGGAACACGAGATAGTCGTGGCGTTCGCGGGCGCCGAAACGGAGTCGGGAAGTGGGTGTTCGCACGTGCCGGGCGGTGGTGGGTGGCGGCGTGGACACCGGAGCAGACGTTACCGATGACATTCCCGCACTCCCGCAGCCCCTACCGGTCGACGACACCGCGGCAGCCCGCGGCTGGGGAGACTTTTGCAACCGCACATGAGCGGCTGGTGATCCGGAGTCGGCCGCTTTGCTAACAGCTGATCACGGCCTGGGGTGGTGTGACGGCTCCATTACTGACGTTTCCGGGACGATTCAGGCAAATGGAACCGTCCCGGCGTGTCCGGCGAATGACGTAGCCGGAATGTCGAGTTTTCCGGGATCGAGGTGCAGAGAACCCCTGCGCAGGGGGTTACGGGTGCGCTTTGCGACGCCAGGATGTTTTCCCGGCGGCACACGGCGGGCGCTGGCGGCCCGCCCGGCGGTTCAGGAACCGCTGCTCGCCGCCGTCGAGGAACGAACAGCGACGGTGGGCGGGAGTCCGCGGGTGTCGAAGCGCGGACCCGTCCAGCGGACCAGCAGGATGACGACGGCCACCATCGTCTGCCCGACGAGCAGGGCGACCCCGACGCCGGTCAGGCCCAGGAACGGCATCAACACCCAGGCGAGCGGGATCACGATGAACGCGAGAGCCGCCGGAACGCCGAACTGGATGCTCTTGCGCTGCAGAACCCTGGCGGCGTTCACCGTCGCGAGGAGCACGACGTTCGGCAGGGCGGACAGTGCGGCCAGCGCGAGCAGGCCGGTGCCGGTGGCCGCGTAGTGCTCGCCGAAGACCGAGAGGATCAGTCCCGCACCGGGAACGATCACCACCACTGCCGGCACCAGCAGTGTCATCGCCTTGGTGACCATGCTGCGGCAGGCCGCGTCCAGGGCATCCGGGTCGGCTGACACGTGCGCCACCAGCGACTGGCCCATCCCGTTGGAGACCAGGTAGAGCCCGAAGGCGACTGCCCACGCCACCCCGAACGTAGCGGCGGAGTCGGCGTCGAGCCGCGCCAGCACGAGCAGCGGCAGGCCGAAGTTGACGGCCAGGGAGAAGAGCGTTCCGGCCCAGTCCGCGGACACGAATCCGACGATCGTCTGCGCCCTGAACGACACTGCCGAGGCCGCGGTGGCGATCCCGTAGGCCGGAAGGATGCGCACCAGCCAAACGGTGACCACGAGCACCAGGACGGCGGTGGCCGCCGCCCACGACACGGCGATCGTTCCGTAGAACGCGACCACCCCGCCTGCCATCAGCAACGCGATCTTCAGCAGCGCGAAGACGAGGTTCTCCACGGGCACGAGCGTCGCCCGCTTGATCGCGGTGAGCACGTAGTCCTGCATGACGAATACCGCCCACACGGGCGTCGAGAGCGCGAAGAAGGCGATCAGCTGGCCATGGCCCACCGACTCGAGCAAATCCGGTGCCCACCACGCAGCACCGAGGGCGAACACGGCACCGGTCGCGCACGCCGTCCCGGCTCCCACCGCGTAGCAGGACAGCACCAACGACCGCGCCGACCGACCGGCCACCGGAACGAAGCGGAGGAGCGCGCTACCCAGGTTGAGCTGCGCCGCGCTGCCGAGCAGCGTCAGCGTCGAGACCAGCGTCGAATTCACTCCGACGACGTCAGGGGCGAACAACCGGGCGGCCACGACCCAGTAGAGGAGCCCGATGCCCGAGGACAGCGCCGAGCTGAGTACGAGCGCCAGTCCGTCGCGGTGCTGGGGGGACCGCCAACTCGCCAGCGCACTCCTCATGCGCCCGGACCCTAAGGCAGCCGACCCTGACCGATGTGATCGGCCCGGGTGCGGCCCCCGCCCGGCGGACCGATGGGCGCCGGCGGGCACCTCAGCGGTCCACCGAGGCGGCCCCCGCGGGGTGGGCGACCGGGGGCTGCGCCGCCACCCGAGCCGGTGCGGCCGGGTACTCGGGAGCGAGGGGGGTGTTGCCGAGGATCACGTCGGCCGCCTTCTCTGCGAGCATCAGCACCGGGCCGTAGGTGTTGGCGTTGGTGAGGGAGGGCATGATCGCAGCGTCGACGACGCGCAGACCGTCGAGGCCGCGCACCCGGAGCGTCACCGGGTCCACCACGGCCCGCTCGTCCATGCCCATGCGGGTGCTGCATGCGAGGTGCAACCCGGCCCGGGCGGTGCGGGTGACCCACTCGATGACCTCGTCGTCGGAGCGCACGCCGGGCCCGGGGAGGCTCTCGCCCCCGTTGAGGCGGTCCATCGCCGGCTGCGCCAGCAGCTCCCGCCCGATGCGCACGGCGTCGATCCAGCGCTGCCGGTCGTCGGGAGCGGACAGGAAATTCAGCTGGATCGCCGGATGCCGGGACGCCACCGGCGAGGTGATCTTCACCGATCCCCTGGCGTCGGAGCGCATCACTCCCACGTGCACCTGGTACCCGTGCTCGTTGACCGGGATCGAGCGCTCGGCGCTATGCATCGCCAGGGGCGCGAGCAGGAACATCAGGTCGGGATGGCTCTGCTCGGGACTGCTCCGGACGAAGCCGCCCGCCTGCATCGGGTTGCGGCTGCCCGGACCGCTGCCGAACAGGAGTGCCTCCGCGACGATCCGCGGCCAGTTCGCCTTGCGTCGGACGGGCGCCATGGACACCGGCTCCCGGCAGATGTGCTGCAGGTGCACAGCCAGGTGGTCCTGGAGGGACTCGCCCACACCGGGCAGGTCGTGCACCACGGGTACGCCCAGCGTTTCCAGCTCGCCGGCGTTCCCGATGCCGGAGACCTGAAGCAGCTGTGGCGAGCCGATCGCCCCCGAGCACAGGATGATCTCGCGAGCCTGGACGACCTCGTCGGCGCCGCCGTCCTGCCTGAACCGCACCGCGACCGCGCGGCCCCGCTCGACGTGGATCCTGCTGACCGCCGTCCCGGAGCGCACCTCGAGGTTGCGTCGCCGTCGTGCCGGGTGCAGGTACGCCCGCGCCGCGGACTCCCGCCTGCCTCCGCGCACGCCCTGATCCAGCGGTGCGAAGCCCTCCTGCTCCACGCCGTTGATGTCGGGCAGCACGGCGTGACCCGCCTCCTGGGCGGCCGCGAAGAACGCCTCGAAGATGGGGCCGTCTGCCGGCCCCCGCGCGAGGGTGTGGGGGCCGCCGCGGCCGCGGAAGGCGTCCTCCTCGTCGCCGAGGCAGTTCTCCAGCCGCCGGAAGTAGGGGAGGCAGTGGGCGTAGTCCCACTCGGGCGTGCCGCACTCCGCGCCCCACCGGTCGAAGTCCGCCCGGTGGCCCCGCTGGTAGATCATCCCGTTGATGGTGCTGGAGCCACCGATCCCCTTGCCCCGCGGATGGTGCAGGCGCCGGGACTGCAGGTGCGGCTCGGGCTCGGACTCGTAGAGCCAGTCGTGCTCGCTGCTTCCGACCGGCATGCCCATGGCGATCGGCAGCTGGATCGGCAGGTCCCACCAGTAGTCGGGGCGACCGGCCTCGAGGACCAGCACGCGAGTACCCGGATCGGCGGTCAGGCGGTTGGCCAGCACGCATCCGGCCGTTCCGCCGCCCACGATCACGAAGTCGAACGGTTTCTGCGTCATGGAGGGTTCGCCCTTCAGGTGATGAGCAGCGGCAACGGCGTGCGGGCCGGCGCCCTAGGGCCGGGCGGTACGACGCACCGGTCGGGACGGACACGGATCGCCGGGGCGCCCGGGCGCCGCGGGGGGAGCTTTGGTGACGCCGTTGATCTGGTGCGGCGGCGATCATATCCAGCATGCCGAACGGTGCAGTATCGGGCGGCTGTCCCTGCTGTCCTGCGCGCTCCTGTTGTGCACGGATGACCACGTAATCGCATGGAACCGTCACCGCGTCGGGCGGGGCCAGCCGATCCTGACGGCATGGACATCGCCGTCGAGAGTGAACCGGCCGGGAGGCGACCGATGGGATCGATGCGTCCTTCGTGACCGGCGTGAAGCTACCGGTCGACGCCGGTTCCGGGGGGATGGTGACCCTGTCCGGCCCTCCGCCCCGCCGCTAGTCGTCCTCGGAGTCCTCGTCGCGGTTCCGGTCGCGGATGGTGCTGGCCTCGCGGTCGACCTCGCTCTGCCGCATGATGTTGATGCTGCCGAACGCGCCGTCGGCCTCCACCGCCACCTCGCGGAGGTTCGAGCCGGTGCGGCAGGCCTCGTCGCAGTTCATGCTGCCGAAGACGACGGTGCCCGACAAGCGGACGCGCACATCATCCGGCACGACGACGCGGACGCTGCCGAACATCATGCCGACCTCGGCCCGCTGCTGGTCGCCGCTGAGCTGCACCGTCCGGCTGCCGAAGACAGAGAAGCCGTCGTCGGCGGAGAGGACCTGGACGCCGACGAAGATGCCGGCGCCGACGAGCGCAGCGGTGACCAGGCCGCCGACGGCCCGGCCTGCCACTCCCGCGGCGGGCGCATACCACAGGGTGGGCGGGGTGGTTTCGGCGGCCACCGGCGGCTCGGGCGGTTGTGCTTGTGGCAGGTCGCTGGTCAGTGGGTCGAGGTCGGTGCGGGTGCGTGCCGCCCAGCATTGCGCGGCTCGCTCGTCGTACTCGATGAGGCTCAGCATGCCGTCGGCCAGCGCCTCCTGGAGCCGGGCGTCCACCTCGCGCCGCTCGCGGTCGCCGATGCGGATCTCGGGCAGTGGTGGGTCCACCTCCACATCCTGCCGGGTGCGGACGGGATCCCGCAGGGAACAGGTCTGCTCCGTTCAGGGACTGGTTCGTCCGTCGACCCATCGTTGCGAGCCGGAACGGCGGCGGGCACCGGCATGTCGTGCCCGGGTCCGCACGGCGTGGGTCAGCCGACCGCGGCACCCACGAGCAGGCCGAGCCCGTAGGTGGTCGCGGCCGCGCCGGCCCCGATCGCGAGCTGTCGCAGCCCCCTGCGTAGCGGGGGACCGCCGGACAGCACGCCCACGGTGGCACCGGTGAGCAGCAGGGCGAGCCCGACCAGGAACCCGGCGGCGATGAGAGCGGGCGCGCCGTTGAGCCCGAACAGGAACGGCAGCACCGGAACTGCGGCGCCTGAGGCGAAGAAGGTGAAGCTGGAGAGCGCGGCGCCCACGCCCGTGCCGACCACGTCGTATCCGTCGTCCTCACCCGGCCCGTTCGCGAGCGGGGAGAAGGTGGGATCGTCGCTGCGCAGCACCGCTGCGGCCCGGCGGTGGGCCTCCTCGGGTGCCACACCACGGGCCCGGTACACGAGCGCGAGCTCGTTGGCATCGACGTCGAGCTCGCGGAGGACGGTATGCGCGTCGCGGACGTCCGGGGCGGACGCTGCGAGCAGCTCGCGCTGCGAGCGCACGGACACGTACTCCCCGGCACCCATGGACAACGCCCCGGACAGCAGCCCGGCCAACCCGGTCAGCAGCACGGTGCTCGGGGACGCGCCGCCACCGATGACACCGAGCACGAGGGCGAGGTTGCTGACCAGCCCGTCGTTGGCACCGAATACGGCAGCGCGGAAAGTTCCCGAGACCCGCGCCCGGCCGCGTGCCGCCAGCCCGCGGACGACTTCCTCGTGGACCCGCTCGTCGGCCGCCATCGCCGCGGTGGCGTCCGCGTCGGACCGGTAGGGCGACCGTGTCTCCGCGCGCTGGGCGAGCGCCAGGACGAACACCGAGCCGAATCGCCTCGCCAGGAACGCCAGCAGGCGCATCCTGGCGGCGCCGCGCCGGACCCGACCGGCGTCGTCGCCGAGCAGCCGTGCCCAGTGGGCGGCGTGGCGCTCCTCGGCCTCGGCCAGGCTCAGCAGGATCTGCCGCTCCTCCCCGGTCCGGCGCGTGGCGAGGTCGCGGTAGACCTTCGCCTCCTCGCGCTCGTCCGCCAACCGCCGTCGCCAGCGGCGCACCGATGACGGCGACGGGTCCCGGACGGCCGGATGCGATCCGTCCGGGGAACCGTTCTCCGAATCCCGAGGCGTTGGGGTGGCCACGAACCGATTCTCCCCGGTCCGAACCGGTGGCCCCGCGCCCCGCCCCCCGGCGTCGACGCGGTCCTCGCCGTGCCTTCCGCCCCGGCCCCGGAACCGAGCGACCGCCCGCCCTCCCCGTGCTGCCCTGCTAGGACGGCCGGACGCCCGTAGTTCGGCCTGCCGGGCCGAGCACTTGCGCCCCGCGGTACTGGCACGGTCGGTGCTGCCGGCGAGCGGGAGCCGGCATTCGTGCCGGGACCAAGGAGGTGGACCGATGCGGTCTGTTCGCCGCTCGGACGCCGGTGCGAACCGGACATCGGCTCTCGTGCTCGCGCTGTTGCTGGCGGCCACGGCCGCGCTCGCCGGGTGCTCCGCCGCCGGGCAACCGGTGCCTCCGCCTCCGCCGCCGTTCGCGGCGGAGCTGTCGGATGAGTTCGCCGCAGTCGTCCAGGACGTCCTGCCGTCGGTCGTGGAGATCAGCCAGCCGGGATCGGTGGGCTCCGGCATCGTCTTCGACCGCGACGGGCACATCGTGACCAACGCACACGTAGTCGGTACGGGGAAGGCGTTCGAGGTCAGGTTCGCGAACAGCAGCACCGTGCGGCAGGCGACTCTCGTGTACTCCCACCCGCCTGAGGACCTCGCCGTCATCAAGGTGCAGGACGGAGGCTCGCTGGTGCCCGCGCGCTTCGGCGCGGCGCGCGACATGCGGGTGGGCGACCTCGTCATGGCGATGGGCAGTCCGCTCGGGTTGGAGAGCAGCGTGACGCATGGCGTCGTCTCGGCGCTGGGCCGGACCATCCCGGAGCCGGCGGAGCCGGAGATCGGTTTCCCCGGGACCGTGCTACGGCAGACGATCCAGACGAGTGCCCCGATCAACCCCGGCAACAGCGGTGGCGCACTCGTCAACATCAACCACGAGGTCGTCGGCATCCCCACGCTCGCTGCCGTCAACCCGAGCATCGGCGGGGCGGCGCCCGGGGTGGGCTTCGCGATCCCCGGCGAAATCGCGAACGACATCGCGCGGCAGATCGTCGACAACGGGCGGGTGGTCAACTCGGGGCGCGCGGCCGTCGGGATCACGGCGGTGACCGTCACGGACGACACGGGGCAGCCGATTGGCGCCGGTGTCGCCGCCCTCGACCCGAACGGGCCGGCGGCGGCGGCAGGCCTGCGCGTGGGCGACATCATCACCCGGATCGAGGGCGACGAGATCCGGACCGCCCAGGACCTGCAGACGCGGCTCGCCGAACGCCGTCCGGGGGAGGCCGTCCGGCTCACGGTGAAGCGCCCGCCTGCGGCGGAACCGCTGACGATCACCGTCACGCTCGGCGAGCTCCCGGTCACCTGAGGAGGACGTCGATGCTCGAGGTCGAGACGATCGACCGCATCCTGCGGATGGACGGCGACGGTCTGCCCGTGCTGTCGCTGTACGCCCGCATCGACCCCGACGACCGCCGCGCCTTCCCAAGCCGGGTGGACGAGCTGCTGCACGAGGTGCGCCTGCTGACCAAGGATCCTGACCTGGACCGGAACGCCCGGTTGTCCCTGCGCGGGGACGTGGGGCGCATCGTGGAGGCCGTGACGGAGGAGCATCTTCACCCCCGGACCGTCGCCTTCTTCTCGTGCTCGGGCCGGGGGCTGTTCGAGAACGTCGAGCTGCCGCGTGCGGTTCGCGACCGGCACGTGGTCGACGCGACCCCGTAGGTCCGACCGCTCGTGGCGGTGCTCGACGAGTACCACCGCTGCCGGGTCGTGGTGGTCGACCGCCGTCGGGCGCGGTTCTGGGACCTCTACCAGGACGAGATGGTCGAGCGCGGCAAGCTCCGGGACCCGGACCTGCGCAAGTCCAACTATGCGTACGGAATGCGCGAGCACGCCACGTGGAACAAGGACGAGCTGTTGGCGAAGCGGCACTACCGCGCCGTCGCGCAGCGGCTGGTCGAGGACGCCGGCCGGCGCGAGTTCGACATCATTGCTGTCGGCGGCCAGGAGCACGAGATCCCGGAACTCCTGGACCAGTTGCCGCGGAACATGCGTGACCGCGTCGTCGGGACGTTCCCGATGCATTCTCGCGAGGAGGACCTCGGGACGATCCGCGGGCGCGCGGAGGAGGTCGTCGACCGCTACGAGCGGGCGGAGGAGGCGCGGCTGGTGGCGGAGACCCTGGAGACGCACGCGGCGGGCGGGCTCGCCGCCGTCGGTCTGGCCGACTGCCTGTGGGGTGGCGCCACCGCTGCGGTCGGACTGCTGCTGGTGCAGGACGAGGAGCTGCGGCCAGGCGTGGTCTGCGACGTCGACGGGTGGATGGCGATCGAAGGCGAGCGGTGCCCGATCTGTGGCAACCCGCTGCGCACGACGCCGGACGTCATCGACGAGCTCGTTCAGTCCGTGATCGACGAAGGTGGGAGCATCGAGCACGTGGTGGCGGAGACCCCGCTGCGCGAGCAGTTGACCGCCGCGACGCTCCGCTTCCCGCTGCCGCCCCTCCCGTCCGACTGACCGGGTGGAAGGGGCACTCCGGGTCGTCCGAGCGGCGCTAGCGCGACACCGGCGCGCCGGCGAACTGCTCAACGATCGCCCGGCAGAACGCCGGCAGGTCCGCGGGTGAGCGGCTGGTGGTGAACTGCCCGTCGATCACCACCTCCTCGTCGACGACCTCGGCTCCCGCATTGCGCAGGTCGGTCCGCACGCTCGGCCACGAGGTGAGCCGGCGCCCGCGGACGACGTCGGCCTCGACCAACGTCCACGGGCCGTGGCAGATCGCGGCTACCGGCTTGCCCGTGGCGACGAAGGCCTTGACGAAGTCGACGGCGCCAGGGTTCATGCGCAGCTGGTCGGGGTTCACGGTCCCGCCGGGGAGCAGCAGGGCGTCGTAGTCGTCGACGTTCGCGTCGGAGACCTGCCGGTCCACCGGGAAAGTCCCAGCGGACACCATGTCGAACTGGCGGGCCTGGATCTCGCCGGGATGGATCGAGAGCAGGTCACTGCGCGCGCCTGCGCCGTACAGGGCTCCCCGAGGCTGTTCGAGCTCCACGCGCTCGACTCCGTCGGTGGCCAGGATGGCGATCGTCTTGCCCTGCAGTTCCGAGCCCATCAGTCGCTCCCGTTTCGTCTAGTTGCAGTACTGGTCGTGTGGCGGCCCTGCGACCTTCCCCGGAGCCGACCACGCGGCTCGTCGGCCTGGCGGGACCAGAAACCGGCCCAGCTCCCACCCAGTGGGGACAGCGGGGGAGTTGCCCGATCAGAAGCGCTGGGTCGAGGCTCCGGACGCGTGGAACATGAAGGCTTCACGGTGCTCGTTCAGCCAGTGCTCCAGCGGGCGGGGATCCTCCCCGACCACGGTGCGGACCGTGTCGGTGACCTCATCGCAGGCTCCGGCGGAGATCCAGCCGAACAGCTCGATCATGCCCTCGGCGTGCCATTCCGGTATGCCGTCCTCGCGCATGTCCCACCTGGCCTGGTCAACGGGGATGTCGGCGTAGTCGACCTGCCGGGCGAACACCGCGGAGACCCGGGCGGCGACGTCGGCATAGCCCAGCGCCTCCGGGCCCGTGATGACGTGGATGTCCCCGGGATCGCCCGAGGTGAGTGCGCTCGCCCCGACCGCGGCCACATCGCTCGCCGCCACGAACGCGACACGCCCGTCGCCGGCGGGAGCGGGGATCAAGCCCTGCTCCCGAATGGCGTCCGTCGCCGCAAGCAGGTACTCCGTGTAGACACCCGGCGCCAGATAGGTGACGGGGAGCCCGGTCCCCTCGAGGTGCACGGCGACCTGGCGATGGTTGCGCATGAAGCGCACCCGGCAGTCCGGATCCTGGAACCCGTCCGCGGCGAGCTTCACGACGTGCGGTCGGTGCCCCGCCGCGACGAGGGCGTCGACGAAGTACACCTCGAGCTCCACCTGCTCCTCGCGCGCAGGACTCGTCAGGAAGACCCGGTCGAACTCCCGCAGCACCTCCGCGGAGGGTGGGTCGTCGAGCGTGGCCTCGACGTACCCGACAGCGGGCGGCAGGTCCTGGGCGGCCGCCTGCACGGGGACCATGGCCGTCGTGGCGGCGTGCGCGTCGCTCAGTTCCTCGACCAGGCGCTGACCGACCGGTCCGGTCGCCTCCGTCACCAGGATCATGGAGCGCCTCCGAGGTCGTCTGCGTCCGGTCACCATGCCCGGCTGTCGTCGTCGAGTGCGAAGACCTGACGGGCCCAAGCACGGCCGCTCTAGTCGGCCCGTGGGAGCGGTCGGCGCCCATGTCCGGGACGGACCTGTCGGGCCGAAAACGACGGGCGAGGTTGCATCCTGGGGACCGGTGCACGGCGTAGGCGTTGCTGCGACCGTCCCTGCAACGACCTGCGGGAAGGACCAGCCGATGGCTCGCGACAACCACGAGGTCCTCGAGGTGTCGCACGACCCCGGCCTGGTGCGGCTGCAACAGGCCTTCCGGTGGCTGGTCCTGGCGCTCCACCTCGACGACGGGGGAGACAATGACGGCGCGCGCATCGTCACCTGCCGGCGCTGTGGGAAGCGCAACCGGGTGCCCGCCGTCGCCACGGGTGTGCCGAGGTGCGGGAACTGCCACGATGCCCTGCCCTGGATCGCAGGTGCCGGCGACGACGAGTTCGCCGAGGTGGCGGAGCAGGTGTCGATTCCGGTGCTCGTGGACCTGTGGGCCACCTGGTGCGGGCTGAGCTGGATGGTGCGACCGGTCGTGGAACGGCTGGCCGCCGAACGGGCCGGGGAGATCAAGGTGGTGGAGGTGGAGGTCGTGCGCGCGCCCCGAATGTCACAGCGCTTCCAGGTGTGCGGCCTCCCGACGCTCATGGTGCTACGCGGGGGTGAGGTGGTTGCCCGACAGTACGGTGCGATGCAGACACCGGCCCTGCGCAGCTGGCTGGACGACGCACTGCGTGACCAGGGAGGAGCGCACCCCTCGTCGACGTCGACGGCGACAATTGCGTCGCGCCCGGGCCTCCTCCCGCTGCAGCGCTAGGAGGTGCCGGACCACCCGGCGGCGGGTCCGGCCTGTGCCTCGGCGTAGAAGTCGGACAGGTGGATATCGAGCTCCATCAGGTCAGGGTGGAAGGCGAGTTTCCGCGGGGGGGGGTTACTGGCGGGCGGCGGACTCAGCCGTGCCGGTCGCCCGGCGATGGGCCTGCAGCAGGTGCCCGGCGAACCACACGAGGGTGCGTCCCGAGGTGTCCATCCCCGGCATCAGGCGCAGCGACTCGTAGGCCGTCTCGACGCATCGCACCAGGAGCAGTCGTTCCCGCTCGACAGCCGCGGTGACGTCATCCGAGTCCGAGTCCGTGTCCGGCCGAGCGGGGGCAGTCCAGGTTGTCATGAGCATCTCCTCGCAGACCGATCGACTTCGATCCCGTAGCACGACGATGGTCGGCCGTTGTACTACTCCCACGCACGGTGCCGGTGGCACGAATACCGTTGCCGGGAGTCGGCCCGGGAGGACAGGTCGGCCGGCGGCCGCGGTGGGCTGCCCCGCGATGCCGAGACTGCCGCGCGGAGTTGGCCGAGCCAGGCCGGTGCCCCGGCGGCCGGTCTCCACGACGGTGGACGGACCACCGATCGCGGGAGGGCCCGGTGCAGGACGTATGACTGCGGAGGCCGGCGAGCGGGACCTCGGCCGACCCGTCGCCTACCTCGTGCTGGCCGACGGGACCCCGGTCTACGAGCCCGACGGGGAACGGATCGGGGTCGTGGATCACGTGCTCGCCGACGAGCACCACGACATCTTCCACGGGATCGTGGTGCACACCGTTCCGCTGCCCGGCCGGCACCTCTTCGCCGACGCCGACCAGATCGCCGGACTCTACGAGCGCGGGGTCGTGCTCGCGGTCGGGCGGGATGCGCTGCACGAACCGAGGGAGCCGGAGCGCACCCGGGTGCGCCCCGACGGGTCCGCTGTGGAGAACCCGCTCGAAGCTCGGCTGCGCCGTGTGTGGGACTGGCTCACGAACCGCTGACCGGGAGAGGCACATGGCCGAGTGGGACACCGAACGGTTCACGTCGCTCGTCGCGGGGCTGGCCGGCACTGACCGCGACGGCGCCGAACGCGCCACGGCAGCGGTGCTGAACACCCTGGCCCAGCACGTCACCCGCGGGGAGGCTGCCGACGTGCTGGAACGGCTCCCGGCGGAGCTGCAGCCCCACCTGCACACGCCGGGGCCGGCCGAGCGGTTCGGCGTGGCGGAGTTCGTGCGCCGGGTGGCCGCCCGGGAGGGGGTGGACCCCGCGACGGCGGAACGGCACGCGGCCGCGGTGTTGACGGTGCTCCGCCAGGCCATCGGTGAGGACGAGTTCGCCGACCTCACCGCGCAGCTGCCCCGCGAGTACGGCCCGCTCCTGTCTGGCCGCTCCGTGGTGGACCCCGCCGAGGCGTTCGTGGCCCGGGTCGCCGACCGCGCCGGCACGACCGTCGAGGAGGCAGGCCGTCTCACGGCTGCGGTGCTGGAGACGCTCGCCCAGCGGATCGCGCCTGGTGAAGCGGCCGACCTCGCTGCCCGCCTGCCGCTGGCCCTGCAGGAACCCCTGCGCCGCGGCGCGGCTGCGCCGCAGCACCGGATGGGGGTGGCGGACTTCGTGATCCGGGTGGCCGAGCGTGCCGGGCTCGACCTGACGGATGCGGTCCGGGGGGCCCCTGCCGTGTTCGCCGTGCTGCGCGACGACGTGGGCGACGAGTTCGTCGACGTGACGGTGCAACTGCCCGAGGAGTACCGGACGCTGGTCGACCGCCGTCGTTCCAGAGCTCCGCGATGATCGATGAGGTCGCGGTCGAGCGGGTCCGGCGCTTCTGTCCGGAGGGCCAGTGGGAAGTCGACTACGACGTGGTCCACTACGCCGACCCGGACGGCGGGATGTGGGAGTACTACTCGGTGAACCGCGCCCCGACCATGTTGCCCTACACCCAGGACAGCACTCGGCTGTGCGGTCTGCGGGCGCAGCACGGTGGCCATGCTCCTGGCCCGACGCGTGGTGCACTGCCCAGACAGGAGGGCATGCCCGGACGACTCGGCGGGGGCAGTCGCTGGGTGAACCGGCCCGAGCGCGCTGACGCGCCGCTGCTCGACCCGCGGGCGGCGCCGGCAGCGGATCGAACCGAGTCGGGAGCGTGACCACGGGCCGACGAGGCCGGGGACGCGATGGCCGTCGACGGTGTAGCCGGGAGCGGTTCAGCGGAAGGAGCCGGTCGGGCTAGTGGCGGACCAGCGACCGGCCCAAGACCGCCGGGTCTTCTTGCACTCGACGCAGGAGCCGAGGACGGTCATTCTTTCGGGGGCTTGGGGCAGTCAGTCGGACGGCCGGGCCTGGTGGCCCCGCGGGTCGTAGAGGACAGGGGGCCCGCAATGGGTGGTCATGGCGAGGAGCAGCGCAGGCAGATGGACGTTGCCGCCGGTGTGCATGTCTGCGCCGTCTCGACCGGGAGAGCCGAGCGTGACGCCGTGCTCGTCACGTTCCTCGGCGACGGGCTCAGCGCGGGGCACAAGTGTCTGTTCGGGCTGAACGACCGGGATCCATGGCAGCTCGTGCGGGGGATCGGGCTGCCGGGCGAGGTCGACCGCGGCAGGGCGTCCCACCAGCTGGAGAAGCTCGGGGGGTTCGACATGCGGTTCACCACGGAGGCGAACTCCATCGACGGCATGCTCTCCGTCTGGGCCGAAGCGGTCACGGACTCGGTGGCGGAGGGGTACGACCTTGCCCGGCTCGGTGCCGAGGCGGCGTGGTGGGGACCGCAACTGGACGGAGACGCGGCGGTCCTCGCCGAGTACGAGTCCGCGCTCAACAGCTTCGTTGCCGACAACCCCGTGGCGATCCTGTGCATGTACGACATGCACGACTGTGACGGCGCCCAGCTGATCGAGCTGATGCGTACCCATCCGCGCCTGATGATCGATGGCCTGACGTTCGACAACCCCTACCAGCTCGAAGCAGCGAACATCCGCATCCCCTGACGGAGCGGCGTCAATCACACCGCGGGCCACGGCCGTGGTCGCGGGCCTCCCGTCGTGGTTTCATCCCCACATGACCTCGGCGGCCCGGATGCGTAGCGCGTTCCTCGACTCGTTCTGGGTCGGGCGTCGCGGCGATCAGTTCGACGAGTCCTGTCGCTGATCCTCGCCGCCTGTCGCGTGGTGCGGCCGCGCGGAGCCCCGCATCGTCCGTGACCACTCCTGCCGAGGTTGTACATGACAATGATCCGAATATCGACCAGAACCCTGCCGATCATCGTTCTCTCCCGGTTCCGCGACCTCGCTGCCGACCGCGAGGAGTTCCAGGCCGATCTGCGCCGGGCCGCGCTTCGGCTGTCGGCGGGAATCGACGGGATCGACGACCTGCTCGCCGATCTCGCTACGACACTGGAGAGAGCGGCATGATCAGGGATTGGTTCGCGGGGCGGCGGGGCCGGATCCACTACCGGCGCTGGGAGCCGGCGGGGCGGCCGGTGGCACTGCTGGTGCTGCTGCACGGCCTCGGTGAGCACAGCGGCCAGTACGCGCCGCTGGCTGAGGCCGCGGCCGAGGCGGGCGTCGAGACGTGGGCGCCCGACCACGCCGGGCACGGGCACAGCGAGGGCGAGCGCGTGCTGGTCGAGAGCATCGACGACCTGGTGGCCGACGCCGAGACGCTGCTCGCCCGCGCCAGAGCCGCACGGCCCCGCGTCCCGGTGGTGGTGGCCGGACATTCGCTCGGCGCGACGGTCGCCGTGCTGCTCGTCGGCGAGATCCGCACCGCCGCGACCGATACGGGAGCCGATCCCACCGCCGATCCGGCCGCCGGGACGGCCGGCCTCGTCCTTGCCGGTTCCGCACTGCTCGACGGCGGGCAGGGGCTCGCCGCGCTCGTGGCGTCCGGTGTCGACCCCATGGAGCTACGCAAGGACCCGTCAGAGCTGGTGCGCGACCCGCGGCAGGCGAAGCTGGTCCGGGACGACCCGCTGGTGTGGAACGGCGGGCTCCGGCCGCAGACCCTCGCCGCGCTCACCGCGGCCGCTGCCCGCACCCGCGCCGTGGTCGTCGACGGGGCGCTCGACCACGTCCCGGTGCTGTTGCTGCACGGCGCGGAGGACGACCTCGCCCCCGTAGCGGGCGCGCTCGCGGTGGTCGACCTGCTGCCCCGTGCGCGCGGCCTGGTATACCCGCTCGACCGGCACAACATCCTGCACGAACTGGACCGCGACGAGGTCCACGCCGAGCTGCTGCGCTTCGTCGGCATGGTCACGTCCGTCCCCATCCCCTGAAGGAGAGGTTCGATGCGCTTCGGACGACTCGTTCCCCTGCTGCTCGCGGTGGCGGTGCTGGTCGCAGTGCCCGACCCGGAGCAGGTATGAGTCCCAGCCCCGTGCCCAGCGGTACCGTTCCCGGTCCCCGGAACGCGATCACGGACGTTCCGGGCGTCCGCGTCGGGCACGCCACCCGGGTGGGTGGCGGCTTCCTCACCGGGACCACGGTCGTGCTGCTCCCGCCGTCCGGGGCGCCGGCGGCCGTCGACGTGGCCGGTGGCGGGCCGGCGACACGCGACACCGCCGCGCTGGACCTGCGGTCGGGAGGGGCGAATGCGCACGCCGTGGTGCTCACCGGCGGAAGCGCCTACGGCCTCGCCGCGGCGGGCGGGGTCCTCGAGTGGCTCGCCGCCGACGGGCGGGGCGCACAGCCGGTGGGCGAGGCGCCGGAGATCCTCCTCCCGCTGGTCCCCGCCGCGGCGCTGTTCGACCTCGGCAGGGGCGGTGTGTTCGCTGCCCGACCGGACGCCGTGGTCGGCCGCGAGGCCGTGCGGGCAGCAGCCAACTCGCGCGCGTTCGCCCCAGTTGCCCAGGGCTGCGTCGGAGCCGGCACCGGTGCGGTCACCGCGGGCATGAAAGGCGGGATCGGCACGGCGAGCACAGTGCTGGCGGGCGGCACGGTCGTCGGCGCACTCGTCGCGGTCAACGCGCACGGCTCGACCCTCGACCCGGCGTCCGGGCTGCCGCGTGCCTTCGACCTCGGAGCAGAGGGCGAGTTCCCGCTCACCACACCGTCGGGCGTGGAACACGCGGCGGCGCAGCACCTCCTCGCGGAGTCGGGCCGTGCGCCGACCGGG
>DASRSC010000083.1:0-13935 GCA_035695525.1 Pseudonocardia sp. | reverse complement strand
GCGACCACGGCCACGATCACCAGCAGGGCGGCGACGCCACCGACCAGCCCGGCCGCGCTCCCTCCCGCGAGCGGCGGGACCAGCGTGGTGAACTTGCCCAGCGCCATGTAGACGACCATGACGGCGAAGACGACCGGCACGCCGATCGCGAAGATCCTCGACAGGCGGGCCGTGCGGGCGTCCTGCTCGTCATCTGCGGCTGCCGCCGCGAGCTCGGCGGAATCGCCACCGGGTCCGTCGCCGGCATCGCCACCGCCGCCTGGCGGCGGGAGCACATCGACAGGAGGCTCGCCCCCGCCTCCCCCACGTGTCGCTACGCCCGCACCGACGGGAACCCGGTCCTCGACGACCGTGAGCGGCTCGGCGATTATCTCGACGCTCGGGCGTGACTTCGCGATTCCCAACTTCTCCGAGATGACCTCACCGATACGGCTCCTGGTGCTCTCGAACGGCCGCGCAGGCGCGACGACGGTGCCCTCCCACTCCTCCAGGTTCGTTCCACCTGGTGCGCGCATGTGGCGGCGCATCATCACACCCGTGATCACGAGGGCGACGCCACCGGTGACGAGGGAGAGCACCAGTGCGATGTCGGCGACGGCGGAGGTCTGCACGCCGGCCGCGACGGCCGACAGACCGGGCGCGACCTGAATGACGTAGTCGCTGGACAGCGCCATGCCCTGCCCCGCGATGGCGATCGCCATGGCCGCACCCATGGCGGGAAGGCCCGCCCGGATGGCCGCGGGGACGAGGATCGCGCCGATCAGCGGCACCGCCGGGGTGGGCCAGAAGAACAGGCTGACCACGTACGTCACGACCGCGAGTACCGCGTACGCCGACCAACCGCCCCGCATCACGCGCTGGAACGGCGTGACCATCCGCTGGTCGGCCTTCATCGCGCGCAAGGTGCCCAGCAACGCTGTCACGAGCGCGATGATCAGGAAGATGTTGAACAGCTCCGACGCCGCGGTCAGGCTGGCGTTGAAGATCGCCTGTATTCCGTTGACCGCGCTTCCGGTCATCACCCACGCCGTGACCAACGTGGCTAGCAGTGCTGGGACGACCACGTTCTTACGGGCTACGGTGACCCCGATGATCAGGAGGACACCCGCCAGATAGACCCAGTGTGCGGCAGTGAGTCCCACCGCGGCCTCCTTCCAGCCGCGACGAGCGCGGCATCCGACGTGTCGGGCGACACAGTCCAGTACCACGCGAATGGCAGCTAGAAGGACAGTGCACATCACCTGCATTTCGGATTGTGCACGTTGTCGTAAAGGCAGACTGCACTAGCCACAGCACTCAAGTTGGGCACTGTTGCCCTGTCGCCCCACGACGACCAGCAGCATCGTGCAGGTGTGACCGACCTCGTCGATCTTCAGCAGCCGTTCCCGGCCACGCTGCGCCCCCCGGGCCAGGAAGGGGTGGCACTCGGTGCCTGAGTCGACCCCGGCGGACGCGCCCGTGCCGGATCCGGACGACGGGCTGCCGCCACCGCCCCGCCCACAGGGCAGCTACGTCCCTGCCGTGCTGGTCGACGGCATCGCCTACAGCGCCGGGATGACCCCGCGTCGCGACGGCAGGCTCGTCGTGCGCGGAACCGTCGGAGCCGACGTGTCGCTCGACGAGGCCGCACTGGCTGCCGGGCTGGCCGCGGGCAACGCGCTGTCGGCCGTGGCGGCTGTCGCAGGCGGCCTCGAGCGGGTGCGGCGATGCGTGCGGATGACCGTGTACGTCGCCTGCGCGAAGGACTTCGTCGCGCTCTCCGCCGTCGCCGACGGCGCCTCCGCCGTGCTGGCCCAGCACGTCGGCGCGGCGGCGCTTCCGGCCCGATCGGCTGTCGGCGTGCGCCGACTGCCCGACGGGGCGCCGGTCGAGGTCGAGCTCACCGCGGCCATCGTCAACGGCGCTGCGGACTGATGTCGGGAGCTCTGCGGGCACCGCACCGCGAACCGACGGCCCGCGGCGAGGCACGCCTCGGCCTCGTCGCGACCGCGCTCGTCGTCGGGACCTTCGCCAGCACGATCGCCAACACGCTGGTCAACGTGCCGCTCGCCATGATCGTCAGCGATCTGGGCGCCCCGCTCCGCAGCGGGGCCCTCGTCGTGATCGCGTTCAACATGCTGTGTGCGTTGATGCTGCCGCTCGGGGGGTGGCTGGGCGACCGGTTCGGCAGGCGCAGGTTGTTCCTGGTCTCGATGGCGGGGGTCACGATCGGCGCGGCAGGCGCGGCGCTCGCCCCGAACCTCCCGGTGCTCGTCACCTTCCGCGCCGTGCAGGGGGTGGCGGGCGCGCTGGTGCTCCCGAGCGTGCTCGCCCTGCTGACCAGCGCAGCCGGGGCCGCCCGACGGGGCCGCGCCGTGTCCTGGTGGGCGGCGTCGAACGGGGCGGGGCAGGCGGCGGGCCCCACCGTCGGGGGGCTGCTGGCCGACACGCTGGGCTGGCGCTCCGTGTTCGTCGCGATCGTCCCGTTCGCCGTTTTCGCGTTCGTCGGCGCGCTGCTCTGGGTCCCTCGCAGCCGAGCCCAGCCGGTCCGGCTGGAGTGGCGCGGCGCGCTGACGCTCACTCTCGGGGTGGGGCTGCTGCTCACCGCGGCGTCCGCGGTACCTCCGCTGGGGCCGGGCTCACCGGTCGTGTGGGGCAGTGGGGCGCTCGGGGTACTCGTGCTGGTCGCCTTCGTGCTGGTGGAACGCCGGCAGGCCACGCCGTTCCTCCCGCCGTCCCTACTGGTCGAGCCCCGGTTCGCCCGGTCGTCGGTGGCGGCGCTGTGCCAGATGTTCTGCCTCACTGCCACGCTGCTGACGGTTCCCCTGTACCTCGCGTCACGGTCCGGAGCGTCCGCCGCGATCGCCGGGCTCGTCGTGGTCGCCCTGCCGCTGGCCATGACGCTGCTGGCGCCGCTGGCCGGGCTGGCCACCGAACGGTGGAGTCCACGGTGGGCCCTGCGCTCGGGTCTGCTCGCACTCGGCCTCGCGGAGCTCGTGCTCGCGGCGCTACTCATGGGCGGGCAGCCGATCGGGGTGCCGCTGATCGCGGCGGTCACCGCCATCGGTGTGGGGATCGCGTTCACCCAGACCCCCGCCACCGCGGGTGCCGCGCGTACCGCGGGGCAGGCGGTCGGTGCCGGACTGGGGTTGTTCAACATGATGCGCTTCGTCGGCGCTGCTCTGGGCGGTGCCGCGGTCGCCGTGGTGCTGGGCGACGCTGCCGACGGCACTGCCGGGTACGCCACCGTCGCGGCGATCAGCGGGGCGGCGGCGCTGCTGGCGCTGACCGTCACGTTCCTCGGCAGGAACCCCACCGAGGAACGTGGCACGGCCTGAGCAAGGGCCGTGCCTGCCCTCAGGTGGTGGTGAGGGCGACGACGACGTGCTTCTCGAACGCGGCCAGCGCCGCGGCACCCACCGCCTTGTCCTGTTCGCCGTTGCCGCCGCTCACGCCGACCGCGCCGATGACCTGGTCGCGGTAGACGATCGGGAAGCCGCCGACGAACACGGCGAACCGGCCGGACTGCATGTGCTGGATGCCGAACGCCTCGTTGCCCGGCAGCGCGGGTCCGTTGGGCGGCTCGTTGAACAGGTGGGTGGCGCGCTGGTGTCCCGCCGCGGTGAAGGCCTTCGCGATCGCTATCTCGACGCCGGTGAGCCGCGCACCGGTCATACGGTGCAGCGCGATGGGGTGCGCGCCGTCGTCGGCGATGCAGATGGTCTGCTTCACCCCGATCCGGGTGGCCTCCTCCTCCGCGGCGCGCAGCAGCACCAGTGCGTCCTCGAGGGTCAGGCGGTGGATCGTCTGCATCAGCGCTCTCCGTAGTTCAGGTAGACGGTCTTGGTGTCGGTCACGAAGTCGAGGGCCTGCCGGCCGCCCTCGGGGAACGCGCCTCCGCTGGAGGCCTTCCAGCCGCCGAACGGCGGGGCGATCCCGTTGCCCGTCGTCCGGTCGTTGATCTTGACGATGCCGCAGGCCGCCTGTTGCGCGAACCGGTGCGCCACGCCCAGATCCCGGGTGTGGACGGCGGTGACCAGGCCGTGCGCCGAGGAGTTGACCACCCGTAGCGCCTGCTCGACCGAGCCGACCGGCACCACCGACAGGTACGGCCCGAAGACCTCGCCGTCGACCAGCGGATGTCCGGCAGGCACGCCGGCGAACAGGGTGGGGGTGATCCACCAGCCATCGCCGTCCCGCTCGTCGTCGAGCCGGGCCTCGGCCACCACGTGTGCGCCTGCGGCGAGCGCCGAGTCCTTCAACTGGGTCAGCCGCTCGAACTGGCGGGCGGTCGCCACCGGGCCGGTGGTGACGCCGGCGCGGTCGCCGTGCCCCACGCGCAACGCCCGAACCTTCCCGGCGAGCAGCTCGGTGAACTCCGCCGCGACCGACTCCGCTACCAGCACGCGGTCGGTGGACGTGCACGCCTGACCGGTGAGGTCGAACGCTCCGCCCGCCACCTTCGCCGCAGCCGCGTCGAGATCGGCGTCAGCGCAGACGACGGCGGCGTTGTGCCCGCCGAGCTCCAGCTGCAGCCTGGCGCGGCCGTTGGCGTTGCGCCGCAGTGCCGCGCCGACCGCGTCGGAACCGGTGAAGCTGATCCCGCCGACGTCCCCCGCGGACACCAGCGCCGTCATCGCCTCCGGGTCCTGCCCGTGGACGATCTGCAGCACGCCGTCCGGCACGCCTGCCTCCGCCGCCACTTCGGCGAACCAGGAGCCCACCCCCGCCGTCACCGGCGAGGGCTTGAACACGACGGCGTTGCCCGCCGCGAGCGCGGGCGCGATCTTGCGTGCGGCCAGTGACAGCGGGAAGTTCCACGGCGTGATCGCCGCGACAACGCCCAGCGGACTGCGCAGCGTGTAGGCGAAGGTCGCGCTCGCTTCCTGCGGGTAGGTCGTCCCCTCCACGAGATAGGCCAGCTGGGCGGCAAGCCGGAACTGCTCCGCGGACTTGCCCGCCTCGCCGCGCGCGGCGCCGAGCGGCTTGCCCTCCTCGCGTGTGATCAGCGCGGCGATGTCGTCGGAGCGCCGGTCGATCAGGTCGGCGATCGCGGTGGCGACCGTCGCCCGTCTCAGCGGCGGCGCCGCGGCCCATCCGGCCGCAGCCGCGGCAGCGGCAGCCACTGCCGCGCGGGTGTCGGCGGCGGTCGCCTCCGCGTACCGGGCCACGACGCGCCCGGGCGAGGCCGGATCGACCGATTCGCCCGGGACCTCGGTGGCGATTGGTGCGGAGTGCACGAAGAACCTCCGAATGATTGTGGACAATGACGTCTTCCGGTGATTCTGCGGTCGGGTCACCATGTCTGGCACTGGACGAACTGCACCCTCGACGGATCGAGATGTGGGCACATGGCACAGAGCCTGGAGCGGCCGAGCGACGACAGCATCGACGTGGGCGCGCTGCTCGCCGAGCCGCTCCTGCGGAACACCCTGGTGGCCGGACTGGCGGGCATTCACCAGCCGGTGCACTGGTGCCTGCCGCTGTCCGAGATGGACGAGCCCGACCGGGGCGACGACCCCCCGCACTCGGGGATCGTCGTACACGCCCACGCCGCCCGACTGCGTGGACCGGGTGGAGCGGACGCCGTCCGGGCCGCAGCCGGTCGCGGCGCTGTCGCCGTGCTCGTCCAGACCGAGCCAGGGGACGTCGCCACCCCGAGTGAGCTGCCCTTCGCCTTTCCCGAGGCGCGGCGTGCCGCCGACGAGGCCACGCTCCCTCTCGCCCTGCTGCCACCGACGGCGGACTACCGCGCCGTCAGCCAACTCGTCGCCACCAAGGTCCTGGCCCAGGCCACCCACGTGCTGCAGTACAGCGACCGGGTGCACCGGTCTCTCGGGGAGATCCTCGCCCGCGGGGCGGGGATCTCGCCGCTGGCGTACGGGATGGCTCGAATGGCTGAGGCCGCCGTCATGGTGATCGACCTGGAAGGCACCGTCTTGGCGTACGAGGCGACGTCGGCGACGAAGAAGCTCGACGCGGCCGTGATCATCGGCCTGCTCGTCCAGCACCTCGAGCAGCTCGCCGCCGATGAGCCGGCGACGCCCGGCGTCACCGTCCTCGATCCCGTCGTGGACGGTGACGCCACCTGCACGCCGATCGTGGCGCCCGTGATGTACGGCGGGGAGATCAGCGGGCTCGCAGCTGTGCTCGAGCCCTCGGGAGGAGACCCGCACGACCGGGCGCAACGCCGGATCGTCGCCGCGGAGGGAGCGGTACTGGTCGGCTCGGAGATGCTGCGCATCCGCTCGATGACCGAGGCCGAGGAACGCACGCGAGGGGACTTCGTCGTCGGCCTCGTCCACGGCCGGTTCCAGGACGGGCAGCAGTTGGTGACGCGCGCCCGCCACCACGGCTTCCACATCGACGGCCGATACGCCGTCTGCGTCGCGGCGATGACTCCCCCCGATGTGGACGACGAGCGGGCCCGTCGGCGTGTCACTGCCGTGGTGCGCGCGGCCGAGAAGATGGGCTCGACGGGTGGGCCCGCGACTCTCGCCACCCACATCGGCGGCAACCTCGTCGTCGCCGTGCCGGTCACCCGTCCCGGCAGGGCCTCCCCCGACGCCCTGGGCGAGCAGGAGCTCGTCCGCGCCTTCGCCGGCCAGCTCCGCAAGCTCATCGGCGAGCGGATGTCCACGCAGGTACACGTGGCATTCGGCCGGGTCGGCACCGGGGCACGCGGGGTCGCGACGAGCTATCGCGAGGCACGCACGGCACTTGCGCTCGGCCGCAGGGTCGACGTCCCGCCAATCGCGGGCTACGACGAGCTCCGCATCTTCGTCGCCCTCAGCGACCTCGCCGACAGCGAGAACGGCCGGACCTTCGCCCAGGAGGTGCTCGGACCCCTGCGCAAGGTCGATGGCCACGCCCGCAACCTGGAGAGCGTCGTCCTCGCCTACATCACGGAGTCCGGCAACCTCAATGCGGCGGCGCGCAGGCTCGGCCTGCACCGCAACACCACCCTCTACAAGCTCGACCGGGTCTCCCGCACCCTCGGCATGGACATCCGGTCCGCGGACACCCAGTTCATGGTCTGGCTCGCGCACCACATCGACAACCTCGTCCAGGTCAACGACAGCCTGGACGCCGAGCTCGCACCGCCACCATGAGTCCGGCTCAGCACGGATCGCGGGGGGTCCGCTTCCGGCGACCGCGAGTCAGAGGCGGGACCGGGCGCGTCGACGGGTGACCGGTGCGCGGGTGAACGAGACAGCGCGGTCGGACGACCACGGCGCGGGCGCAGCCATGCACAGTGACGCGAACTGCAACAGCACGGCGTCATAGGTGACGCGCCAGCCGGCGAAGTCGCGCCAGCTCTGGTCGCGGTCGGGTTTGAGCTTCCCGCCGGCTTCGGTGATCCGCAGGCAGACGGCGTCGTACTCGGCGCGGGTGATCGAGATCGGGTCGTCCGGTGCCGGGTCGGGGTCAAAGGGCATGACGAAGAAGTCGCCGATGTTCCGCAGCGCCAGGTAGCCACTGCGGATGCACAGGTCGGCGGACGGCTGCTTCGGCACGTCCAGGGTGGACGCCACGAGTGCTGCCGCATCGAGTACCGCGCCGGCCGCGGTCACCCACGACCGGTCGGGTTGCGGCGAGCGGAAATACACCAGGCTCGGCGTCGACGTGTGCGTCTCCGCGATGTCCGCGAACCAGCGGGCCCACTCCTGCCAGAAGGTGTCGAGCCGGCCGATCCCGTCGATGCGCGCTTCTCGTTCCAGCAGCTCCGCGGCCGACGGTGGGCTGCCGGCCTGCGTGTCCAGCGCGGTGACCATGAGTTCGCGGCGGGAGTAGGACGCGTAGATGGACGGCAGGTAGGAGACCAGCAGCGCGAGCAGGCCGAGCCCGAGGACCGCCTCGGAGAACGTGAGCATCGCGGTGCCGATGTCGGTCGGCGGCCGAAAACCGAGCGTGAGCATCGACGACCCGCTTTCCAGGAACGCCTCCCGCCACGGCCGCACGCCGAGCGACCAGAAGGCCGCGGTGTAGCCGGCGACGACGAGCACGAGCCACACCACTGGCAGCGTCAACAAGCAGAACGGCGCGTACAGCGCCATCACCCGGTCCTTGGAGCGATAGTCGCGGCTGCGCCACAGCGCCACGCCGAAGAGCGCCCGCATCACGACGAACACCAAGCGGGTGATAAGCACGGGGGCGGCGCGGGGCACGACCACGGTCTTCACAGCCGACACCAGGGTCAGCAGGACGCATACCGCGCCGGCCAGCCCCACCAGGACCGCAACGACGCTGTGCATGGCTCACATCCCCTCCAGGTTGGCTCGCGACCAGGCGAAGTGCCCTGCTCGCGGCACGTCGTCCCGGCGAGCGGTCCCACTTCGGCTCCTCGTCGAGCAGGGCCCAGCGCGACGTTACGCGGGGAGATGAACCGGCCCGGTTGGCTGAGCCGACTTGCGGGGCACCCGGAGACGGTGTCGGGTGGACGAGATTGCGTGGCAGGTCGGAGCTGGGAGATCAGATGCAGGACACGGACAATGTCCAGAGCCGGGCCGCCTGGCCGTCGCTGCGGGTTGCTGACTGGCAGCCGACCAGGGACACGCTTCAGCTGTGGACCCAGGTGATCGGCAAGATCCGTCTCGCGAACGCGCCGCTGATCAACCACTGGTGGAACGTTCCGCTCTACGTCACCTCACGCGGGCTGACGACCTCGTTGGTTCCGCATGCGAGCGGCCGGAGCTTCCAGATCGATTTCGACTTCCTGGCCCACCGCTTGGAGATCGTGACGACGGACGGAGCCGTGCGGACCTTAGCTCTCGAACCGCGCACGGTTGCCGACTTCTACGCTCGCGTGCTGACCCACCTCGACGACCTCGGCCTCACCACACGGATCTGGCCGATGCCGGTGGAGATCGAGGGCGCCATCGCGTTCGACGAGGACGCTGTGCACGCGTCCTACGACGGCGACCAGGTGCAGCGGTTCTGGCGGATCCTGGTGCAGCTCGACCGGGTGCTGCACGACTTCCGCGGCCGGTTCGTCGGCAAGGCAAGTCCCGTCCACCTGTTCTGGGGTGCGCTGGACCTGGCGGTATCCCGGTTCTCCGGCCGCACGGCGCCTCCTCACCCCGGAGGGGCGCCGAACTGCGGGCCGCATGTCATGCACGAGGCGTACTCGCACGAGGTGAGCAGCTGCGGCTACTGGCCGGGTGGCGACGGCGAAGGCGTCGTCTACTCCTACGTCTACCCCGAGCCAGAAGGGTTCCGTGACGCGGCGGTCGGCCCCGAAGGTGCCCACTACAGCGAGGAGCTCGGCGAGTTCGTCCTGCCCTACGAGCGCGTCCGCACGGCGGCCGACCCCGACCGCACGCTTCTCGAGTTCCTGCAGAGCTCCTACGAGGCGGCCGCGGACTCCGCTTCCTGGCCACGATCACGGCTGGAAAGGGCGAGTCCCTCGTACCCATTCTCCGCCACACCGTCGCAGATCGCGAAGTAGCTGTTCGCCCGGAATGTAGGCCCGGTCACGATGCCATCAGGCAGACTGGAGCGATCGACCGAGACTGCGGCTGAGGCGGGATCAGTGGGCGATGGGTCCGTGACCGACCGAGCGCCGACGGCGACGATCGAGCGACATCAGCCGCCGATGGCTGTGGGACGTCACCCGCGCGACCTTGTCGTTCTGTTCATCGCCGCCGCTGTCGTCGTGCTGTGCTCGTTGGCCGCGCGGGTCCCGGTCGTCAACCCCGTCGAGGCGGCGATCTTCCAGCAGTTCCAGCAGATCCCGCCGGCGTCGACCATGGTGTGGCGGGTGCTCAGCTGGGTAGGCAGCTGGGCCGGGATCGCGGCGGTTGCCGCCGTGGCGCTCTACCTCAAGCGCATCCGGCTCGGGCTGCAGTGCGCAGGGGCCGGAGTGTTCGCCTGGGGTCTCACCTGGGCGATCAATGACCTCGTCGGTAGCAGGCCGGTGCCCGCGGAGCTCCTCGATGCTGCGGGGGTCCGGCTGGTCGGCCCCGAGGGCTTCGCCTTCCCGGCGCCACACGCCGCCGTCGCGGCGGCGATGGTGGCCGTCGCCACCCCGTACCTGCTCAAGGCGAGGTACCGCGGTGTGGCGTGGGCGGTGGTGGTGCTGGTCGCCGCCGCGGACGTGTACCTCGGCAACAGCCTGCCGCTGAGCGCGTTCGCCGGGGTGTTCCTCGGGTGGGGAATCGGCGCACTCTCCCACCTGGCGTGGGGTGCGCCGGGCCGTCGGACGTCCGAAGCTGCGGTCCGCCGGGCGCTCGAACGCGCCGGGCTCTCCCCGGTGCAGACGGTTCCCATCCGGGCACACCTGCTGGGACCACTCGAGTTCGGCGTGACGACCGAGGCCGGAGACAGACTGCGGGTGAAGGTGGTCCGACGCCTGCATCGCCGCGCCGGTCCGTTGTACCGGCTGCGACGGCTGCTGGCCTCGCTGGAGGTGGAGGACGAGCCCCGGCTGTCGACCCCGTACCAGGAGACCGAACACGAGGCGCTCGTCTCGCTGTTCGCGCAACGCGCCGGGCTGCGCACCCCGCCCATCGTGCTGAACTGCGAGGTCCGGCACGGCGCTCCGCTGCTGATCCGCCGTCAGATCGACGGCCGCAAGCTCGCGAACCTGTCCGGCGAGGAGATCGACGAACAGTTGCTGGACGCCATCTGGATCCAGGTCGGAGCGCTCGGCGAGGCCAGGATCGCCCACCACGACCTGCGCACGAAGAGCGTCCTCGTCGACGCCAAGGGCAACCCATGGCTGCTCAACTTCACGTTCGGCGTGATCGGTGCCTCGGCTGCTCGCATCGCGCAGGACCTCGCCGAGGCGCTGGTTTCGCTCGCGTCGCGGGTCGGCGTCCGACGTGCGGTACGTAGTGCGTGCCGGAACCTGTCGCCCGACCAACTCGAGCCTGCGCTGGTCTACCTGCAGCCACTCGCTCTGCCGCGCCCGATCCGCAAGCAGCTCAGCGACGAACGCTACGTGTTGCCCGACCTGCGCGAGACGCTCGCGGAGCAGATCGACCGGCCGATACCCACCTTCCGTTCCCCGCTCCGGCCCGCCACCGTGGTCGGGCTGCTCCTGCTCGCCGGAGCCGTGTACACGCTGCTGCCGCAGCTCTCCAGCATGCGAGCGGTGATCGACTCGCTCTGGCGTGCCAACTGGGTCTGGCTGGCGGTGGCCACGGTCACCGGGCTCGTCGCGATCGTGCTCTCCAGTGTGTCGATCATCGGTTCGAGCGCGACGCCGTTGCCGTTCTGGCGTACCACGGCCGTGCAGCTCGCCGCCGCGTTCACCGGTCGCACCACCCCGGGCGGCGTGGGCTTCTTCGGAATCAACATCGCCTTCATGGAACGCCTCGGCATCCGTCGGTCGAGCGCGGTCGGCGTGACGGTGTTGAACATGGCCGCCACGAGCGTCATCGGCGGTGTCTGGTGCCTGATCGGGGTCTTGGGGATCGGAGCCTCGGGCCTGCTCCAGCACGTCCGGATCCCGCACGGATGGCCGGTGCTGCTGGCGGCAGCCTGCGTGCTGCTGGCCGCCACCGCCGTGCTCTGCTCCCCGATGGGGCGCCGCAAGTTCGTCCGGCCCGGGCTTCGCGTGACGCGCGAGCTGGTGGGCGCCTTGCGACAACCGGTCCGGGCGGTTCAGCTGTTCGGCGGAGCCACCGGTTACCTGGTGATGTCCGGCCTCGGGTTGGCGGCGACCCTGGCCGCGTTCGACGTGCACGTCCCCGTGCTGGCGGTGATCGGCGTATTCATGATCGGCCAGACCCTCGGGCACATCGCCCCCATCCCTGGCGGCCTCGGCCCCACCGAGGCGCTGATGATCGCCGGTCTGACCGCGTTGGGCACCGCTCCGACCGTGGCCGTGGCGACGGTCCTCACCATGCGGCTGCTGACCTACTGGCTGCCGGTGCTACCGGGCATCGCCACCTTCCGATACCTGCAGCACCACGGCATCGTCTGACCCGTGGCCATGGGGCGGCGCTGACCAGCGCAGGCCGCTCGTCCGAACTGGTAGCTGTCATTGCCACACCAGTACCGCGGGAGAAGGGTGTGCGACGACCGGCGGCGTCGCCGGGCGCTGCCCTGATCGAAAGGGGGTGGATCGTGTACGCACGCTCCACCACGGTTCTCGCACATCCGGATTCGATCGACGCGGGGGTCGGGCACGTCCGCGACGAGGTCATGCCGGTGGTGCAGGGGATGGACGGGTGCATCGGCCTGTCCATGCTGGTCGATCGCACGTCGGGTCAATGCATCGTCACCACCGCATGGCAGACCGAGGAGGCCATGCACGCCAGCGAGGAGCGGCTACGGCCCGTCCGCGAGCGTGCCGCCGAGGTACTCGGCGGCCGGCCGCAGGTCGACGAGTGGGAGATCGCCGTCCTGCACCGGGACCACACCTCGGCGCCGGGCGCGTGCGTCCGCGCCACGTGGGTCCAGTTGGAGCCCCACCAGGCCGACCGGATCGTCGACGTCTACAAGATCGGGCTGCTGCCGGAGATCCAGGAGTTCGACGGGTTCTGCAGCGCCAGCCTCATGGTCGACCGCGCATCCGGCTATGCCGTCTCGTCCGTGACGTTCGACAGTCACGAGGCCATGATGCGCACCCGCAACCTGGCGGCCGTGCTGCGGGAGCGCGGTGCCAGGGAAGCCAGCGGTGAGGTCGTCGAGGTCGGCGAGTTCGAGTTGGCGCTCGCCCACCTGCGGGTTCCCGAGATGGCCTGACCGGGCGCGCGGCAAGATCGCGACGACGGGGAGCGCCTGCGGGGGCGCGGCCGGGCGCTCCCCGTCCGCCGCCATTTCCGGTGCATCATGGGTGCGTCAAACGGTGTATCGCTGGCGCGCGGAAAGCGTGTAGTACAGCCGGGCAACCTCATCCACAGGGAGCCGCGCGCCCTCTGCGCCCATGGACTGTGCGACCTCGACGACGTCGAGCAGGCCGACACTGTGCAGCATCGCCGCCGTCCGGAGCGCCAGTCGATGTGGCACCCCCCGCTTGGTCAACGCCTCGGCCCGCGAGCTGACCGTCTCGGCCTCGTGCCCGGTCAGCAGGGTGGAGAGCCGAGGCTGCAACGTGCTGACCGGTGGTCCGAAGCGGAGGGTCTCGGCGGCCACGGGAAGGGGCCGGGGCCGATGGGCGAGTAGCCAGTGCGTTGCGCGGGCGACCAGTTGGTGCGACTCGCGGACGACCTCGTCGGCCACGGGCGTGGGCACGGTCCCCGCCAGAGCGTCGATCTGCTTCCACAGGTCGGGCAGGTCGAAGATCGCGGTGGTGACGAGGTAGGCGCGCACGACGTCGGCCGTGGTCGCCGACGTCTCCTCCCGAAGGAGGAACGGACAGGTCATCCCGCCGCGGTCGATCATCTCGTTCACGAGCGAGGTGGCCACGATCTCGCGCTGCAGCGGGTGCTCCCGCACTGCGACGGGATGGCGGAGGGTCAGAGCAGGCGGGAAGTAGCCGACGAGCCGGTCCCGCACGGCCGGCAGATCGGGCACATCCGTCGGGATGATGTCCGCCTTGAGATCGAGCTTGACGTGCGCGAGCAGCGTGGCCAACTCGGGCGAGCTGAGCCCCTGGCCTTCGCTCACCAGCTCGGCGAACTCCGCCGGTTCCGGCAGCACGTCGAGCGCGGGCCGCAGCCCGCGCCGGGCGACGAGGTCGGCGACGATCCGCGCGTGCACCGCGACCGTGTCCGCGGCGTCGGTGAGGCTGATCCCGAGCACCGCGTTCTGCGCCCGGTTGTCGGCCAGCACGTGCTCGGCCACCTCATCGGTCATCGCCGCCAGCAGCCTGTTCCGCGCATCCCATTCCAACTCGCCGGCCACGACCAACCGATCCAGCAAGATCTTGATGTTGACCTCGTGGTCCGAGCAGTCCACGCCGGCCGAGTTGTCGATCGCATCCGTATTGATCTTGCCGCCGGCCCTCGCGAACTCTATCCGCCCAAGCTGGGTCAACCCGAGATTGCCACCCTCCCCCACGACCTT
>DASRSC010000082.1:0-22824 GCA_035695525.1 Pseudonocardia sp. | reverse complement strand
GTCCTCGGCGGGCTCAAGGTGGCCAACGGCTCGATCTCGCTGGGCGACGTCCAGGCGTTCATCCAGTACTCCCGCCAGTTCACGCAGCCCCTGACGCAGGTGGCCTCGATGGCCAATCTGCTGCAGTCCGGCGTGGCTTCGGCCGAGCGCGTGTTCGAGCTGCTCGACGCCGAGGAGCAGGTGCCCGATCCGGCGGTGCCCGTGGTGCCGTCCACCCGCCGCGGTCGGGTGGTCTTCGAGGACGTCTCGTTCCGGTACCAGCCGGACGCGCCCCTGATCGATGACCTGTCGCTCACCACGGAGCCGGGGCAGACCGTCGCGATCGTCGGGCCGACCGGGGCGGGCAAGACCACGCTGGTGAACCTGGTCATGCGGTTCTACGAGCTCGACTCCGGCCGGATCACCCTCGACGGTGTCGACACGGCCACGATGGTCCGCGCCACGCTGCGCTCGGGCGTGGGCATGGTGCTGCAGGACACATGGCTGTTCGGCGGCACGATCCGCGCCAACATCGGTTACGGCGATCCGACGGCGAGCGAGGAGCAGATCCTCGCGGCTGCGCGGGCGACCTACGTCGACCGGTTCGTCCGCAGCCTGCCCGACGGCTACGACACGGTGATCGACGACGAGGGCTCCAACGTCAGCGCGGGGGAGAAGCAGCTGATCACCATAGCGCGGGCGTTCCTGGCCGACCCGACGCTGCTCATCCTGGACGAGGCGACCAGCTCGGTGGACACCCGCACCGAGGTGCTGGTGCAGCGGGCGATGGCGGCGCTGCGGTCGGACCGCACCAGCTTCGTGATCGCCCACCGGCTCTCCACGATCCGAGATGCCGACCTGATCCTCGTGATGCAGTCGGGGCGGATCGTGGAGCAGGGCACGCACGAGCAGCTCCTCGCGGCCGGGGGTGCCTACCACGATCTGTACTCCGCGCAGTTCTCCGCGGCTGCGGCGGAGCTGGAGTGATCCTCCGCTGACACCTGCGTGCGTCAGCTCGCCTCATTGCTATGCCGGGGCGATCGAGGCGAGTATGACCGCGCGTGAGTCGGCCAGCATCCGCACGCACTCCTGAGCGGCGGCGCGGACGTCCGCCGGGTTCGCCTGTTCAGGGCCCAACAACGCGGCCACCGCCCTGGCCATGACCTGCTCCGGAAAGTCGACCGTGACGTCCGGCAGAACGTGGGGATGGGCCGCGACCTCGAAGAATCCGGCGATGATCGCGCGCAGTGCGTAGGCCTGTTCGTCCAGCGCCCAGTCCGTGCGGGCCAACTGGTATCGGCGCCACACCGGGAGCAACGAGTACATCATCGACCCCGGGCCGAGCGTGCCGAGCAGTTCCTTGCTGAGTGGGTGCTCGCCGAGGATGCCGAGCATCTCGACGTCGCCGGTCTGCAGTGCGCGCACGAACGGGTGGTCCAGGGCGGTGCGAACCAGCAGTGGGCACAGCCGTTGTGGGCGGACCTGGTCGGGCTCGGTGGTGAGCGTCTGGATGTACCGCTCCACCACGGCCAGGAAGTCCCGAGCGAACAGCCCGACGACCAGGTCCTCCTTGGTGCCGAAGTACAGATGCACCGTGCCCTTGCCGACATGTGCCTTCTCGGCGATCTCAGCGATCGTCACGCCCCTGACCCCGCGCCTGAGTACCAGCTCCCTGGTGACGGTGAGGATGCGTGTGGCCTTCCCCGAGTCGTGTCGGGTCACTGCAGCCATCACCGATCTCCCGTCTGCGCAGGCTGGATCCCCGCGGCCGGGGTAGCCCTCATCATGCCCGCGCAATGTCCGTTTCCTTCATGCGGCTCGCCTTGCCGCTCTCCCTCATGCGCTCCAGGAGGCGCCCGGTCAGCGGCAGCTTCTGTCCGCGCATCAGTACCTTGCGAAGCGCGATCTGCACGCGGCTGGAGGGGGTGAAGAACGCGCGCTGGCTGATCCCGTTCTGCTGGTAGTACTCGATATAGGGCCGAAGCTTCTGCTCCCACTCGGTCAGCGCGAGCTCCAGGTCCTCCGGGTGGCGTTCGAGCATCGTGCCGAGCAGATCCGCCCCCGCCAGGCCCGCCGAGACGCCCATTCCGGCGTACAGGGTCACGCACCATGCCGAGTCGCCGACCAGTACAACCCGGCCGTGGTGCCAGCGGTCCATGCGTACCTGCTCCACCGAGTCGAACAGCAGCTCGTCGGCCGACTCCAGCGCCTGGAGGACCTCGCCGAGTGCGCGGCCGGTCGGCTGGGGGCCGAACGCGGCGCGGATCCGCTCGATCGGGGGCTCGGTGAACTCCGCGTCCACGTCGTCGGTGCGGTAGGACAGCAGCACCGTCGGAGCGTGGTTGCCGAACGGGAAGATCCACATCGACCGCCCGAGTTCGAGCAGGGTCGCGCCGTCCTGCCGAGCGAGGTCGCTCAGCGGACCCGGCAAGTCGAAGGCGGCGATCATGTAGTTGAGCCGGTGCAGGTACTTCTCGTGCGGTCCGAACACCAGCGATCGCACCGTGGAGCGTAGCCCGTCGGCGCCGACGACCAGGTCGAACCGCTCGGCCGCCGTGGTGCCGTCCGCAGTGTTCGTCAGCGTCACGTCCACGCCGCCGGCGTCCTGCTCGATGCAGGTCGGCACCGTCGAGTAGCGGATCTCCACATCCGCTGGCAGCTCGGCGAAGACCGCCTGCTCGACGTCGCCACGCACCATCAGCCGCGGCAGCCCCGGCAAGTCCTTGAAGCCCAGGCCACGCTGCCGGTTCCCGGCGCGGTCGATGTCGAAGTTGGCCCCGTCGGAGGCGGCCCGGTCGGCCATCCCATCCAGAACTCCTAGCCGCTGCGCGGCCGCCCTACCCGCCCCGAACAGGCCGACGAAGTAGCCGCCAGAGCGCCGCGCCGCGGCCTTCTCAATGAGAACCGGGGTCCAGCCGATGCGCCGCAGCCGCAGGGCCGTGGCAATCCCGCTGACGCCAAGACCGACCACCAGAACACGGCGACTGCTCTCGTTCGTGATGTCCATGATCAGAGCCTAGGCCGAGTTGACTGTATCCGTCATTCGGTCAGTTTATGGCGCTTGTCACACTCTAGTTCGATGTCGTGGCGGGGCTCGCGCTCGGGGCGGCCGACTGACTGCGTCCATCGTGGACGGTGTGAACCGGCGCCGATGGGAGGCTGCCGTACGCGTGCGTACGCGCCCATCATCGAGCGCAACGGGGGCGGCGGGGTGCTGAACTCCTGTCCATCCTGCCTGGGTGCACACCCCGTACCACGGGGCGTACTCCTCGGCCACGGCCGCGAGCTGGGCGATGACCAACACACTGCGCCCTGCAGCTCGCGCCGAAGGGCATCCCGACGACTGCCCTGTACGTGGGCTACATGGACACCGACATGGTTGCGCAGATCGGCTCCCCGAAGGGCGATCCGGCGTTGATCGCCGCCCTCGCGCTGGACGGCGTGCAGGCGGGCGCTTTCGAGGTGGTGGCGGACGAGAAGAGCAAGATCGTGCGCAGCCTCCTCTCCGCGGAGCTCCCGGCCCTCCACCCGGAGCTGACCGCCGGGTCCTGACCGAGGGCTGCGGCTCGGTGCTTGTTCCCAGCTCGGCCTCGTTGATCAGTGGGCGTCACAACGGGTAGGCGGCGGTGCGGATCAACGCGACGCCATCGGGCGGCACCTCGCCGCCGGTGTCGTCGACGAATGCCACCCGCACCGGGCGGTTGCCGTCGACCGTGCGGCGAATGATGGTGGGACCCGCCTCGTGGGGCACGCGCTCGTCGCCCCACTGCTGGAGGGCGCAGAGCACGACGCGCAGCTCCCGGCCCGCCGGCGTGAGGTGGTAGCTGAACCGGACGCGTGCCCCGGGCTCGCGGTAGGGCTGCTTCTCCAGCACGCCAGCCTGGACGAGTGTGGCCAGCCGGTCGCTGAGCACGTCCGGGGCCACGCCCAGCGCGGCGCGGAAGTCGGCGAACCGGGTGATGCCGGAGAACGCCTCACGGACGATCAGCCAGCGTTGTCGCCCTGCGTCCCCCGTGCGGGTCGGGGTCGTCACGCCCCGTCGACCAGGAGGTCCGTCATGTGCACACCGTTGCGGGAACTGTCACCACCACCGGGCCGTTCTCGCCGTGGAGGGCAACGATGATGGGACACGATGCACGTCTAGGATGAGCTGTGCGCCATCCCCGCGTCGGACGCGCCGTGGCGGCCCCAGCCGAGCACGGTCGCGCACCGGGTCAGGCCCTCAGAGCTCACCAACGCCGTGATGATCGTCGATCGCTCGGCGCATGACCCTCCTGACGAACGAGGAGGTGAGTCGGTGTCCCACCCTCCGCTGCCTGCTCGACCCCGTCCAGCGGAACGATTTTGCCACCGGGTACCGCGGGTTGCGCATCGCCAAGTCCGGTCGGCGGTTCTGGATCGAGGACGTGACGATGTGGAATCTCGTGAACGGTGCCGGGGTGCGGGTGGGACAGGCGGCTGCCTTCTATCGATGGTCCGAAGCGTCGACAGGACCACGCGACGTCGGGTCGGCCAATTGCTAGGAAAGCAGGGACAGTGAAGCTCGGGCTGGGTCTTCCACAGCGCACCGATAGGTACCACCTGCGCAACGACGTCGTGCATATCGCGCGGGCAGCGGAGCGTGCGGGCTATTCGAGCCTCTGGGTCTACGAACGCGTGCTGTTCCCGCTCGAGCCCACCGACGGTCTGTACGGCGTGCCGGGGCTCCCGTGGTCCGATGGCTACCGCACGTCCGCCGACCCGTTCACCGTCCTCACGCTCGCCTCGGCGGTGACGGAGACGGTGCGGCTGGGCACCAGCGTCCTGGTGGCGCCGTTTCATTCGTCCCTGCAGCTCGCGCGAGCGCTGGCCACCCTGGACGTGGCCAGTGGCGGCCGCGTGATCGCCGGTCTCGGCTGCGGCTGGTCGAGCGACGAGTACCGCGGGGTGGGCGCGGACTTCGCGCGCCGCGGCCAGTACCTCGACGAGGCGATCGACGCCTGCCGCGCGCTGTGGGGCCCCGACCCGGTGACCTACCGCGACTCACGCACGGTGATCGACAACGCGCTCGTGACGCCGAAGCCTCCGGCACCGCTGCCCGTGCTGCTGGGCGGTGGGTACACGCCGCGCGCAGTGGAGCGGATCGCCCGCAAGGCCGACGGCTGGCTGCCCGCGGGGCTGCCCGCGTCGGCGGTGGCGGAGGGCTGGAAGAGGATCCGCGATCGCGCCGGTGAGCACGGTCGCGACCCTGAGCGTCTCGAACTGATCCCGCGGGCGAACGTCATGTTCAGCCGCGCCGTGTGCGGTGCGGAGCGGCAACCGTTCCACGGCACGCTGTCGCAGGTGGTCGACGACATCGCCGCGCTCGCCGAGGCGGGTGCCACCGAGATCCTGATCGACCTCACCTGGACCGCCAGGACCCGCGAGGAGCTCCTCGACCTGGCGCTACAGGTGATCGGCGAGCTCCATGCCGGCGGTTTTCGCTGATCAACACCCGTTTGTCGGTTGATCCGCGTCCTCATGGTCTCAGTCACAGGCGGGGTCCCGGATGAACTAGCTGGATCCGGGACGCGTTGCACTGAGTGTGACCGCATCGAGCAGCCCCTCTCATGCGGAGACGTTCGTGCGGGCGCTGTATGACGATGTCGCCGGGCCACTCTTCGGCTACGTCGTGCGGTTGACCGGCGATCGGACCCGAGCCGAGGAAGTCGTGCAGGAGACATTCGTCCGCGCGTGGCGCCGCGCCAGCGAGCTCAACCGTGGCCCCGAGGAGCTGCGAGGCTGGCTCTTCACTACAGCGCGTAACCTTGTGACCGATCTCTGGCGGTCCGATGCCGCGCGGCCGACGACGGTCTCCGACGAGCGTGCCCTGGGCGCGGCACCAGCTGCCGACGACCTCGAACAAGCTGTGCAGCGGTGGACGGTGGCCGACGCACTCGACCGGCTCAGCCTCGAGCACCGCGCGGTCCTCGTGGAGACGTACTACGAGGGACGGTCGGTGACCGAGGCCGCGCAACGGCTCGGCATTCCGCCCGGCACCGTGAAGTCCCGCACGTACTACGCCCTCCGCGCGTTGCGGCTGGTGCTGGAAGAGATGGGGGTGGCGTCGTGACCGAGCAGGACAAGTGCATGCGGACCGAGCTCGGTGCCTACGTCCTGGGCAGCCTCGAGCCCCCCGAGCGCGATGCGGTCGACCACCATCTTGCGGACTGCGCGGAGTGCCGATCCGAGCTGGCGATGCTCGCGCCTGTCGCCGGGCTGCTGGGTTGTCTCGAGCCTGCAGAGGCCCGCAACGGGATGCTGACGCCGAGCCCCGCTCTCCTGCCGCAGGCCCTCGGTGCTGTCCGACACCACCAGCAACAGGACCGGCGCAGGCTGCGCCGGTGGAAGCTGGTAGCCACGGCCGCTGCGGTCGTGGCCGGCATGTCGGGCGTGCTTCCTCAGGTGCTCCCGACCGGCGCTTCCGGGCCCCCGCCCGCCACTGTGACCGCCTCCGGGACCCCCGCCACCATGACCGCCTCGGGCACCCCGCTCGACGCCATGACCGGCGTCACCGCGGTGGGTTCGGGAAGCATGGAGCAACGTACGTGGGGCACCGCACTGCAGCTCGAGCTGACCGGGCTGCCGCCGGCTGCGGGCTACCGGGCCTACGTGATGGCTCGCAACGGCCGCACCGAGGTCGCCGCCAACTGGGGGACCACCCCAGGCGGACGCGTCACCATCAACGGCACCACCGGTATTCCCCTCGACCAACTGGCCTCCGTCCAGATCCGCACTCTCGACGGCCGTCCGCTGATGAGCATGCGCTGCTTGGAGTCTTCCTGAACTGTTTCCGGGACCGTGTGGTTCTCACGCCCGGACGTGATCTCCCCACGAGGGTTGCGACCGTCTTTTCGGGGAACGTTTGCGCCAGTACCGCGACGCGAACGGAGTGACACGATGGGCCAGGACCAGGACCAGTTCACCCAGCAGGACCCCGGCGAGCAGCACGCCGCCCCGGGCAGCGGCAGCGAGACCGTGGCGTACCCGGGCCGCACGGGCGAGCTGGACGTTCGGCCCGACCACGGCGAGGAGACCTACCGGGGAACAGGACGCCTGGAGGGCAAGAAGGCCGTGATCACCGGGGGCGACTCCGGGATCGGCCGCGCCGTGGCGCTCGCGTTCGCCCGCGAGGGAGCCGACGTGCTCATCTCCTATCTGGAGTCGGAGGAGAAGGACGCTCAGGAGACGGTGCGGCTCGTGGAGGAGGCAGGCCGCACGGCGGTGACGGTGCCCGGCGACCTCCGGGAGGAGGCACACTGCCAGACCGTGATCGACCGGGCGGTGCAGGAGTTCGGGCGGATCGACGTACTGGTGAGCAACGCGGCCTACCAGATGTCGCAGGACGCCGGCATCGAGGCCATCACCACCGAGCAGTTCGACCGGGTGATGAGGACGAACGTGTACGCGACGTTCTGGGTGTGCAAGGCGGCCGTCCCGCACATGCCGGAGGGCTCGTCGATTATCACGACCTCGTCCGTCCAGGCGTTCAACCCTTCGCCGCACCTCCTCGACTACGCGACGTCGAAGGCCGCGATCGTCAACTTCACCAAGGGGCTGGGGAACAACCTCACCGAGAAGGGCATCCGGGCGAACTCGGTGGCGCCCGGCCCCGTGTGGACGCCGCTGATCCCGGCGACCATGTCGGAGGAGAAGGTGAAGTCGTTCGGGAAGCAGTCGCCGTTGGGCCGCGCTGCGCAGCCGGCCGAGCTCGCGCCGATCTACGTGTTCCTCGCCTCCCAGGAATCCAGCTACATCACCTCCGAGGTGATCGGTGTGACCGGCGGGTCGCCGATCACCTGATCGCGGTGCGCCGGGTTCGGACAGCGATCAACAAGTGATCAGGCCAGGGCGCGCTGATCGATGATCTTCCCCTAATGTAGGACGTCGCGGACGATGCCACCCGGGAAGAGAACGAGGGTTAAGTGAGCGAGTCGGAAAGACAGCTGCAGGACTCCGTGCGCGAGGCTCCCGCGGTCCCTCCGGACATCGACATCACGCGACCGTCGGTGGCGCGGGGTTATGACTTCGCGCTCGGCGGCAAGAACAACTTCGAGATCGACCGTCTCGCGGTGGATGCCCTCACCAATGCCTTCGCCGGCGCTCTCCCGCTGGCCCGCGACAACCGGGGCTTCCTGCGCCGCGGCGTGCGGTACCTCGTCGGTGAGGCCGGGATCCGGCAGCTCATCGACGTCGGATCGGGCCTGCCCAGTGCGGGCAACGTGCACGAGGTCGCGCACGAGCTCGACCCCGCCGTGCATGTCGTCTATGTCGACGTCGACCCGATCGTTCTCGCCCACGCCCGCGCGCTGCTCGCCGACAACAACACCACAACGGTGATCCAGGCCAACGCGGCCGACCCGGTGTCGATCCTCGAGGCCCCGGAGACCCAGGAGTTCATCGACTTCGACAAGCCGTTCGCGGTGCTGCTGTCGGGGATCCTGCATCACCTGAACGACGACCAGGACCCCTTCGGGGTCACGCGTACCTTCAGGGACCGGATGCCCTCCGGGAGCTACCTGCTGGCGAGCAACTTCCTCGACGACGACGACCCTCGGGCCAAGGCCGCGGAACGCGCGTTCATCGACGGCGGCTTCGGCACCGGGCGGTTCCGCACCTGGGACGAGCACCGGCGCTACTTCGACGGCCTCGAGATGGTGGAGCCAGGCCTGACCTATGCGAACGACTGGCGTCCGGACGGCCACACCCCGGCGGACAGTCCCTGGCACACGTTCTACGCGGGTGGAGTCGGCCGCAAGCCGTGACCCCCACCGGGTAGGCCTAGGCGTACTCGAGGAAGAAGCGGAGCATCTCGGCCGACGCATCTGGGCCCTTCGGGTCCGCGTACGAGCCGGCCGGGTCGCCGCCCGACCACGCGTGGCCCATCCCGTGGACGAGCCACGACTCGGCGACGACCGAATCGTCCTGGTCGCGGATCACGGTGCGCGTGTACGGCCGGCGGCCGGGTTCGGCGAGTCGGACCGCCGCGGCGGTGGTGCGCCGGGAGCCGGCGGAGAGGCGTGCGTCGATCAGGCGCTCCGCATTGACCGGAGCCACGGTGGTGTCCGCGTCACCGTGGAAAACGATCAGCGGGAGGTCGGCGCCCGCGCCCGGCGTGCCGCCCGTCCGCATGGCGGCGAAGGCGGAGCCCACGTCGTCCGCCGCACCGGCCGCGATGCCCGAATGCACGCCCACTGCCGCGTAGAGCTCGGGATGGGTCGCGGCCACCACCGCGGCCATGGCGCCACCCGCGGAGAGCCCCGCGACGTATACCCGGCTCGGGTCGGCGCCGTACTCGGCGACGATCCGCCTGCTGATCCCGGCCAGGATGGACGGCTCGCCCGCCCCCGCGCGCTGGTGGGCGGGGGAGAACCAGTTCCAGTAGCCGCCCCGGTTGACTGCCCTGGACTGCTCGGGATACGCCACGAGCAGGCCGTGCTGCTGGGCGAGCTCGGTCATCCGCGTGCCGGCCGCGAAGTCAGCGGCGTTCTGCGAACCCCCGTGCAGCATGACCACGAGCGGGAGACGCTCACCGGTGCGGCCGGGGGGAACGTACAGGTCGAAGCGGCGGGTGCCGGCCGCTTCGGTGTGGGTCAGGTGCACCGGCTGCCCGCCCCCCTGTGCGTGGATACGAGTGCTGGAGCACCCGTATCCGCGCACGACCCGCGTGCCGTCGGCGCCCAGGGTGCGCTGGATGACCGCGACCGCCTCGGTCAGCCGTCCTGCCCAGGTGAGCTGCAGCGCCGATGCCATGCCGATGTTCGGGTCGTGATCCATGACGGTCCTCCTGGGCGGGAATGCCGTGCGGTGCGACGGCGCGGGCGGCTGCTGGCTGCCGTCAGACGGTGCGCGGGGCGAGCGCGGCCTTGATGTCCCGCGGGGCACGGAACGCCCCGAGGACCTCGACCGCGGCGATGGTCGCCAGCGCAAGCTCGACGTCGACGTCGTCGGCGATGGTCGCGAGCCCCAGGACGCGGAGCTCGGTCGTGCGGCCGGCATCGCGGAGCTGCTCGAGCTCGTGCCGGGCGAGGTGCCTCGTCCCGAGGGTGAGCGCTCGCCTCCCGATCGTGTCTGTCATCGCGTCCGAGCGGGTCTCGAGCTGGCGCCGGATGGCGGTGCGGATGAAGTCGGTGCGGTTGGCGAAGAAGCCTTCGTCCACGAGCAGGTCGATCTGCCCGAGGTCGACGAGCCCCACATTGATGGTGATCTTCTCGCTCTTGTCGACCTCGGCCACGCCACCATCCTGCTGCCATCCACTGGGATGGTCAAGGGATGGTCGCCGTGGGCGCAGGCCCGAGACGGCCCCGACGGGGTTCCGCCCGGCCCGTGTCCGGCACCACTATGGGAGGGTCACACCGTCGTGGTGTCCGCAAAGCCGGACGCGCCGCGATGCTTGCGCCCGGCCCCGTTGCTGCCGGGATCCGGCAGCCCGCCGCCGAGGGAAACCACTTCATGGCCCGTCCCACAGCCCTGCCATCCGCCCCGGGTCCGGCGCAGCGCGCCACACAGCCCACGCTGCCCGCCTACAGCCGGGACGCCGCCACCTACGACGCCCGCACCGGGCCCTTCGACCGCTATCGCCGGCAGATCGTCGACCTGTTGCCCCTGGAGCGGAACGACGTCGTGCTCGACATCGGCTGTGGCACCGGCCTGTGCTTCGCGCAGGTCCAGGAGCACATCGGGCCCGGCGGCACGATCGTCGGCATCGACACGTCGGCGGACATGCTCACGATCGCTGCCGAGCGGGTGACCTCGCAGCGGTGGGCGAACGTGGTGCTGGTCGAGGCGGCCGTCGAGCACGCCGACCTGCCCGACGGCGCCGACCACGCGCTGTTCTGCGCGGTGCACGACGTCCTCCAGTCCGGACCTGCGCTGGACCACGTGCTCGCCCACGTGCGCGAGCACGGCGGCGTGGCCGCGGGCGGTGGCAAGTGGGCACCCGCGTGGGCGATGGCGGTCAACGCCGCCGTGCTCGCCCTGCACACGCCCTACGTCCGCGACTTCACCGGCTTCGACCGGCCCTGGACCGGCCTGGCCGAGCGGATCGGCGGCATGCAGGTGCAGGAGGTCGGCATGGGCGGCGGCTACATGGCCTACGGCGAGGTCCCGCGGGATGCGGGCCATGCCGTCGCGGTGCACTCCCGGTGCGCTTGGTGCGGACCGCCCTGAGCGCCTAACCCGACCCCGCGATGCCCCCTGTTCTCCCGGCCGTATTCCTCCCGGACGTTTCGCGTGTGATCCCGCTGGCAATCCGTACTGCACGGACGCACCATTCGTGGTGCATCCGAGGGCCCTCCCACGCACAGGGGAGCGGCCACTCATCCGGCAACGACGACGGATCTCCGCGAGGAGGGGCAATGGCGAACGGGCGCACGAGGGCGGCACCGCGCGGAACGAGGGGCTGCTGGAGGCGGGCCGTGACGCGACCCCGATTGGTGCCGTATCGGCCGCTGTGGTCGGTGTTGCTGCTCGGGTGGGTCGTGAGTTATGCGGACCGCACCCGCACCGGCCCCTGATCCCCTGCTAGTCCGACGACCGCACATTGATCATGAATCACGCGGCTGCCGTGACCATCGACGTCCCCTGAGCCTGACGTAGCTCCAGCCGAGAGGAGGCCGCGTGGCGGGTGGATCGAAGGACCCCGGCAGGTCGGTGATCAGCAAGATCAGCGCGATTCTGCTCGCCGTCTCGGAGGGCAGCGCTCCCACGCTCACGGAAATCGCCGCCCGGTCGGACCTACCGTTGTCGACGGTGCACCGGCTGGTCACCGAGCTCGCGGCGTGGCGAGTGCTGGAGCGTGACGGGGAGGGGCGGTACCGGGCCGGGCCCCCGTTGCGGACGATCGGTGCCGGCAGCGCCTGTTCGGGCCACGAGCCCGACGACGGCGCGGCCACGCCGGCCGCGCGCATCAGGGACCGCGCCGTGCCCGTGATCGAGGATCTCTTCCGGGTGACGGGCGCTCCGGTGCGGGTGGGGTTCCTCGACGGGGCGGCGGTGGCCTACGTCGAGAAGGCGGCAGGGCACCTCCCGGTGTCGTTGCCCTCTCCCGCCGCGCGTCTCCCGGCGCACGCAACGGCGCTCGGCAAGGTGCTGCTCGCGTTCTCCTCGCCGCGGACGGTCGACACGCTCCTCTCCCGGGAGCTCGTCCGGTACACGACATCCACGGTGACGCGGGCGGAGCGGCTGCGATGGAGCTTCCGGACGATCCGCGCCGCGCGGATCGCGGTGTGCGACCGCGAGCTCGACCAGGACTGGTGCGGTGTCGCCGCCCCGGCGTTCGGGGCGGGCGGAGACGTCGTGGTCGCCGTGGAGCTGCGGGTGCGGGACCTCGCCAGGGACGTACCGGCGCTGCGGGCCCCCCTCGTCGTGGCGGCGGGGTGGCTGTCACGTGAGCTGGCTCCGCTCGTCCGGCCGTACGCGGGGGTCGGGCCCGTCCCGGCGCCCGTCCAACGCGGATCGGCCTGATCGGCGGGACTCCCACTGAGCAGGAAACCCGCTTCGGTGTCCCTTGTGGGCTGGTGGCCGGTGCTTGACTCGGCGCCGGTCACCCGAACCGACGACGAGGCGGAGCGATGGGCGAACCGACGAGCAGCTGGCGCACCGTCGAGCAGGACGGCATCGACACCTCCGCCAAGCTCACGGGCGACGCGCCGACGCGCCGCCCGTGATCGACGCCCACGACGAGAGGAACCCCATGCCGCACTTCCTGGTCTCCGGCATCGCCGAGCTCGTTGCGCAGGTCGCCACCGTGCTGCGCGAGAACGGCAGCACGGTGGTCGAGGTGGACGACATCGGCGACGTGCCGCGGGCCTGTTCCGATGCGGGGGATCGTGCGTTCGACGGGTACATCCAACTGCCCGCGACATTCATGGTGCAGGGCGACACGGCCGTCGAGCGGGTGCACCATTTCTTCGCCGACGGTGTGCTGGCCCGGTTCCCCGCCGTCTCCGCGGCGTTGCCCGCACTCACGCCGGAGGCCCGGATCACGTTCGTGATGGGCGTGCTGCCGCCGGAGGTCTCGACGGACGACGACGTGTCGGCCCGGGCCGCGCTCGTCCGCGTCCTGGGCCATGCGGCTCGGGCCGACGGGCCTGCGGGTCTGCGGGTCTCCGTCGTGGGCTCCGGCTCGACCCCGAAGGAGATCGCGCTCACCGGCATGGGCCGAAACCCGGAGTGGGAGTCGCTCGCGGCCGAGGCCTCCGGTGGGTCCTACGCCGACTGGCGGGTGGAGCTGCTCGGGCTGATGTCGGCCGAGACCTGAGGTCACGAGCGAGGCCGAGCACGAGGAGGCGGCGGCCGATGCTGCCGGGGGCGGCCGGGGACCGCGCGCCAGGCCGGCGATCCGGAAGGCGCGCGGCCAGGGCTCCCGCTCCCCCACCACCCTCGCGTACGAGCCGACATATCCATGGATCACGGGCATGGGTGTGGCGGAATGGGATACGCAGTCCACCTGAGGAGAGGAGTCACGGACATGAGCACACCCGACCCCACGCGCGACCTCGAGGCCGCTACCCAGCGCGTCCGCGAGCTCAGTGAGCAGGTCGTCGAGCAGGCCAAGAAGAACGGCCTCGCATGGATGGAGGGCTACGAGCGAATGCTCAAGAACCTGCTCGACCTGGAGGAGCAGGCTGCCAAGGGCACGGGCGCGGAGTGGGCCAGCACGCTGGCGACCGCCCACGCCAACTTCGTCAAAGATACGTCGGAGGTGCTTTTCAGCGCCATGCGCCAGCAGCTCAAGACCTGACCGCGAGCCCCGACGCGGTCGAGCCCCGCTGTGCCATCACGGCGGTGCTCGACCGCCTCCGTGCCCGTTTCGGAGCTGCACACCGTTGCGAGCGCGGTGCGTGCGCCCGGGGGAGCGGTGGGCCGTGGCAGCGGGCCGAGCAGACACGGAGATCGTCGCCCCCGTGGTCGGCTCCACGCTCAGCCTCGTCGGTGCCGCGGGTCATGGCACGGGCAGGGCGCCGGTTCGCGGCCAGTGGACGACGGTCGGACGCGGTCGCCCCCGCAGGTCGAGCGGTCGCCATGGAGTTGGCCCCCGAGGGGGGAAGCGCGGCCGCCGGTGGCCGACCACCGTGGCAACGCGCCTCGGCCACAGCGGAGGAGGACCGTCCCGAAGGAGGGCCAGATGCCATCCGGACCGATCCTCATCGGGTTCGACGGTACGTCGGCTGCCGAGCGGGCTGTGTGGGAGGCGGGAAGGCTGTTCGCCCCGCGTCCCGCCGTCGTGCTGGTCGTGCTCGTCCCGGGGGAAGCGTTCGCCGCGGTCGTGGGGCCGTTGGCGGGGGCGGGGATACCGCTCACGGAGGTCGAGATACAGGCCGCCCTCGAGTACGAGGAGAAGGCGATGACGACAGCTCGCCAGCTCGCGGAGAAGGGCGCAGCGATGGCACGGGAGGCCGGCCTCGAGGCCGAGGGCCGGGTCGTCGCCGACGATGCGGGTGTCCCGAGGACGCTGCTGCGGGTCGCCGACGAGCGGGACGCGTCCGCCATCGTCCTGGGGTCTCGCCGGCACCGGACGCTGAGCGAGTTCCTGCTGGGCAGCACGACCCGTGACGTGCTCAAGCGTGCGCGACGACCCGTGGTCGCGGTGCCCGACGTGTCCGATGACCGGTAGCTGTTCGCCCCACTGTGCTGCAGCGGCATCAACTCGGTTCCAGCCAGCGGGAGAAGCGCAGCCACGGACCCTCGTAGCGCAAGGATGGGGTGCATGGCCCAGGAACAGCCCGAAACGCCCCGGGACGTCGCCGAGCGCGCCGCGAGCGTGCTGGGACCAGAGGGGGACCTGTTCGAGGACATGGACGCCGCCGGGTTCGGCGATGCGCTGACCCAGGCGGTGCGAGCGAGCCTCGCCAGCCCGGGCGCTCCCGCGTTGGCTGCGATCAACCTCGCGACGGACCTGGCGCGGATCCCGTTCGTCGCTACCACCCGCTGGCTGGGCGGGGACGCCGAGCCGCCGTTGCCCGTCGACCCGAAGGACCGCCGGTTCGCCGACCCCGCGTGGGACACGAACCCGATGTTCTACTCGGTTCGGCAGGCCTACCTCGCCGCATGCCGGTTCGCCCGCGACGTCGTCGGCTCGGCGGAGCTGGAGGCCGACGAGGCCCGCAAGGCCGCGATGGCCATGAACCTGATGCTCGACGCGCTCGCCCCCACGAACTTCCTCGCGACCAACCCGGCTGCGCTGAAGCGCGCGTTCGACACAGCAGGCGGGAGCCTGCTGAAGGGCACGCGGAACTTCCTCGACGACCTGGTCAACAACGAGGGCAGGCCGCGCCAGGTCGACACCAGCGGGTTCGAGGTCGGCCGCAACCTCGCCCGTACGCCCGCGAAGGTCGTGTACCGCAACGACCTCATGGAGCTGCTGCAGTACGAGCCGCGGACCGAGCACGTGCACGCCACGCCGCTGCTGTGCAGCCCGCCGTGGATCAACAAGTACTACGTGATGGACCTCGCCGAAGACCGCAGCTTCATCCAGTGGGCGGTGGACCACGGGCGCACGGTCTTCGCGATCAGCTACAAGAACCCGTCGAAGTCCATGTCCGACACCACGATGGACGACTACCTGGTCCACGGACCGCAGACCGCGCTCGATGTCATCGAGGAGATCACCGGCGCCAAGACGATCGACATCGTCGGGCTCTGCCTCGGCGGAGCGTTGACCGCGATCACCGCGGCGTACCTGACGCAGGCGGGCGACCACCGCATCGGTTCCCTGACGCTGCTCAACACCATGCTCGACTACGCCGAGCCGGGCGTGCTGGGCACCTTCACCGACATGCGCACGGTCGAGAAGCTCGAGAAGAAGATGCGACGGGAGGGCATGCTGGAGGGCAAGTCGATGGCCGGCACGTTCGACGCGCTGCGCGCCAACGACCTGATCTTCAACTACGTCGTGTCGAACTGGCTGATGGGCCAGGACCCGCCGGCGTTCGACATCCTCGCCTGGAACACCGACAGCACCCGCATGCCGGCCGCGATGCACGCGTTCTACCTGCGCAACTTCTACGTGGAGAACAAGCTCGCGGCCGGCGAGCTCGAGATCGCGGGGAAGACGATCGACCTCAGCGCCATCAAGGCACCGACCTACGTCGTCAGCGCCATCAACGACCACATCGTGCCGTGGAAATCGGCGTACAAGAACGTCGGCCTCATCAGTGGCCCGGTCCGGTTCGTCCTGAGCAGCGGGGGGCACATCGCCGGCATCGTCAGCCCGCCGGGACCGAAGGTCTGGCACATGGTCGCCGAGACCGAGACGACGCCGGCCACCGGAGACGGGTGGCGCGAGGTGGCCGAGCGTCGCAGCGGCTCCTGGTGGGAGGACTGGTCGCGCTGGTCGGATGCCAACTCGGGTCCGCTGCAGGAACCGCCGCGCATGGGCAGCGCGAAGTACCCGGTGCTCGGCGACGGGCCCGGCACCTACGTCCTGACGTGACGCCGTCCTGATCCGATCGGGGCCCGCCGTCAGCTGCCCACCCCCTGGGCAGCGTGCCGGAGCGGCGGTACGTGCAGGTGGGCGCCCCGCCGGCTCCTACAGCGACCAGGCCGTTCCCCGGGCCGCCACCCTGATGTGGACGTTCTTCCGGATCCACCGCCTCGACCGCGTCTCCGGATCGGTTGTGAGAGTCGCCGGCGCCTGACCGCCCCCGCGACGAGCGCGCTCTAGCTGCAGTCCACGACGTGCCACCGGGGGCAGTGCCGCAACGGGGTGCACGACGGTGACCGGGCAGGACGCGTGCAGCACGCACTGCATGCTGACCGAGCCGAGAACCATGCTGGCGAAGCCACCGCGGCCCCGGCTGCCGACCACCAGGAGATCGGCATCGTGGGCGGCGCGGAGCAGCGCGACAACGGCGCCTCCACCGACAGCCGTGACGGCCACCGGAGGCAGGCTCTCGAGCTCGCCGGCCAGCTCACCGCTCACGTCCTCCACGATGCCCGCGGCCTTCTTCTCGACGGCGGCGCGCACCTCGGCCGCCGAGGTGGTGAACGATCGGTACGGAGGGTCGCAGAGCGCCGACAGGGTCTCGGCGGTGGCGAACGCCACGACCTCCTCGACTGCGGCGTCCCGCCGGGCGGCGTCCTGCATTGCAAACGCCAGCGCCGCGCGTCCACCGGACGAGCCGTCCACTCCGACGACGATCCGACCGCTACCGTGGCTCATGTCCATGCCTCCGTCTCCGTCAGCACCGGGACTGTCGGTCAGGCCCTGATCTGATCGAAGATTTCCGCCGACCAGCCGTCCCCGTACGCGGGCGCACGACCTCGGTTACTCACCGAAGGTCTCTCGTGGGCCGTGCCGTTCCGTCGCGTGGGACGAGTGACGATGGAACCACCACCGGCCCCCCGTAGCCAAGGTGCACCAGGGTGGTGACTGCCTGTCCTCGATCAGCTCCCCGGCGGGAGGTGTCGGTCGAGCAGGTGGACCAGGTCGTCCCAGGATGCGGGCCGGGAGTAGAGCCATCCCTGGGCCGTGTCGCAGGCGCCGGCGCGGAGCCGGTCGGCCTGGGCCTGCGTCTCGACCCCTTCGGCCGTGACGACGAGGCCGAGTGCGTGGGCGAGGGCAATCAGGCTACCCACGATGGGGTCGGCCCCGGTTGCGGGGTTGCGCAGGCCCTCGATGAACATTCCGGCGAGCTTCAGAGTGTGGAGGGGGAGCCGGGGGAGGTACCCGAGGTTGGAATAGCCGGTGCCGAAGTCGTCGACGGCGATCCGGACTCCCATGGCGGCCAGTGCCGTGATCGCCTCGACGGGTCTCCCGGCCGGCCCGAGCAGCGCGCTCTCGGTCAGCTCGAGCTGAAGCAGATGCGGCGGCAGTCCGGTTCTCGCGAGGGCGCGGGCGACGTCGTCGACGAGGTCGGGGTCGTGTGCCTGCCGGACGGCCAGGTTGACGCTGACGAACAGCTCGGCCTCGGGGTGCGCGGCGTTCCACTCGGCTCCACGCTCGCAGGCCTCGGTCAGCACCCGCCGGCCGAGCGGCACGATGCTGCCGGTCTCCTCGGCGAGGTCGATGAACTGGTCAGGGCTGAGCCGGCCGAGGGTGGGGTGTACCCAGCGGACGAGCGCCTCGACGCCACGCACCCGGCCGTCGACGAGCTCGACGATCGGCTGGTACTCCACCCGGAACTCGTCGCGTTCCAGGCCGGGGAGCAGGGTGGCCGAGAGCGTGTAGCGGGTCATGTCCCGGGCGTTGCGCTCGGGGTCGAAGCGGGCCCACCGGTTCCGGCCCTCGGACTTCGCCCAGTACAACGTGACGTCGGCGGCCTTCAGGATCTCCGCGGGCGTCGTCTCGTCGACCCCGCACTCGACGACGCCGATGCTGGCCGAGACGACGATGCGGTGTTCGTCGACGTCGATCGGGTCGGTGAGCACGGCGAGGATGGTGTCGGCGAGGATCGCCAGCTCGCCGTTCGGTGGGTGGTCGACGAGGATGACGAACTCGTCGCCGCCCATCCGGGCGACAAGATGTCCACGGGTGGACACGTACTTGTCCAGCAGCCGCGCCACCGCGATCAGCAGCGCGTCACCGATGTCGTGGCCGAGCCGGTCGTTCACGGCCTTGAACCGGTCCAGGTCGAGATAGCAGATCCCGACGTGACTGCCCGGGCGGGAGAACGCCGCGCCGAGCCGCTCCTGGAACAGGGCGCGGTTGGGCAGCAAGGTCAACGGGTCGTGCAGGGCCTGTCTCTGCAACCGCTCCTGCAGGTCGCGGCGGGTGGTGGCGTCCTCGGCCATCGCGACGGTGTAGAGGGGGGTGCCCTGGGCGTCCCGGATGAGCGAGGCGGTGAGGTCGGTCCACACAGCGTGCCCGTCGCGATGCCGGTAGCGCTTCTCGACCCGGGCGCTGTGCCGCTTGCCCTCGACGATGTCCCGGTAGAGGTCCCACCTTCCGCTTGCGTCGTCGGGATACACCAGGTCGCCCACCGTGAGCCGGCGGAACTCGTCGACCGTGTATCCGAGCATCCCGGCGAACGCCGTGTTCACCTCGACGATGCGGCCCTCCATGTCCGCGATGCCAATGCCGATCCCCGCGTTGGCGAAGATGGCGTGGAAGCGGGCTTCGCTGGCGCGCAGAGCCCCCTCGATCTGGCGGCGGGCCGTGACCTCCGCTCTGCGCGTCATCTCCTGCTCGTCCCGGATCCGGGCCCGGAGCTGTGCCAGGTAGCCGTCGGTGACAGCCGCCTGAATGGCCGGCGCGGTCTCCTGTGGCCGGTCGGCGCCTGCCGACTGCGCCACGGGGACGAGATGCCGGGCCAGCACGGCCACTGTGGCCGGCAGGACATCGGCAGAGTGCAGTCCGCCGTGGACGATCGAGGCGCCCACCCGCCGGGCCGCGGCGAGATCAACCGGCTCGGCCGCCGCGGCGTGCGCCAACCGCAGTGCCGCCCCGGTGAGGAACTGGTGCAACTCCTCCCGCGACATCGGCAGGTACCCCGGGCGCAATAGATAGCCGGCCCAGGACGCCACGAGAGCAGCAACGTCCGGCGCGGGAATGGACGAGTCGTGGCGGCCGGTCACCGCGCTGACGATACGGCCAAATGGTGGCAGACTTCTCGCCCGGGAGGAAAAACATCCGGTTTCGCCACGGAGTCACCCGTACTGTCACGCACCACCACCGCGTCAGCCGGTCGTGACCTTTTCCCATCCGGTCGCAGGGAATACAGTCGACGGCAATCGCAAGGTCGCGAATCCTGGGACGTTCCGTTCCGGACCTGTGCCGCGCCCTACGGAGCGGATGGTGCGTCGTGACAGATGTGGCCGATGCAGCTCGTACCGAGAAGACGTTCTTCGGTCAGCCGCGGGTTCTGGCGAACCTGTTCGGTGTCGAGATGTGGGAGCGCTTCTCGTTCTACGGGATGCAGGGAATCCTGCTGATCTACCTCTACTACTCCACAGCTCAGGGTGGGCTGGGGATCGACCAGACGGCAGCCACCAGCATCGTCGGCGCCTACGGCGGGTTGGTGTACCTGTCGACCATCCTCGGGGCATGGCTCGCCGACCGCATGCTCGGCGCCGAACGGACGCTCTTCTACAGCGCGGTCCTGGTGATGATCGGCCACCTGGCCCTGTCGGTGCTGCCCGGCCTGCTGGGTGTGGGCGTCGGGCTGGTGCTGATCGCGCTCGGCAGCGGTGGCGTGAAGGCCACGGCCACGTCGCTGGTCGGGACGCTGTACGCACCGGGGGACGTGCGGCGCGACGCGGGCTTCTCGCTGTACTACCTCGGGATCAACCTCGGGGCACTCGTCGGGCCGATTCTCACCGGGCTGCTCCAGAGCGGCCTCGGGTTCCACTACGGCTTCGGGCTCGCCGCCGTCGGCATGGCCATCGGGCTGGCGCAGTACAGCATCGGTCGCAAGCACCTGACCGGGAAGGCCCGCGAGGTGCCGAGCCCGCTGCCGGCGTCCCGGTGGCCCCTGGTCGCGGGGACGGCTGTCGCTGCTGTGGCCCTGATCGCCGTGCTGGCGTTCACCGGGGTGCTCACGCCGGACCGCCTCGCGAACGTCGTCGTCGCCCTCAGCGTGATCGCGACGATCGTCTACTTCGTGATCATTCTCCGGAGCAGGCGGATCACCGTGCTGGAGCGGCGTCGGGTGCTCGCCTTCATCCCGATGTTCATCGCCAGCGCGGCATTCTGGTCGCTCTACCAGCAGCAGTTCACGGTGGTGACGATCTACTCCGACGAGCAGCTGAACCGGGACATCTTCGGCTGGGAGATGCCGGTCTCCTTCGTCCAGTCCATCAACCCCGTGTTCGTCATCCTGCTCTCCGGTGCGTTCGCCGCGCTGTGGACCAAGCTCGGGTCCCGGCAGCCGTCGAGCCCGATCAAGTTCGCGCTCGGAACCGCCATGATGGGCGTGGCGTTCCTGCTGTTCCTGCCGATGGCAGGCGACGATCCCGGCAGCGCTCCCCTGCTCGGGCTGATCGGCATCCTCTTCGTCTTCACCATCGCGGAGCTGCTGTTGTCGCCGGTCGGCCTGTCACTGTCCACGAAACTCGCTCCCGAGGCGTTCCGCACCCAGATGGTGGCTCTGTTCTTCCTGTCGATCGCGCTGGGCACAGCAATGTCGGGGGTGTTGGCGCAGTACTACAGCCCCACCGCCGAGGCTGCCTACTTCGGGGTGCTCGGTGCCGTCGCGATCGCGCTGGGCCTCGTGCTCGCCCTGTTGGCCCCGTTCCTGCGCCGTCTGATGGCGGGGTGACCTGACCGCACGCCGGCCGCGCCGTGGCGTGAACCTCGCCCGGCGAGGACCGCGAGCTGTCCGGCCCGTCAGCGGCTCTCGGTGTTCGCGATGTCGGCTTTGTCGTTGGCGAAGACCTGGTTGTCGGTCGGGGGAGTGGTGGTTCTGTTCTTGAACATGATGCCGGTTCGGTTGTTGAAGATGGTGTTGCCGGTCAGCGCGTAGGGGCCGGTGCTGTCGATGTAAACGCCGTAGCGGGCGTTCTCCCCGATGATGTTGTTGCGCACCGTGGTGTGAGTGGCCTCGCTGACGAGCCGGACGCCGTCCTGCTGGTTCCCACGGATCTGGTTGTTCTCGACGATGTTGTCCTGCGCTGTCTGGCTGACGCCGATGCCGGATTCGGTGTTGTCGTACGTGTGGTTACCCCGGACGGTGTTGCCCGCGGACTGGTTGATGTTGATGCCGGTAGCGGCGTTGGCGAAGGATTTGTTGCCTTCGACGAGGTTCCGGTCGGAGTTCAGGTAGAGCACGATTCCGTGGTGTTCGTTGCGGTAGACGATGTTGTCGCGGATGACGCTGTCGGTGCAGTCCTCGGCCAGGATGATGCCGTGTTTGCCGTTGTCGTGCACGATGTTGCGTTCGATCAGAAGATTGTGTGAGTTCGTGTGCGGGTCGATGCCGTACAGGACGTTGTCGTGGAACTCGTTGTCCTGCACGACGAGGCCGCTGATTTCGAAGGTGTAGAGCCCGTAGAACAGGTGCGACACGATGCTGTTGGTGATGTGGCCGCTCGTCCCCTGCACGCGCCAGGACATTCCGTAGGCTTCCACCTCGCCGTAGCCGAGGTAGCGCACCTCGGCGTGGTCGATGGTCAACTGCCCGCCGTTGCGGGCGAGCAGGAAGCTGCGCCCGTCGAGGTGCTCGGTGTCGACGCGGCCCTGCATGGGGTCCCATGAGGTGACGCAGGTTCCGGTGATGTCGAGCCCGCCACCGAGAGCCTTGACGGAGACGAATCCGGCCGGGCTGCTGCTGAGCATCAGCCAGCGGACATCGGGTGCACGGATCCGTAGGGAGGCGCCGGGGAGTACGTCGATGGTCGCGCCGAGCAGCCACTCGCCGGGGGCGACCTCGCGAACGGCCCGGGGGTCGTCGATCGCCTGGCTCAATGCGGGCAGGGTGATGCCCTGCCCGGCGGACAGCACGATCTTGTTCGTTCCCGCGTCGAAGGTAGCGCCGAGTCCGCCGGATCCAGCCTGGTCGGCGGGCTCGGCCTGGGGGGACGGGACTGGCACGGGGGCTTCGCGAACGCAGGGCCGAGCCGGATCGATCACCGTGTCCGATGCGACCTCGCGCCGGGCCAGCGGTGGCGGTGTGGGCGTGGAGCAGGCGCTGCCCAGAAGACAGAGCACGGCCATCAGGAGCGCGGCCCGGAGGGTGGTCCTCGTCATCATGGGGGACCTGCCCGGTCGCCGCTGCTGCCGATCCGACACGTCATGACACGCCATCAGGAGTCGCCGGCCTTTTCGCACTCGCCGGACGAACTGCTTCGCAGCGTCGTCCGGCCGGGGGGAGAGGGGGAGTCGGTGGAGAGGGTGAATTCGGCGAAGTCGGCGTACTGGTCGGTGGGGCTGGCCCAGGTGGTGTCGTC
>DASRSC010000081.1:0-19555 GCA_035695525.1 Pseudonocardia sp. | reverse complement strand
CGACCGGCCGGTCACGTACACGGTTGCCCCCGCCGCGCCGAGCTCCACCGCGATGCCCCGGCCGGCCCCTCGTGTCGCGCCCGCGACGAGCGCCACGCGGTCGGTGAGTGGGTTGTTCTGTGCGGTCATGACCCAACGGTGACAGGAATCCTTGCCATCTCCTGTCTGGGTAGCGAGGTGGATCGGGATCTCAGCGCTCGGCCGCCGTCGGTACAGGGCTACCAGCCACCAGTAGCGTCCGCACCGCCGACCGGAGCACCAACGCACACAAGAGCGCGCTGCAGCCGAACGCCGGCACGGCGTACGGGTTCGCCTCGACCAGCTCGCGCCCCGCGGAACCGTTGGCCAGGTTCATCACCAGGCCGGTGCCGCCGCAGACCACAGCTCCGACCACCCCGGTGAGACTCACCAGCACGGCGACCTGCCGTGCGGGCGCCGCCCGGCGAAACGTGACCGCGAGCAGGACGAGGGCCACCACTGCCACCACCGCGCTCGCTGTGTCCTGCAGGCGGGCCAGCGCCACGACGAGATCCGAGGCCGGCTCCGATTCCCACCTCACGCCGAGGCGCCACAGCATGCCCCAGCCGAGAGTCAACCCCGGGAAGACGACAAGGAGCAGCAGCGCGGCCCACCGGCCCTGACGAGCCACGAGCTCGTCCTGGTACAGCGGTGCGATCTCGCGGACGGAGCCGAAGTCGCGCACCGCCTTCGCCGCTGCCTCGTGCGCGTCGAGGCCACACCTGCGATGCGCGGCGACGGCGTCGACCAGCCCGTCGCGCGCCTCCCTCAGCATGCTCCGCCGGGTGCGGGAGGGTCCGCTCAGCCTCCGCTCGAGCTCGGCGAGGTGCCGGTCGACCGGATCCGTGACGGTCACGGCATGCCCGCCGCAGGACGCCCGGCGGCCGGCCGCAGCACCGCGTCCACCACCGCGCTGAACTCGCTCCAGTCGGCCCGCTGGTTCGCCAGCGCGTGCCGCCCGGCGCGCGTGAGCGTGTACGTGCGCCGCTCGCGGCCGCCGACGGTGCTCCACGTGCCCGAGAGCAGGGCCGCGCGCTCGAGGCGGCGAAGCGCCGGATAGACCGTGCCGGTCGGCAGTTCCAGGGCGCCGCCGCTGCGCGTCTGCAGCGCCTCGATGATCGCGTACCCGTGCCGGGGCCCGTCCTCGAGTACGGCGAGGATCAACCCGTCGAGATGACCGCGAACGGCGTCAGGTCGCACGAGTAGGGATTCTACCTACCCGTTCCGGCGGCACATCAGGTCATGGTTCAGGGGAATCCCTGATGTATATGTAGATTGTCTACTCATACCATCCTCGGCGTGGACACTCTCGCGCCTACGGCGCCCGTCGCTCGCGCGCTCCGGATCTCCCTGTGGTTGCTCAGATCGCTGATCACCGTGCACCTCCTTGCCGTCCTCGCCCAGCCGGTACTGGCCGGGCTGTACCTCACCGGCGACGTCGACGCGATCGGCGTGCACGGCCTCGTCGGGACGCTCCTGGCGCTGGTCGGGCTCGTCGTCATCGGTGCGGCTCTGGCCTACGTGCTCGGCGGCCGGGGACGGCTCTGGGTGCTGCCGGTGGCGGTGCTGCTGGTCCTCGCCGAGGGGTTCCAGATCGCTGCGGGGTACACGCGGCAGCTGGAGCTGCACATCCCGCTCGGCGTCGCGATCGTCGTCACCTCGGTGCTGCTGGCGATCTGGGTGTGGACCCCGTCGGCGGCACTGCCGCGGACCCGGCGATGACCCGGCTCTCGCGCCGCGGCTTCCTCGGGCTGCTCGGGGCGGCTGGAGCCGGGGCCGCGCTGGCCGGCTGCGGGCTGGGTTCGGCGCCCGGTCAGACGGGGGAGCAGCTCACGAGTGCCGTGCCGCTGCCCGACGCGTTCCGCGTTCCGCTGCCCGTGTCTCCCGTGGCACGCCCGGTAGGTACGGATCCGACGGGGGCGGACCTCTACCGCGTGACGCAGCGCGTCGCCAACGTGGAGATCCTTCCCGGACTGCGCACCCCCGTGCTCGGGTACGACGGGATTTTCCCGGGACCGACGTTCGAGACCCGCCGAGGTCGCCTCGTCGTGGTGCAGCACCGCAACGAGTTGCCGGTGCCCACGGTCGTGCACCTGCACGGCGGGCACACTCCGGCCGAGAGCGACGGTTGGCCGCTGGATCTGGTGCTTCCCGCCGGGAACGCGGCGGGCTGGACACCGCACCACGGGATGCTCGGCGACGTGGCCGCGGGCGAGCGCGAGTACCGCTACCCGACGGACCAGCGCGCGGCAACGCTCTGGTACCACGACCACCGCATGGACTTCACCGGTCCGTCCGTCTACCGCGGGCTCGCCGGCTTCCACCTCGTGCGCGACGACATCGAGGACGCGCTGCCCCTGCCCCGCGGCGAGCGCGAGCTGCCGCTGATGATCTGCGACCGCGCGTTCGCCGCCGACGGTTCTTTCGCCTATCCGGGACTGGACCAGGGGATGCGCTCGTTGCCGGGCGTTGAGGACGACTGGATGGAGGGCGTGCTCGGCGACGTCGTGCTGGTCAACGGGGCACCGTGGCCGGTGCACGAGGTCGACGCGTCGCGCTACCGGCTGCGGCTGCTGAACGCCTCGAACGCCCGCCGGTACCGGCTGGTGCTGCGCGTGCCGGGGGTGCCGGACCTGCCGTTCGTTCAGATCGGCTCCGACAACGGGCTCCTCGCCGCTCCGGTGACGCATCAGGCGCTGGAGATCGCCGCGGGTGAACGGTTCGACGTCGTCGTCGACTTCACGGCACTGCCGGCCGGCTCCGAGGTCACGATGATCAACCCGCTGGGCACGGGCCGGACGCGGGACGTGATGCGGTTCCGGGTGGTCCGGACCGCTCCCGACGACAGCCGGGTTCCCGACCGGCTCGCGGACGTGGAGCCGCTCGTCCCGCCCGCGGGCGCGCCGCAGCGGACGTTCCGGTTCACCCGCGGCTCGGTCGGCGACCACCGCGGCTGGACGATCAACGGGGGGTCCTTCGACCCGGCCCGCTCATTGGCCGACATCACCCTCGGGGAGACCGAGGTGTGGCGGTTCGTCAGCGACGTCCACCATCCCGTGCACGTGCACCTCGACGCGTTCCAGGTGTTGCGGCGGGGCAGCGAGGGCCCGGGGCCCTACGACATCGGCTGGAAGGACACAGTGGACATCCGGCCCGCGGAGGTCGTCGACGTCGCGGTGCGGTTCGAGCACTACGCCGGCCGGTTCGTCTTCCACTGCCACAACCTGGAGCACGAGGACATGGCGATGATGGCGACGATCCGCACGGTGTGAGTACCTGCTGTCGGAGGAGCCGCACGGCTGCGGCCGCTCACGCACCGGGCTGGTCACCCCGCATCATGTACCCGCCGACCTCCGCACCAGCGAATGCCTGCACGTACGCGTTTGTCCGCCACGCCAACGGCATCAGGGAAGGCCGAGCTCGAGTGCCACCTGCAACGCCGCGTCGCGCCGTTCCAGGCGGGTGCCAGGGATCTCGTCGAGCGCGAACGCGCCGAAGTGCAGGGCGACGAGGGCGAGCCGGCCACGCAGCTGCTCGACCAGCTCGGCGTCCGGCTCCACGAGGAGCGCGCTGAGCTGCTGGAACCGTTCCCGCATACCGGCGCCCGCGGCGAGCTCTTTGATCGAGGTCTGGCTCTCCTGCAGGAAGCGGGTCAGCTGTGGTGCCTCGTCGGTCGGACCGGCCAGCAGCGCGCTGTAGCGCTGCAGGATCTCCCGGCGACGGTCGGGACCGGGCGGCTGGGCCTGTCCCCATTCGACGATGGCGTCCATGCCTGCCAGATGCTCGTCGAGCAGGCTGGAGAGGATCTCCTCCTTTGTGCGGTAGTGGTAGTAAACCGCCGCCTTCGTGACGCCGAGCCGCTCCGCGATCTCACGCAGCGACGTCTTGTCGTAGCCGCGCTCGGAGAACAACTCCAGCGCGACTGCCCGGATCTGCTCGCGGGTGTTGGTCCGCCGCTCATCGGTGCTGCTGCTCATGTCACACATCTTACTTGTCGACGGGCTAGTTTCGGGTGCTAGCCTGTCGACTAGTTAGTTTGGTGCCGTGCGACGCGGCAGACCGTGGAGTGGGAGAGCGAGATGGGCCAGACCGTCCCCGACGTTGACATGCGGGAAGCGCCGCCCGTGCGGAGCAAGCGCGAGATATACACGGTCATGAGTGGTCTCATGATCGCGATGCTGCTGGCGATGCTGGACAACCTGATCGTCGGCACCGCGATGCCGACGATCGTCGGTGATCTTGGAGGGCTGGAACACCTGTCCTGGGTCGTGACCGCCTACGCGTTGACCACCGCGGTCTCGACACCGGTATGGGCCAAGCTCGGCGACCTGTACGGGCGCAAGGGCATCTTCATGGCCTCGATCGTGGTCTTCCTGGTCGGCTCGGCGCTCTCGGGTCTCTCCCAGAACATGATGGAGCTCATCGTGTTCCGGGCCATCCAGGGCATCGGCGCCGGCGGTCTCATGGTCGGCGCGACGGCGATCATCGGCGACCTGGTGCCGCCGCGCGATCGGGGCCGCTACCAGGGCCTGATGGCCGCGGTGATGCCGCTGGCGTTCATCGGCGGCCCGCTGCTCGGCGGGTTCCTCACCGACAACCTCAGCTGGCGCTGGGCGTTCTACATCAACCTGCCCCTGGGCGTCGTTGCACTGATCGTCGTGTGGTTCACCATGCACCTGCCGCGGGTCCGCCGCGAGGCGAAGATCGACTGGCTGGGCGCGGGCACGCTCGCCGTCGCGATCTCGGCGTTGACACTGCTCACCAGCTGGGGCGGTAGCCAGTACCCGTGGGGTTCGTGGCAGATCGTCGGCCTGGGCGTGCTCACCGTCGTCGGGACGGCGCTGTTCGTGCGCATCGAGCGGCGGGTCAGCGAACCGATCCTGTCGCTGGAGCTGTTCCGCAACCGCAACTTCTCCGCCGTCACGGTCGTCACGTTCCTCACCGGTTTCGCAATGTTCGGCGCGGTGACGTACCTGCCGCAGTACCAGCAGATCGTCCAGGGCGCGTCGGCGACCAGCAGTGGGCTGCTGCTGCTCCCGCTGATGGGCGGCATGCTGGTGACCTCGCTGCTGAGCGGGCAGCTCGTCTCCCGGACCGGCCGCTACAAGGTCGTGATCATCACGGGCTCGCTGTTGATGGCTGCGGGCCTCGGGCTGCTGTCCCTGATGGGCCTGGCCACCACGCAGCTGACGACGTCGCTGTTCATGGTGGTGCTCGGTGTCGGCATGGGGTTGCTGATGCAGACCACGATGCTGGTGATGCAGAACAGCGTGGCGCAGCGCGACATCGGCGCATCCAGCGGCGCATCGACCCTCTTCCGCACGGTCGGCGGCTCGCTCGGCGTGTCGCTGCTGGGCGTCTTCTACACCACCAGGCTCACCGCCACGTTGTCCGACCGGCTCGGCACAGCGGGCGGCGAGCAGGTCACGGGCGGGCAGATCACCCCGGCCATGCTCGGCGGCCTGCCCGCCGCAGTCCGCGACGCCTACCAGGCGGCAGTCGCCAGCGGCACCACCACCGCGTTCATGTGGGCCGGAATCGTGGGACTCGTCGCTGTGCTCGCGGCGCTGATCATCCGCGAGGTGCCGCTGCGCGGCAGCGCTCCCGAGGCGGCCGGGACGATGGGGGGCGCCGTGCCCGCTCACCCCGGCCAGCCCACCGGTCCAGCCCCGGTCCTTGTGCTTGCCGGCGCCGGTGCCGGTAAAGACGCAGGGCGCCACACGCTGTCAACCCAGGAGTCCGGAGTGCAACTCTCCGGAAGCAACGGCAACGGCCGGAGCAACGGGAACGGCCGAAGCAACGGGAACGGCCGAAGCAACGGGAATGGCACCCCGGTCGCGGGCGCCATCGGTTCGATTGTCACAGCACCGATGTCCGGGCGCGTAGACGCATCTTCGTACCGCGACGGTCCCGGCGTGTTCGGCATCGTCAGCCGCGGTGACGGCGGCCGGCTCGCGCAGGTCGTCGTGACCGTCACCGACCCGGCCGGCCGGCAGGAGGCCCGCACCAGCACCGCCGCCGACGGCAGCTACCGCGTCGCCCTGCCTAGCGGGGGCATGTACCTCGTCGTCGTGGCCACCGGCACCTACCAGCCCCATGCCGGACTGGTCGCCGTGGCGGACCGGCCGTCCCGGCACGACGTCTCGCTCACCGGCACCAGCTCCGTGTTCGGAGTCGTGCAGACGCCGGACCCCGCCGGCGGACTCCGCTCAGTGGGCGGCGCGAACGTCACACTGATCGACGCACAGGGCGACGTCACCGCCGCCGCTATGGCGGAGCCCGACGGCCGCTACCGACTGGCCGGGGTGCCCGACGGCATCTACACGCTGACCGCCGCGAGCCCCGGCCGGCAGCCGGTCGCGGTGAGCGTGCGGCTGGACATCGGGGCCGCGATCAAGCGCGACATCGAGCTGCCGCAGCGCTCGCGGCTGCTCGGCACAGTCACCACGGCGAGCACCGGACATGGCGTCCCGGAGGCGATGGCCACACTGGTGGACAGCACCGGCACGGTCGTGGCCTCGACGGTCACCGGCCCGGATGGGACGTTCGCCTTAGACGACCTCACCGAGGGCACCTACACCCTCACCACGACCGGATACGCTCCGGCGACGCGGGTCGTGCACGTCACGGCCGGTGCGCGGGCCGCCGTCACGGTGGCGCTGGGCGCCCCCACGACGGGCCCGGCATCCTCCAGCCCGCGAACGACGGCGCCCGAGGCCGCCCCCCTGGACGTGGTCGGCATTCGGTGAGCGAGCTTGCGCGCTGACCATTGACGGTGGGCGAGCTCCACCTCGTGCGCAGCTCGCCCACTGCGGCGCGTCGCACATGCGGCGCCCTCAGCCCAGCGCGGGGATCACCGACCTCCCGTATGCCTCGATCGTCTCCTCCCGGGCGTCGTGCATGGCGTAGATCGCGAACTGGTCCACCCCGAGCTCCCGCAGCTGGGCGAGCTTGTCCAGCTGTGCGGCCGGCGGGCCGAGCAGGCAGAACCGCTCGACGACCTCGTCGGGTACGAAGTCGGTGGAGCGGTTGTCGGCGCGGCCGTGGTGGGAGTAGTCGTAGCCGTGGCGGCCCGCGATGTAGCCCGTGAGCACGTCCGGGACCGCATCCGAGCTCTCGCCGTACCGCGACACCAGGTCGGCGACATGGTTGCCGACCATCCCGCCGAACCAGCGGCACTGGTCACGGGCGTGGGCGAGGTCGTCCCCCACGTACGCGGGAGCGGCGACGCAGATCGTGATCGCCGCCGGGTCGCGGCCCGCCGCCTCGGCAGCGGCGCGCACCGTCTTCACGGTCCATTCCACGAGGTAAGGGTCGGCGAGCTGCAGGATGAACCCGTCGGCGGCCCGGCCGACGAGGTCGAGCGCCTTGGGGCCGTAGCCAGCCATCCAGACCGGCAGCGAGGCGCCCGCGCGCACCCAGGGGATCTGCACCGTGGTGCCGTCGAGGTCGACCGCGCGGCCCTCGGCCAGCTCCCGGATGACGCGCATCGACGCCTCGAGCCGGGCCAGCGTGGTCGGTGGCCGCCCTTGCACGCGCATCGCGGAGTCGCCGCGCCCGATGCCGCAGATCGTCCGGTTGCCGAACATGTCGTTCAACGTGGCGTGCAGCGACGCGATGACCGTCCAGTCGCGGGTGCCGGGGTTGGTCACCATCGGCCCGACGAGCAGCCGTGACGTCCGCTCCAGGATCCGGGAGTAGATGACGTAGGGCTCCTGCCAGAGCACGTGGGAGTCGAACGTCCAGCCGTGGCTGAACCCGAGCTCCTCCGCCCGCACCATCAGGTCCACGACGGTCGACGCAGGCGGGTCGGTCTGCAGGACCAGTCCGATGTCCATCGCGCGTCCCCTAGCGCAGGTACTGGCAGGTGTCGCGGCGCAGGAACCGCCCGTGGCCCGGCGCGCCGAGGTACTCGCCCTTGTCGACCACCACCCGACCACGGGACAGGACGGTCTCCGCCCTGCCGGTGACGGTGCGACCCTCGTAGCAGGAGTAGTCGACGTTCATGTGGTGCGTCTCGACGCTGATCACCTGCTGCGCGGCGGGGTCGTAGATCACCACGTCGGCGTCGGCGCCCGGCGCGATGGTGCCCTTGCGCGGGTAGAGCCCGAACATCTTGGCCGGCGTGGCGCAGGCGATCTCGATCCAGCGCCGCCGTCCGATGTGTCCGTCGAGCACGGCCTGGTGCAGCAGGTCCATCCGGTTCTCGACGCCGGGCAGCCCGTTGGGGATCTTGGAGAAGTCGCCGAGGCCCAGCTCCTTCTGGCCCTTGAAGCAGAACGGGCAGTGGTCGGTGGACACCACCGACAGGTCGTCGGTGCGCAGGCCCCGCCACAGCGCCGCCTGGTGCTCGGTGGGCCGCAACGGCGTCGAGCAGACGTACTTCGCGCCCTCGAAGCCCGGCCGCGCCAGATCGTCGGTCGAGAGGTACAGGTACTGCGGACACGTCTCCGCGAACGCGTTGACGCCCTCGTCGCGCGCCCGCGTCAGCTCGGCGAGCGCCTCGATGGCGGACAGGTGGACGATGTAGATCGGCGCGCCCGCGACCTGAGCGAGCTTGATCGCCCGGCTGGTCGCCTCGGCCTCCAGCAGGGCGTGCCGGACGACCCCGTGGTAGCGCGGGTCGGTGTTGCCGCGGGCCAGCGCCTGCTCCACGAGCACGTCGATCGCGATGCCGTTCTCGGCGTGCATCATGATCAGCCCGCCGGTCTCGGCCCCCTTCTGCAGCGCGCGCAGGATCTTGCCGTCGTCGCTGTAGAAGACGCCGGGATAGGCCATGAAGAGCTTGAAACTGGTGATCCCCTCGCCGACGAGGGTCTCCATCTCCTTCAGCGAGCCCTCGTTCACGTCGGCCATGATCATGTGGAACGCGTAGTCGACGGCGCACTGCCCGTCGGCCTTGGCGTGCCAGGCATCGAGGCCCTCGCGCAGCGACCCACCCATGGACTGCACGGCGAAGTCGACGATCGTCGTGGTGCCGCCCCACGCCGCCGCGCGGGTGCCGGTCTCGAAGGTGTCGGAGGCGAACGTGCCGCCGAACGGCAGCTCCATGTGCGTGTGCGCGTCGACGCCGCCCGGGATGACGTACTTGCCGGTGGCGTCGATGACGGTGTCGGCGGTCCACCCTTCGGAGATCGACGGGTCCGCCAGGGCGACCACCGTCTCGTCCTCGATCAGGACGTCGGTCGCCAGCTCGTCGGACGCGGTGATCACGAGGCCGTTGCGGATCAGCGTGCGGGTCATGGCGTGACCTCCTGAATCGAGGCGACGAGCGCCGCGAGGCCCTCGGCGGCCTCGTCAGCGGTGAGACTGAGTGGCGGGGCGATGCGCAGCACGTTGCCGTGCAGACCGCCCTTACCGACGAGCAGGCCGCGCCGCTTGGTGGCCTCCAGCACGGCCGCCGCGAGCTCGGGTGCGGGCTCGCCGGGGCTGCCCGTGTCCGGGCGCACCAGTTCGATGCCGATCATCAGCCCCTTGCCACGGACGTCGCCGACGATCGGGCTCTCCAGTGCGCGGAGCCCGTCGAGCAGCGCCGGACCGTGCCGGGCGGCATTGGTCTGCAGGTCGTGGTCGAGCAGGTGGCGCAGGTTGGCCAGGGCCCCCGCGGCGGTGAGCGGCGAGCCGCCGAACGTCGAGATCGAGTTGGCGCCGAGGCAGTCCATGATCTCGGCGCGGGCGATCACCCCGCCCATCGACAATCCGTTTCCCACGCCTTTCGCGAAGGTGACGATGTCGGGAGTGGCGTCGCCGTGGTCGGCGGTGTGGGCCTGCCACCCCCAGAAGTGGTCGCCGGTTCGGCCCCACCCGGTCTGCACCTCGTCACTGATCCACAGGATCCCGCGGTCGCGCAGCACCGCGGCGAACGCGCCCAGCAGCCCGTCCGGCCCCGACGTGAACCCGCCGACGCCCTGGATCGGCTCGGCGATGAACGCCGCGATGTCACCGCCCGACTGGTCGAGCACGTCCTGCAGGTCGGCCACGCACGCGGCGATGTACTCACCGTCGGACAACCCCGCGTACGGCGAGCGGTACTGCTGGCCGCCGTGCACGTAGTAGGTCTGGAACGGCGACAGCGAGGTGGGCGACCACGAGCGGTTGCCGGTGATCGCGATCGTGGAGAACGACCGGCCGTGGTAGCTGTTGCGCAGCGCCAGGATCTGGTTCGACCGGCGCAGCGTGCTGGCGAGCAGCAGCGCCGCGTCGTTGGCCTCGGTGCCGCTGGTGGTCAGGAAGACCTTGGGGTCGGGGATGGCCGAGACCGCCGCGATCTGCTCGGCCAGCTCCACCATCGGCCGGTTGAGGTACAGCGTGGAGCTGTGGATGATCCGCCCGGCCTGCTCGCTGACGGCCTTGGTCACCTCAGGCAGCGCGTGTGCCGTCATCGTGGTGAGGATGCCGCCGAAGAAGTCGAGGTAGCGCTTGCCGTCGGCGTCCCAGACGTAGCGGCCCTCGCCGCGCTCGATCTCGATCGGCTCCTCGTAATAGACCGCCAGCCAGGAGGGCAGGACTGCGCGGGTACGGGCGAACAGCTCCTGAGCACTCATCGCACTCCCTCGCTGTGCTCGGTCGGCCCATCGTGAGACGTATCAGCGCGCGGGCGCAGTGACACTGATTCGCGCGCAAGCTCGCTCATTGCTCCACCAGCGGTCCATACGCATCGGGCCGGCGGTCGCGGTAGAACGCCCACTGCTGGCGCACCTCGTCGATCATCCCGAGGTCGAGGTCGCGCACCACAAGCTCCTCGTCGCTGCCCGACGCAGGCTCGCCGACGAACTGGCCGCGAGGGTCGACGAAGTAGCTGGTGCCGTAGAAGTCGTTGTCGCCGTACTCCTCCACCCCGACCCGGTTGATGGCGGCGATGAAGTACTCGTTGGCGACGGCCGCGGCGGGCTGCTCCAGCTTCCAGAGGTACGACGAGAGCCCGCGGCTGGTCGCGCTGGGGTTGTAGACGATCTGCGCGCCCGCCAGGCCCAGCGCGCGCCAGCCCTCGGGGAAGTGCCGGTCGTAGCAGATGTAGACCCCGACCTTGCCCACCGCCGTGTCGAACACCGGCCATCCCAGGTTTCCCGGCCGGAAGTAGAACTTCTCCCAGAATCCCGTGACCTGTGGAATGTGGTGCTTGCGGTACTTACCGAGAAACGTACCGTCCGCGTCGATCACCGCCGCGGTGTTGTAGTAGAAGCCAGAGGCTTCCAACTCGAAAACCGGAACCACGAGCACCATGCCGGTCTCGCGGGCCAGCGCCTGCATCCGTTGCACAGTGGGTCCGTCGGGCACCGGTTCGGCCCAGCGGTAGTGCTCCGCCTCCTGCACCTGGCAGAAGTACGGCGCGTTGAAGACCTCCTGGAAGCCCATCACCTGCGCGCCCTGTTCCGCCGCGGCGCGCGCATAGGACTCGTGCACCTCCACCATGGATGCGGTGTCGCCGGTCCACTTCGCCTGCACCAGCGCTGCGCGGACCACCCGGGACTCTCCCGCCATCTTCAGACCTCCGCCGTACTCGCCCAGAAGGGGAAGGCAACACCTTCGAACGCGGGTGGGCCACTCTGCAAGACCCATTCCGGCATGGACCCCTGCTCGTCACACGCCCGACGGACCAGCCCCTACCCCAGCACGGTATGGAATCGCGCCTAATTCCTGACCTGTCGTTCTGGTGGATCGGGCTGCCCTCCGAACGGGGTCGGGAGGACAACCATGGCGTCGACGTCCGCCGCGCTGGCTGTGGTCTGCCTCGCTGCCGGCCTGCTGCACCTCGTCCGGCTGGCGCGGCTGCGCCGGGACGTCGTTCGGCGAGGTCTCGTACACGGCCGTGCTCTCGGTATGGCGGCCATGTTCTCGCCGCTCGGCGATCCTGTGCCGACAGCGGTGTGGCCTGCGGTGTTCGTCCTCGCCGCGGTCGGGCTCGTCGCGGCGCCGGCGATGCTGCTCGCCGGCCACGTCGCCTGGCATGCCCTCCGCTGGGCCGACCGCTGTCGCACCACATGCCCCGACGCGCACCCGGCCGTGTCCGTCCAGGACGGGAGGGACGGGCCGAACGCAGCCGTGGCGCTGCGGGCGCCCGCGTTCTCGGCGTGCGCACCGCAGACCGCCGCCGTGTCGCATGTGGTGCTGGCTGCGGCGATGACGGCCATGCTGCTGCGCACGCCCTGACGGGCGACGCTAGAGTCGCGCGAGCCTCGGCACCGGCCCGAACCCGCCGGACCGGAAGTCGCGGCGGGCCTGCTCGATCTCGTGTGCGTGGTTCATCACGAACGAGCCGCCCATGACGATCGGCTCTGCGACCGGCGGCCCGCTGTAGACCATGAGTCGCGCCACGTCGTCGGTGTCGGGGGCCGCGCGCAGCTTGAGCACGCTGCCCGGCCCGGTGACCGGTTCCGACCACGCCACCTGCCCGGCGTTCACCTGGTGCCCGGCCACGGCGGTGCTGCCGTGAAGGACCAGGGCGAACGCCCGATCGGGTGCGGGCACCGGCAGGTCGACCACGACGCCGGGTTCGATAGTGACGATCACGCCCTGTACCGGCCAATGGTTCAGCGCAGGCCCGGTGACCTCGTCGACGGTGCCGGACACGACGTCGATGACGGCTCCCGGTCGGGTGATCCGCGGCCGGCCTGCGGCGAGGACGTCCTGGTAACGGGTGTCGACCATGCGCGCGCCTGCTGGGAGGTTCAGCCACAGCTGCAGGGTGTGCGCGCGCTCGTTGCGGTAGGCGAGCTCGCGGTGGATGATCCCGCGGCCCGCGGTCATCCACTGCACGTCACCGGACTCCAGCGCACCCGCGTTCCCGATGTTGTCACCGTGCTCGAGCACCCCGTCGAGGACGAACGTGACGGTCTCCAGCCCGCGATGCGGGTGCCACTCGAAGCCGGGTGTCGAGAACCAGTCCTCGGACAGCACCAGGAAGGGGTCGGTGCGCCTCGGATCGGTCGGCAGGATCAGCAGACGCTTGTCGTCGACCTGCGCGTCGGGCCCGGCGTGCAGGCCGTCCTCGACCCGGTCGACGGTGCGGGCGGTGTTCGCCATGGTCACGACGTTCTCCCCGGGTGGGCGCACGGAGCGGCCCTCCGCGCTTAATTGCGTGTTCAACATTCGTAACACCGGGCCCGGAGGTCGTCAACCTGGTCGTGCTGCGCCGCACCACCCTGGTCGCGGCGAACGCGACCAGGGTGGTCTCCGGGTGAGCAGTGGCCGCGCGGACCGTCAGCCGTTGCCCTTGCCCGGCTTCCCGTCCACCACGGCGCCGGTGCCGGGGTCCAGGGTCACCGCACGGGCCTTGGCGCCCTTGAAGTCGAGCATGCTCGTCAGATCTCCCGCGGAGGCGTCGTAGGACGAGTCGCCGATCCGGCCGGTGGACCAGTTGTCCTCGATGAACTTCAGCACCGAGGTCTGGTCGGTGCGGGTGTGGTCGACGAAGTTCACCTTGCTGAACGGCGAGATCACCTCGAGCGGCAGCCGTGGACCGTAACCGCAGCGGTCCGCGTAGCCGCCCAGCCGCACCGGCGTGCCGCTGCAGATGCTCTGGTCCTGCGTCGTGTCCTGCGAGCCGTTGACGATCGCGTTCGCGTGGTCGTACCAGCCGTCGGAGTCGTCGTAGGCCAGCACGATCGCCGTCGACTTCCAGTCCTTCGACTGCTGGATCTTGTTGATCTCGTCGACGACGAACCGCTGCTCGTCGATCGGGCTGGAGTTGCCGGCGTGGCCGTCCTCGTAGGCCGGGGCCTTCAGGAAGCTGACCGCAGGCGTGTTCCCCGCCGCGAGGGCGGCGTCGAAGTCGGCCGTGTCGTACTGGTGGTTGGCCTGGTCGGTCTGCCCGATCGCCGCCACCGAGGTCGGCGGGAGGTGCTTCGAGTTGGCCGTGGACTCGTAGTACTGGAACGGCTCGTGGTGCGGGCTGTAGTCGGTGACGCTGATGCCCCCGATGTTCTGGTGCGACTGCCCGCACACTGCGAACCCGTTGGCATTGCCCGTCGGGCGGAACCCGCCCTGGAACCAGCCCCAGGTGACGCCCTTCTCGTTCAGCAGGTCACCGATGTTCTTGCCGCTCTGGCTGGCGAGGTTGTCGGTGGCCGTGTGGTTCTTGTCCGAGCAGTCGTCGTACGCCGGGTCGGGGTCGCCGATCACCGTGCCGACCCCGTTGGCGTCCGGGGACGTGACGAAGGGGTCCGACGTCGGGTCGTGCGTCACCGAGGTGACGGCCTGCGTCCCGTGCGTCTGGCCGGAGATGAGGTTGATCGCACCGGGGGTGGACGGGCCGAACGTCGTGTTGTAGGAGTTGTCGCTCATCGCGTAGTTCTGCGCGTAGTTCCACATCGCGGTGACGGTGTTGCCGTCGTAGTAGTCCATGACCAGGCCCGGCTGACCGAACACGATCGGCTGTCCGCTGCATGTGTCGGTTTCGGTCTTCTCGACGAACTGATCCATCTTGCCGCCGTCGAACGCGGCCTGCTCGGCGCCGTACCCGTGGTTCTGGCTGCAGGTCAGCGCCTGGTCCGGGGACAGGCGCTGAGGGTTGTAGGCGTTGGGGTTGCGCTGCAGCAGATCGGGTGTGAGCCCGTCGATCTTGGGGGTCTGCTTGGCGGCGGTGAACGGGGTGCCGTCGGTGTTGGCGGCGTTCGGGTAGGTGCCGAAGTAATGGTCGAACGAGACATTCTCACCGAAGATCACCACGACGTGCTTGATCGATGTCGCCGTGTTGAACTGGTCGGCGTGCTTGCCGGCCGTAGGCGGGGTGTCTGCGGCGTTCGCCGTGGAGACGGTGACCGCAGCGAGCACGGCAGCCGAGGCCAGCGCGCAGGCACCGAGCAGCGAACGCCCTCGGCGCCACCTGCTGGATTTGGTTCCCACTTGTCCTCCTGTTTCGGGGAAATTCTTCTGGTGGGATCGGGGGCGGGTGAATCAGGAGAGCAACGCTCGGCCGTAGTGGTCGCCGGGGCCGGTGACGCCGGGCAATGCGAAGAAATAGCCACCGCCAAACGGTGAGATGTAGTCGACGAGGGGCTCATCGGTCAGCCGTTCCTGAACCGCCTCGAACTGGCGCCGGAGATCCTGCTGGTAACACATGAAGACCAGGCCCATGTCGAGGTTGCCGTTGCTGTCGATTCCACGGTCGTAGTTCGTCGCGCGGCGCAGGATTCGGCTCGCATCCGTCTGCTGCGTGCGCGGGTTCGCCCGGCGGATGTGGCTCGTCAACGGGATCACCGTGCCCACCGGATCGTCCGCGAACTGGGGGATGTCGCCTTCCGCCGTGCCGTCGAGCGGGGCACCGGTGTCCCGGCGGCGCCCGATCACGTTCTCCTGCTCGCTGAGCGACACGCGGTCCCAGAACTCCACGAACATGCGGATCACGCGGATCACCTGGTAGCTTCCGCCGCCGGTCCACGCCGGTTCGTCCGACTGCCCGCTGCCCACCCACACCAGGCGGTCCATCTCGGGCGCGTCGTCCACGTCGGGGTTCGCGATGCCGTCCTTGAAGCCCATCAGGTTGCGGGGGGTGCCGGCCGGGCGGGGTGGTGAGCCGAACCCGTTGACGCGCCAGCGCAGCTGCATGCCCCCGCGGGTGGCGCGGGCGATGTCGCGCAGGGCGTGCACCACAGTGTCGGGCGAGGACGCCGAGAGCGTCAGGCTCAGGTCGCCGTGACACTGGGCTGGGTCGAGCGCGTCGTTCGGGAACGTCGGCATCGTCGTCAGCCGCGCCGGCCTGCTGCCGGCGAGCCCGAAGCGATCGTCGAAGAGCGACACCCCGACGCCGACGATCACGGCCAGGTCCCCGGACGGCACAACCGGGCCGAGCACGCCGGAGTCCCGGGGCGGCGCGGTGATCCCCAGTGCCGGCGGCTCGCCGCCTGCGGCGAGGAACCGGGCCCGGTCGGTGACGGTGCGCAGCAGGTCGGTCAGGTCGGCCCGGTCGGCAGCGATGATGTCGAACGCCGCGACGATGCTCCGGGCGGCCGGCGGCCGGAGGATCGCGGCCTGGTGCGGGCCGTGGAACGGGATCGCCGGAGCGTCGCTGTCTCCGTCGGCGGCTGTGGCCACTCCGCCGCCGGCCACGGCCGCGGCCGTCACGCCGGCCCCGACCAGCGCCCGGCGCAGGAACGAGCGGCGCCCCAGCCTCGCGGTCACGAGACCCGCCGCGGCGCGACGATCGTGGCCACCGGCGCGAGCTGCTCGGTCAGCTCCGCCACCGCGCCGTCGATCTCCTCGCGGTGTCTCTGGTCGAGCGCGCCGACCGGCGTCCAGGTCCCGTCGGGGCGCCATGCGGCTTGCACGGCCGAGGTGGCGCGGTCCAGCCAGGTGTCCACCGTGGGGAGCGTGGGCAACCGCTGCTGGAGCAGAGGGCGCAGCACGTTCAGCGCGGTCCGGGTGCCGTCGATGTTCGCGAGGGTGGTGGCGAGGGTGGTTCCGCTGCCGTAGTCGGCACGGCCGTTGACCTCGAACTGCAGGGCGTCCTCCATGATCTCGTGGGCGCGCAGCGCCAGGTCGTTCGGATCGATCTGCGCGGCAGGGAAGGACTGCCGCAGAGCGCGCGCGTCGGCGTCGAGCCGGTCGGCCACCGCGGCCAGCGCAGCCATGGGCGCGCGGTGCCACAGTCCGAACTCGAGGCGATGGAAGCCCGTGAAGGCGGGATCCGAGGTGCCGCCGGCGAGGCCGTCGGCGGTGCCGTCGATCGCGGACGCAGCGTCGCCGAAGGCGCCGTAGGCCGCGCCCAGCTGCTGGTAGGACAGGTGCGCGGTGAGCCATGCCGCCTCGCTCGCCTGCCGGTCCCCGTGGTGGACTGTCGTGGCGAGTGCGCCGGTGTCCCGGACGAGCGCGTCGAGCCCGGTGATCACCTTTTCCCGATAGTCCTTCGCGGGTCCGAGGAGGTCGTTGCGCGTAACCGGGACCACGGCGGGACTCGATCGCACACCGCTGCCGCTGAACAGGACGGTCGGTCCCACGTCGGCGTCGGCGTCGTCGGGCAGACAGCGGAAGGCGTACTCGCCGTCACCCAGCGTGACCGGCATGGAGCGCGTGGTGCCGGAGCCCAGGCCCTCGATCTCGCCGAAGATCCCGCCTGTCGCGGGATCGACCAGGTCGACAGTGGTCGTGACCGCACCGGTGTTGTGCACCTGGAAGGTCTGCGGACCGGGCGTCGGGTCTGTCCAGTCCTGCCCGCACGACGACCGCGACACCGAGATGACGAGATCGGGCGCAGTGGCTGGAGCGGGGGCGGGCCACAGCGCGATCGCCGCGGCCACCGCGAGCGCAGCCACGGCGGGCACTCCGGCGATGCAGCGGTTGCCTGCGAAGCCGGGCACCCTTGCTCTCCTGCCGCTCGAACGGTCAATACGAGGGCAGTATGGGAAGCGAAAGCGACAGGAAAGTGTACGAGAGCGGCTTTCGTCGGAAGTTCACGAATACTTCCGCTTCAGGTGGTCAAAGGATCGGTAACCCGAAGTGTGATCGCCTGTAATATGACGGGACGAGCTGTTCTCCCGGTTGATGCTCAGATGTTCCTAATTGTCATGTTTGTCGCACTGTCACCCGAACCGGTTGATCAGGTCCGTCACCAGGAGCACGAAGAACAGCGCCGACGCCGCGGTGAGCAGAGCGTTGGACAGCCACCCGGAGCGGCCCTCCCGAGCGATCCGCCTGGAGTTGAGGAGCATGATCAATGTGACCCCGAGGAACGGCATGAAGGCGGCACCGAGCACTCCGTAGACGAGCGTGAGGGCGAACGGCCGGTCGAGGAACAGCAGCGCCATCGGCGGCAGCGTGAGCCACAGCAGGTACGCGCGGAAGGGCAGGCTCCGCTCGGCCACCCTGGCCTCGTAACCCGTCACCGTGGCGGTGGCCGGGCCAGTTCGGAGCGCCTCGGTGTCGAAGTCGAGCTCGGCCTTCGCGCCGTGCGGCAGCCGGATCGTCCGCGTCCAGTCGGTGAACAGCAGGCTCACACCGTTCCAGACACCCAGCAGGGACGTGGTGGTCACCGACAGGAAGCCGACGAGGAACAGGATCCGCGCCCAGTCGCCGTAGCGCGCGCCGAGCTCGGTGCCAAGGGTGAGCAGGCCCGTGTCGCTCTCGGTGAGGTCCTGCCCGAGCAGGATCTCCGCTCCGACGATGAGCATGGCGATCACGAAGATCGCGGTCATGATGTAGCCGACGGCGTTGTCCAGCCGCATCACCGACAGCCAGCCCGTGCCCTTCCAGCCCTTCGCGATCATCCAGTAGCCATAGGCCGCCATGGTGATGGTCCCGCCGACGCCGCCGATGAGACCGAGCACGTAGATCACCGAGCCCTCGGGGAGCCGGGGGACCAGGCCGTTCGCGAGGGCACCGAGATCAGGCGAGACGAGGAAGGCGATCGACACCACGGAGACGAACTTGATCAGGACCAGCACGGTCATGAACTTCTCGAAGATGTGGTAGCGCTGCATCCACACCAGCGCCAGGCCGACGACGCCGGCGATCATCGCCCAGTACCGCACCGACAGCCCGCCGAACAGCGCGTTCAGTGGCAGCCCGACTGCGGACATCGCCGTTGCCCCGTAGACGAACCCCCAGATCACGATGTAGATGCCGAAGAAGACGGTGGCCCAGTAGCCCAGTCGCCGCCAGCCGTCGAGCAGGGTGGAGCCCGACGCGAGGTTCCAGCGGCCCACGCCCTCCCCGAGGGCGAGCTTCAGGCCCGCACCGAGGACGGCGGCCCAGAGCAGCACCGTGCCGAAGCGGGCCCCGGCCACCATCGTGGCCACCAGGTCCCCCGCGCCGACGCCGGTGGCTGCAGCCAGCAGACCTGGCCCCACCTGCCTGACCTTGGCCCCGAACCCGGTTGGTGGTGTCTTCGTAGCGATATCGGATGTCATGCGCCCCCGCTCCTCATCGTGCTGGAAGTCTGATCCGGAAGGTTTGGGAAGAACGTAGGGCTCGGCACTCGTCGCGGCCAGCGGAAAGATCGGTAACGGCCCGCACGCGGCCGGTAGCGGCCCCGCGACTAGATTTCCCCTTGTCCAGCCAGCACGGGCACGACGGGGAGTTCGGTCATGGCGAGCATCGAAGAGGTTCGGGCCGGCATCGCGCTGGCCAACGACAAGGCCTCGGAGAGCCTCGGCGCACTGCAGCAGGCGCACTCCTCTCTTGAGCAGGCCCAGGGTGCGCTGCTGCGGGCCACCGAGGGGAGCGGGCAGGCCGACGTGTCGGAGGCCAACGGGCTGCTGGCCCAGGCCGTCGGCAGCATCAGCGAGGTGCAGCAGGCCGTCCACGCAGCGATCCAGGCCTCCGAGGGCGTCGCGAACCGGCTGTGACGATCCGGTGAGCGTGGCGACGTTCGGTGACCGGGACGATGACCGGTGAGTGAGCTTTCGGTGTCGCTCGCGAAGCGCCGACCGAGCGCAGCGAGGGAGAGCGGTGACCACCGCCGTCGGTGCGCCGACCCGCCGGTACGTCGCCCACGTCATGGGTATGCCGATCAGCCTGGCGCTGCGCGGCCGGCATGCCGGCGACGCCGCAGGCGCTCTCGCCTGGGACGCCGGCCTGGCGGTGCTGCGCGCGGCGGACCACG
>DASRSC010000080.1:0-15872 GCA_035695525.1 Pseudonocardia sp. | reverse complement strand
GTTCGTGGAGCTGCCGGGCGACGTGCACCCGTTCTTCGTCGGTACCCAGGCCCACCCGGAGCTCAAGAGCCGCCCGACGCGGCCGCACCCGCTGTTCAGCGCGTTCGTGCACGCTGCCCTCGCCTACCGAGCCGCGGACCGGCTCCCGGTCGAGCTGCCCCCCAGGGAACGTGCGGCGGTAGGCGTCAACGGGACCGCGTCGTGAGCGCCCCGCGGCACGACTTCCCCGTGCGCTCCAGCAAGGTCATCTACGCGGGCGCGGTGATGGCCCTGCGCGCGGACGAGGTGGTGATGCCGGGCGGACGCGTCGCCGTCCGGGAGGTCCTGGAGCATCCGGGCGCCGTCGCGATCGCCGCCCTGGACGTCGACGACCGCGTGATGATGATCCACCAGTACCGGCACCCGGTGCGGCGCCGGCTCTGGGAGTTGCCGGCCGGCCTGCTCGACATCGACGGGGAGGATCCGCTCGAGACGGCCAAGCGTGAGTTGGCGGAGGAGGCCGGACTCGCTGCCACCGACTGGTCGACGCTGGTCGACGTGGTGCCCTCGCCGGGGTTCTCCGACGAGTCGGTGCGTGTGTACCTCGCGCGGGGGCTGAGCGAGGTGGACCGGCCGGACATGGGGGACGACGAGGAGGCCGACCTGTCCGTCCGGTGGGTGTCGCTCTCCGTCGCGGTGCGGATGGTGCTCTCCGGCACGATCGTCAACGGCGTGACGGTGGCGGGCGTGCTGGCGGCCCACGCCCTGGCAGGGGCGCCCACCGCGGCCCGGCCGGCTGACGCACCGTGGCCGGACCGACCGACGCGGTTCGCCGAGCGCAAGGCCGAAGTGGCCGATAGTCCGGATCGTGCTGATCCCGCGACGTAACGGGAAGGATGCCTCCGTTGGCCCCGCCGAGCGGGCACGACGAGCGCCGGTCATCCCGGCGCTGCGCTGCTGATCATGGGCGAAGGGGCCGCCCGTGGGGGTCGGTGGGCCGGCCGGCAAGGATCACGATGCCGTCGATGAAAGCCCACAGCACCCCGATTCCGATGAAGCTCAGCAGCAGCTGGGCGATCGCGATGCCGGTGTGGCCGCTGTAGAACCGCCCGATGCCGAACGGCAGCAGCAGCTGCAGCACGCCGGCCACCACCTTGTACCGGTCGGAGTAGGGCAGCCCGGTCGCCGGGTCGCGACCATACGGCGCGGCGACGTCGTGCGGCGGGGCCTGTGGCACCGGCGCGGCCGCGGTCGGCGGAACCGGCAGCACGGTCGTGGCCTGCTCGCCGTGGCCGGGGAGGTCTTCGAACAGGGGCGCGAGGTCGTCCGTGCTGCGGGCGGCGTACGCCGCGGATGTGCGCTCCTCGTACTCCTGTGAGTCGAGCCGGCCCTGCGCGTAGTGCTCGCCGAGGGCGCGCACGGCAGCCTCCCGCTCCGCGTTGCCGATCCGCATCGGACGGGAGCCGGGCATGCTCATGGCGCCGACGGTACCGGTGGGCCGGTCAGGTGTGGAACAGCACGCTGCGGCAGGCGAGGTGGAGCGCGAGCCGCTCGTCAGGGTCGGTGAGCTCCACGCCGAGGAGCTCCTGCGCGCGCGCGACGCGGGCGGTGACCGTGTTGCGGTGGACCCCGAGCACCGCGGCGGTCTCCGTGAACGACGACTCCGCGTCGAGGTAGGCCGTGAGTGTGGTGAGCAGGTCGCCGGACTGCGCGCGCAGCGGCTCCAACATCGACCGCGCGGCAGGCAGGAACGTGTCGGTCCGGGTCCAGGCGAGCAACAGCTGGCCGAGCCCGAGCCGGTCCACGTGCACGAAATACCCGCTGGCCGACCGTGCGCCGGCCAACCGAGCGGCGTCGCCGGCCTCGCCGAGGGTGCGGGCCAGCCCGGTGGCGCCGCGGTGCATCCGCCCGACACCCATGGCGCTGGGCAGCGACGAGCGCAGCAGCCACTGTGCTCTCCGGACGGCCATCGCGTGCCGTTGCAGTTGGTCGGGCGCCGGCTCTTCGGCGAACGTGGACCACGCGCCCCAGCCGGATCCCTGCTCGACGACGAGCGCACTCAGGTGGGCGGCGTCGAAGGCGCGCAGCACCTCGGGCCGCATTGTCACCGGGTCGACAGTGCCGGGGACGTCGATGCGCATCCCCACGTGCCATCCCTCGAGCTGCCAGCCAGCGTCGAGGGCCCGGCGCCGGGTGCCGGGATCCGGTTCGGCCGCTGCCTGGACGAGCTCCGCGAGCAGGGACATGCGCAGCCGGGCGTCACGCTCCACGGTCAGCCGCTTCTCGGCCATGCGGTGCCCGACGGCGCCAGCCGCGACCCCCAGTGCCGCGCGGACGGCCGCGAGCTCGGCCGGGATCCCCGTCGGAACGGCCGCGGCGAGGGCGGTGGGCCGTGGCCGCTGCGCACCGACGGGCATCAGGACGGTGACCATCTCCTGCCCGCCGGGTGGACCGGGCTCCGGCCCTGCCACCACCTCGCCGGTGCCGTCGAGCAGCCACACCGGGCGGCGCCACACCCTCGCCAGCTCGGCCACGAGCTCGTCGACTCCGCCGGGCGCCGCTGCGCAGGCGGCGACGGTGCGCGTCACCAGCTCCGCCACCACCTGGTCGGGTTCGCGGAGCAGGCGCGTGGCGGCCAGCGCGACCGAGAGCGGGTCGGCAGCCCCCAGCACCGTGAGCCCGACCCGGTCGGCGAGCAGGTGGCTCGCGAGTCGCAGCGGCTCCGTACCGGGCAGCAGCACCGTCACGACGCCTGCGGCCGCGGCCCGCCGCAGGAGCGCATCGAGGTGCCAGTCCTCGCGGTCGCCCGACAGCGCGACGGCGAGCAGCGCGCCCGGAGCGCCCGCGGGATCGGCGCGCAGATCGGGCACGGTGCGCACCTCGCGGACCGAGACCGTGGATCCGTCGCCCGCCCCGTCGCCGGCGAGCACGGTGACCCCGGACCAGTCGGGGTGGGCCAGCAGCGCGCGCAGCGCCACCGCCGACGCGGCCGGTCCTGCGCCGGACCAGGCTCCCTGTCCCGTCACGCGACGAGCCCGACCGGGTCGGGCAGCAGCACCGCGTCGCAGTCCAGCCCGAACGCGCGCGGGTCGACGTGCCGCAGCCGGTGCGGGTCGGCGCGCCACCACTGCGGGCCGGGCAACACCACGGCCAGCACGTCGTCACCGAGGCGCAGGCCGTCCACCGCGATCGGAGCGGCCGTGCGGCGGTCGAGCAGACACAGCAGGTCGGGGCAGCTCGCGACCGGCTCGCCGTCAAGCAGGGCGAGCAGGTACTCGTTCTCGGCCTCGATCCGCAGCACCCCGCCCCCGTCGCAGGCAACGGCAATGCCGGCGCGCCCGAACGACGCCGACGGATGCCGGGCAATCTCCACGGTCCGTCCGGCCGCGAGCACCCGGCCGCCCAGCGCCGCGGCCACCTCCCCGCCGGTCGGGCGGACGAGCCCGGCATGCGCGCGCCCGAGCCGCAGCGCCCTGGCGAGGGTGCCGACACAGGAGTCCGTGCTCGCGCGGCTCGCAGGCACCGGTGCGAGCGCGCCTCCGACCCACCCCCCGCCCTGGGCCACGACCGTGCGCGCGATCCGCTCCAGCGCCGCCGGCGCGGCGTTGTCGACCAGCACGATCTGCCCGCTCGGCTCGGCCATGGCGTACGGGGTGATCGGGCCGCCGTCGACGGCGCGGGTGAGCTGGTTCAGGCGGGGGAGCGCGCGGCCCATCAGGTCGGCGTCCACCAACGGGAGCCCCAGCTCGCACGCCGCGACCACCGCCATCGCGCCGTTCAGCCCGGCCGCCTCATACGGCATGATCGCGGCCGGTTCGATGCCGGTCCACCGCGCGACCGCCCGTACCGCCGTGGTGATCTCCTGGCCGCTGGGTAGCTTCTCGGTGAGCACCCAGGTGGCTCCGAGCATCCCGACGGCGACCACGGGCGCGTCGCCGAGATCGGCGGGGTCGTGCAGCACGACGTCGGCGCCTGCCAGCGACCGGCGCAGGGCGTGCCGAAACGGCTGCGGGTCGCCACCGCCGCCCGACCCGAGGAGTCTCAGCCCGACGACGAGCGCGTCGACGTCAGCCGCTCCCAGCCGCGCTCCCGTCACCTCTGCATGGTCCCAGACCCTCGGCGCAGGATCGGGTGCTCACCCGACCGGTAGTACGTCCTCGACCGGCCGGAACTCCTCGTCCAGTCCGAAGCACTTCGGGCCGAACACCGCCAGCGCCTCCGGCGTGCGCATGATCTCCGGCGTGGAGATGCCGAGGACCACGACACGCTGCCCGTACCGCAGCGTCTCGGTGGTGATGGGCTCGCCGGACTCGGCCTCCAGCACGCAGATCAGGTCGGGGACGATGCAGGCCACGACGCCGTCGACCTCGGCGACGAGGTTCTCGTTCTGGAAGACGGTGCGCAGGGTCGAGCTGCCGTCGAAGGAGACGAACCGGGCCCGGCCGCGGGCGAACCCGTCGACGGTGCGGCGCTCGACGTCGGCGACCTTGCCCGCGAAGAGCACGCGCAGGTGCGAGTAGCCCGTGGGGGCGAGCGCCTCGGTGAGCGCCGAGATCGGGTCGCGCAGCTGCTCACGGGCCTCCCGCAGCGCCCGCCCGAGCGACAGGCCAAGCGAGAGCGTCCGTGGCACCGCGGTGCGCTTGACTTCCGCGCCGGACATCGCGTACTCGGCGATCAGCGCCGCGCCGCCCATCCGGATCGCCGCCCCGCGGGCCAGCCACTCCATCCGTCGGTTGTCGGTGCCCGTGTCGATGGTGACGGTCTCCCCGTGGTCCCCGGCCACGACCATGGGGGAGCCGGGCACGCCGTAGACGCCGAACGTCTCCATCTGCAGCTCGGGGAACGCCCGGCCCATCCCGTCGGCGTCGACGACGGGCAGACCGGTGGTGGCCGCCACGACCAGCGGGATCATCGAGTTGATGCCTCCGCACTCGATCGGCATCGTCGCGTCGGCGGATCGTCCGAGGTGGCGCTCCAATGTGCGCAGGGCGAGTACCGCCTCGTCGCCCCGGGGGATCTTCTCGATCATGACCGTCGGCGCGCCCATCATCGCGGTGGGCACGACGAAAGCTGCGTCGTCCACCTCGTCGGGATCAAGCACGGTGACCGGCCCGTGCTCGCGGATCGCCGCCTCGACCATGAGCCTCCCGATATGTGGGTCACCACCGCCGCCGGTGCCGAGTAGGGCGGCCCCGCGGGCGAGGTCGGGCAGGTCCTGCGGGTCCAGCGTCCAGGTCACGGGAGCTCTCCGGCGTCGAAGCGGACGGGGTCGGTGTCGTAGCCGAAGTAGCGCGGCCCGACCAGTGCGATGCCGGCGGGGGAGTGCCAGCGCTCGTCGGCGGGTGCGGCCAGCACGCTCACCCGGTGGCCGAACCGCAGCGCCTCGGTGGTGACGGGCTCCCCGGAGTCTGTGTCGAGCACGACGATCAGGTCCGGCGTCGTGACCTGGACGACGCCGTCGCGCAGCGCCACCAGGTGCTCGTTCTGGAACTCCAGCAGTAGCTCCCCGGCCGCGCCCGAGACGACCGCGGTGCCGCGGGCGAAGCCGGTGGTGGTGCGCCGCACGACGTCGACGACCTTGCCGGTGTGCAGCACGCGCCCGCCGATCTCGTCCGCCACCGCGCCCACGGCGTCACCGTGCTCGGCGCGCACCTGCTCCACGCGCCGCCCGATCCGGGTGCACATGCTCAACGTGCCGGCCACCAGGCTCTCCCGCGCCTGGGCACCGCGCATCGCATAGTTGGAGATGATCGCGGCGCAGCCCATCGTGATCGTCAGGGAGCGGGCCAGCGACTCGGCCCAGTAGTTGTCGACCGAGGTGAGCAGCCCGACGTTGCCCTTCTCGTCGCCGATCGACATGGGCGTGGCCGCGATGCCGTGCAGGGTCGGCAGCACCATCTGCAGCTCGGGGAAGGCCCGGCCCATGCCGTCGCCGTCGACCAGGGGGAGGCCCAGCTGCGCCGCGGCAACCAGCGGGAACGTCGAGTTCACCCCGCCGGCCTCGATGCACGCGATGTGCGTGGGCGTCACGCCCAGGTGCTCGGCGAGCGCGGCGACGGCGTATCCGATCCGCTCCACCGACGGCGTCTTCTCCACCATCACCGTGGGCGCGCCCATCATCGCGACGGGGAACACCTGCGCGTCGTCGGGCAGCTCGGCCGGCGCGACGAGCTCGACCGGGCCGTGGTCCCGGAGGGCCTGTGCCGCGAGCAGCCGTCCGATGTACGGGTCGCCCCCGCCGCCGGTCCCGAGCACCGCGGCTCCCCGCGCGAGCGCCTCGAGGTCGTCCTCCCCGATGGACGTCAGCGGCGGAAGGGACACTGCTCCAGCCGTCAGCGTGCCGGTCATGCGCGGCGCCCCGCCACGTGCTCGATCCGCAGGTCGCCCACGGCCTTGCAGCGGATGCGGGTCGCGTTTCCGGGCAGGTAGGGGATGGGCACCTCGTCGAAGTCGACGATCGCGACGGTGGCCGGGTCGGCGCCCGCGACCACCGCGCGGTCCACCGCTTCCTGGCGGGCCTCGTCCACCGCGGCGTCGCGGCGCCCCGGTTCGATCGCGAACACGCGGTCGACCTCACCTCCCACCTGGGCGATCGCAGCACCGATGGCGTTGGCCACGGCGAAGTGCTCGGGCCGGTGCACGGCCCCGAGGCCCGGGAAGGACTCGGGTAGCAGCACCGAGCCGCCGCCGACGGCCACCACCGGCAGCGGGTCGGCGGAGATCCGCATCCGGTCCACGATGTCGGCGACCTCGGTGCTGATGCGCTCCAGCGCCGCCGCCACGTCGGACGGCGAGAGACCGGCGACGCGGGCCGGATCCCCGATCGCCACGCGCCCGGCGGCCACGGCGACGTCGGTGGCCGTGAGTACGTCGCCGCCGAACACCATGGCCTGCTCGGTGAGGCGGTAGCCGACGGAGTCGGGCCCGACGGTGATGTCCGTGCCGTGCCCGCGCACCCGACTGCCACCGCCCAGGCCGATGCTCAGTACGTCCGGCATGCGGAAGTTCGTGCGTACCCCGGCCACGCTGACCTCGACGGTCGCCTCGCGCGGGAAGCCGCCGGTCAGCACACCGACATCCGTGGTGGTGCCGCCAACGTCGACGACGGCGCAGGTGGCGAGGCCCGACAGGACCGCGGCGCCGCGCATCGAGTTGGTGGGGCCGGAGGCGAAGGTCGCCACCGGGTAGCGGCGGGAGAACTCGACGTCCATCAGCGTGCCGTCGTTCTGGCTGAGGTAGAGCGGCGCGGTGATGCCGTGACCCGCGATCGACGCCGACAGCCCGTCGACGATCTGCGCGGCGAGCTCGCGCAGGGCTGCATTGATGATCGTCGCGTTCTCGCGCTCCAGCAGCCCGACGCGCCCGATCTCGTGCGAGAGCGACACCGGCACGTCGGGGCCGAGTATCTCGGCGACCACCTCCGCTGCGCGCTGCTCGAACTCCGTGTTCACGGGCGAGAACACCGACGAGATCGCCACCGAGCGGACGCCGTTGGCGGCCATGTCGGTGGCGTGGCGCCGCAGCTCGTCCTCGTCCAGCGGTGAGATGGGCCTGCCGTCGAACTCGTGGCCGCCATGGGCGAGGTAGGGGCGGCCGGCGATGGCCGCGACCAGGCGATCAGGCCAGTCGACCAGCGGCGGCAACGACGCGGTGGCGGGCAGCCCGAGTCGCAGCGCAGCCGTCGGAGCGAGCCCCCGGGCCTCCACCAGCGCGTTGATGAAGTGGGTCGTGCCGATCATCACCGCCTGGACGTCGGCGGGCGGGAACGGATGCTGGCCCTGCAGCCCGTCCAGCGCGGTGACGATGCCCGACGTCACATCCGGCGTCGTCGCGGCTTTGATCGCGGCCAGCACCTGGTCGCCGTCCATGAGGACGGCGTCGGTGTTGGTGCCGCCGACGTCGATCCCGATCCGCATCAGACCACCTCCCGGTCCGCGACGGGCACGTCCGTGCCCTCCAGCGTGCGGCTCACGCCGACCCCGCGCACCAGCCCGAGCTTGCCGGCCACCACGTAGAGCACGAACGCCGCGATCAGCGAGTTGATGCTGGGCAGGCCCCAGGTGACGAAGTGCCCGATCAGCGCGGCGAGGACCCAGATCACGAGCGTGGCGGGCACCCAGGTGGGCGCGGTCTCGGGGAGCGTTCCCGCCGCGCGGGAGCGGTCCAGGTCCGGACGCCACTGCTTCACCACGAAGTACTCGGCGACCATGATCCCCGCGATCGGTGGGAACGCCACGCCGAGCACCGAGAGGAACCCGATGAAGCTGTCAAGGATGCCGCCCGCGGCGAGCAGGCTGCCGACGACGCCGAGCGTGAGTGTCACGACCCCCCGGTTGACCCGCTTGCCGAACACCGTGCCGACGAAGTTCACGACGCCGAGCCCCGAGCTGTAAAGGTTCCAGTCGTTGATCTTCAACGTGCCCATGATGATCACCAGGGTGCCCACCCAGCCGACGGACGACGTGACGATCGTGATGACGTCGTCGGAGCGGACGGCGTGGGCGAGCAGCACCCCGGACATGCCGATCAGGTATTCACCGACCGTGAACCCGACGACGGTCTGCTTGATCACGTCGGCCGAGCTGCGGTTGAACCTGGTCATGTCGGCGGTGACCACGGCGCCCACGATGAAGCCGCCCGCCACGAGCGTGGTGCCCTCCAGCAGCGACAGGTGTGGGCCTGGCGGCGGCGACGAGACCAGCGTCCCCGCGTCGTGGCCGAACAGCTTGCCGCCGATCGACCACGCCACCAGCACCACGAAGGCGGGCACGGTCACATAGGCGACCCATTTCATCGACGCGAAGCCCCACAGCACGATGAACGTCACCGCGAGGCCGAACACCAGCGACCACGCCCAGGTCGGCAGGACCCCGATCAGACTGACCAGGCCTTCCGCGGAGACGCCGGACTGGATGCCGAACCAGCCGATCAGGGAGATGCCGATGGCGACGCCGACCACCGCGCTGCCGGCATGGCCGAAGCCGGTCCAGCGGGTGAGGAGAGAGGTCTGCAGACCCTCCCGGCAGCCGATGATCCCGACCCCGATGGAGACGAGCTCAAGGATCACGGCGCCGAGCGTGAAGGCCCAGAAGGCGTTCCAGAAGCTCATGCCGAAGCCGATCGTCGAGCCGAGCAGGAACTGGCTCAGCGCCGACACCTGCCCGAACCGCTGCACGGCGACCGACCACCAGGAGTACCGCTCTTCGTGGGGTACGCGGACCAGCGCGTAGTCGTCGACGCCCACCTGTCCAGCACTCATCGCTCTCCCTCGCTGCGCTCGACCTGTCCGTTCGTGACGTCTCGGCGCGCGGGGCGGAACCTGCTCCGGCGTCAGCGCGAAACGTAAAGCGGATTTCAGGAGCGCGTCACTAGGCAGATCGCCACAAAACGGCCATCAGCAGTGCACAGTGCACGGTCCGGGTTGCCGAAACACTGGGGAACTGGCGAGGCATGGGACTAGTATGGAAGTTCGTGACCGGAATTCGCTTCGGAATGTTCGTTCCCCAGGGCTGGCGACACGACCTCGTCGGCATCGATCCAAGAGACCACTGGACCACCATGAAGGGCCTCGCGCAGCACGCTGACGCGGGCCCGTGGGAGTCCATCTGGGTCTACGACCACTTTCACACGGTGCCCGCCCCCACCGACCAGGCCACGCACGAGGCGTGGACCCTGATGTCGGCCTTCGGCGCCGTCACCGAGCGGGTGCGGCTCGGGCAGATGTGCACCTGCATGAGCTACCGCAACCCCGTCTACCTCGCGAAGGTCGCTGCCACCTGCGACATCGTCTCCGGCGGGCGCATCGAGATGGGCATCGGCGCGGGCTGGTACGAACACGAGTGGCGGGCCTACGGCTACGGCTTCCCGCCCGCCCGGGAGCGCTTGCGCATGCTCGACGAGGGTGTCCAGATCATGCGCCAGGCGTGGACCGAGGGCAGCGCCTCGCTGGACGGCAAGCAGTACCAGGTGGACGAGGCCATCGTCCGGCCCCTTCCGTTGCAGGACGGGGGCATCCCGCTGTGGATCGCGGGCGGCGGTGAGAAGGTGACGCTCAAGATCGCTGCCAAGTATGCGCAGTACACCAACTTCGAGGGCACGCTCGACGGCTTCACACGGAAGTCCGAGCTGCTCAAGGGGCACTGCGAGACCGTCGGTACCGACTTCGACGCCATCGTCCGCTCGTCGAACTTCAACGTCGCGATCGGCAGCACCGAGGCCGATGTCGAGCGGCGGCTGCAGGACCTGAAGGCCCGGCTGGAACCCCACGTGGGCGCGGAGCAGGCGGAGGGCGTGCTCGGCGGGTTCCGCGGAGGGGCGGCGTGCGGCACGCCGGAGCAGATCGTCGAGAAGCTCGGCGCGCTGCGCGACAAGGGCATGACCTACGGGATCTTCTACTTCCCGGAGGCCGCCTACGACCGCTCCGGGATCGAGCAGTTCGAGCGCGAGGTCATCCCGGCGCTCCGCTGATCCATCCACCGCGCTGATCCATCCACCGCGCTGTCCCATCCACCGCGCGGCGGAGCCGGGCGTGGGGCGGCGGCTGCGGGAGGATGGCTCCATGGGAGCGCGGCCTGCTGATGTCGTGGAGGCGTTCCTGCACCACCTGACGGTGGAGCGGGGGAGCGCCGTCAACACGCTGCGTTCCTACGGCGCCGACCTGAGGCGCTACCAGGAGTACCTGGTAGCCCTCGGGATCGACGACCTCGCTGCCGTGCGGGAGGCCGACGTCGCGGGGTTCGTGGCAGCTCTGCGGACCGGGCCCGTACCGCTGGCCGCGTCGTCGGCCGCCCGCGCGCTGGCGGCGGTGCGGGGGCTGCACCGCTTCGCGGTGCGCGACGGGCTGGTGGCCGACGACGTCGCCCGCGAGGTGCCGCCGCCGGCGTTGCCGGTGCGGCTGCCGCGGGCACTGACGCTCGACCACGTCGAGCAGCTGCTCGCCGGCTGCGTCGGAGACGGTCCCGGCCCGCTGCGCGACCGTGCGCTGTTGGAGCTCCTCTACTCCAGCGGGGCGCGGATCTCCGAGGCCGTCGGGATCGACCTCGACGACCTCGACGTCGCGAACCGCACGGTGCTGCTGCGCGGTAAGGGCGGCAAGCAGCGGCTCGTGCCCGTGGGACGCCCGGCGCTCGCCGCCGTGGACGAGTACCTCGTCCGTGCCCGTCCTGGCCTCGCCGCCCGCGGCCGCGGTACCCCGGCGCTCCTGCTCAACGCGCGCGGCGGGCGGCTCTCCCGGCAGAGCGCGTGGCACGTGCTGCGCGGCGCCGCCGAGACGGCCGGACTGTCCGCCGCGGTCTCGCCGCACACCCTGCGGCACTGCTTCACCACCCACCTGCTCGCCGGGGGCGCCGACGTCCGCGTGGTGCAGGAGCTGCTCGGCCACGCGTCGGTGACCACCACGCAGGTTTATACGAACGTCACGGTCGACACGCTGCGCGAGGTCTACGCGACCTCCCACCCCCGAGCTCTCGGGTAGCGCGCTGCTTGCGGACGGTCCGGCTCAGCGGGCGCCGGCCGTCGCGCCGCAGCCGGGTATCTCCTCGAGCGCCGTGTAGACGGGGATGCCGCGCTCACGGGCGATGGTGACGTCCTGGTCGGCGCCCGTCGACTCGCCGGGGAGTCGCAGGACCGCGTCGCAGTGCTGCAGCAACCGCTGTGCCGTCGGATACATGACCTGCTCTGCGAGGGGATCGGTGACCCCGGTGGCGCCCGCGCTGCGCAGCACGGGGAGCGCGACCCATTCGCCGATCATCGGCACGTGCCCGGCACGGAAGATCGGCCACGCCGCCTCCTCCAGGCGAGCGAGGTTGGCGGCCATCAGGTCGGGGTCGTCGCCGGTGCCGGAGCGGTAGGGACCGGCGATGAGGATCAGCAGTGGTGTGGTCACAGGCGGCACGGTAACGTGCAAAAGTCGGAAAAAACAAGGGAGAACGTGCATGCTGGCAGCACAGCGCCGCGACCTGCTCCTCGACCGCCTCCGCACGGAGGGCCGCGTCGTCGCTAAGGACCTGGCGGGCGAGCTCGGGGTGTCGGAGGACAGCGTCCGGCGCGACCTGCGCGAGCTCGCCGCAGCCGGCCTGTGTCAGCGGGTCTACGGGGGCGCGTTGCCGGTCTCGCCTGCGATCGCCGACCACGCCGGCCGCGAGCATGTGGCGCCGGGGAGCAAGGCGCGGGTCGCGGCCACGGCTGCCGGGCTCGTCGCGCCGGGTAGCACCGTGATCATGGACGGCGGGACGACGGCTCTGGCGGTCGTCCGGGCGCTACCGCTCGACCTGCAGGCCACCGTGGTGACCCACAGCCCGACCGTGGCGGCAGCCCTCGTGGACCACCGCGACGTCGAGGTCTTCCTGCTCGGCGGCCGCCTCTTCCGGCACTCCCTGGTCACGTGTGGGGCTGCGGCGGTGGAGGCGGCGCAGGCCGTCACCGCCGACGTGTTCCTGCTCGGCGTCACCGGCGTCCACCACGAGACGGGACTTACCACCGGCGACGCGGACGAGGCCGCGATGAAGCGCGCGCTCGCGCGGCGGGCCGCCGACACGTACGTGCTTGCCAGTGCCGAGAAGATCGGCGCGGCTTCCCGGTTCGCGGTGCTCCCGCTCGTCGAGGTCACGGGGATCGTCACCGACGCCGACCTCGGCAGGGCCGCCATGCGCGAGCTCGCCGCGACGGGAGTGAACCTGATCACCTGAACGGACGATGACGGGCAGGAACCGAGCGCGCGTCCTTCGCGTGCCGCAGATCGCGGGTACGGTGATGGTTCGTCGGCCACATCCGGTCGATCCGACGGCCGCCATACGGCGGGGCGCGTTGCCCGTCGTCCATCGGGCCTCCTAGTCTGCCCGGATCGACCCTTTGTGGGGTCGCCCGCCAGAGACCGGAGTCCGCATGGACACACCGCGGCCCTTCGCCCCCCGCACGGAGCCGCTCGACGAGGATCGCTATGGCGACGATCACGACGGCATCGAGCCGGACGTGGCCGCCGACTCCGTGGGGAGACCGCGCGTGAAGGTGCCCGAACCGGCCCCGCTGACCGAGCATGGCCCCGCGCGGGTCATCGCGGTCGCGAACCAGAAGGGCGGCGTCGGCAAGACGACGTCGACGATCAACGTCGGGGCGGCGCTCGCCGAGTACGGCCGCAAGGTGCTGCTCGTCGACTTCGACCCGCAGGGCGCGCTGTCCGTGGGCCTGGGTGTGCAGGCTCACGAGCTCGAGACCACGATCTACAACCTGCTCATGGAGCGGGGCGTGGAGATCGAGGACGTGATCCTCGAGACCTCCGTCGAGGGCATGGACCTGCTGCCGAGCAACATCGACCTGTCCGCGGCCGAGGTGCAGCTCGTCACCGAGGTCGGACGTGAGCAGGCGCTCGGCCGCGCGATCAAGCCGGTGCTGGACAAGTACGACATCATCCTCATCGACTGCCAGCCGTCGCTCGGCCTGCTCACGATCAACGCGCTGGCCTGCGCCGACCAGATCCTGATCCCGCTGGCGTGCGAGTTCTTCAGCCTGCGGGGCGTCGCTCTGCTGATGGACACGATCGACAAGGTGCAGGAGCGGCTCAACCCGGACCTGCAGATCCTCGGCATCCTGGCCACGATGTTCGACCCGCGCACGTTGCACACCCGCGAGGTCCGCCAGCGGGTGATCGAGGCATTCGGCGACCTGGTGTTCGAATCGGTGATCAACCGCACGGTGCGCTTCCCGGAGACCACGGTGGCAGGCGAGCCGATCACCAGCTGGGCTCCCTCGTCGAACGGTGCCGAGGCGTACCGGCTGCTGGCCCGCGAGGTCATCGCCCGGTGACGCTGGTCGATGAGGGCACGCCCATCGGTGGCGGCCCCCTGCTCGGTCCCGAGGCAAGGCCAGGGCCCTTCCGGGTGCGCCTGCACAACTTCGAGGGCCCGTTCGACCTGCTGCTGCAGCTGATCGGGAAGCACGAGCTCGACATCACCGAGATGGCGCTGCACACCGTCACCGACGACTTCATCGCGCACCTCACGGCTCTCGGCGACGACGCCGACCTCGACGAGACCACGGAGTTCCTGGTCATCGCGGCCACCCTGCTCGACCTCAAGGCGGCCAGGCTGCTGCCCGACGCCGAGGTCGAGGACGCCGAGGACCTCGCGCTGCTGGAGGCCAGGGATCTGCTGTTCGCCCGGCTCCTGCAGTACCGGGCGTACAAGCAGGTGGCAGGGCTGTTCGTCGAGCTCGAGGCCGGCGCGATGCGCCGCTTCCCGCGGTCGGTCGCGCTGGAGGAGCGGTTCGCCGCGCTGCTGCCCGAGGTGCTGCTGGGGGTCGACCCGGCGACGTTCGCCGACCTCGCCGCCTCGGTGTTCCGGCCCAAACCCCCGCCGACGGTCGGGCTCGACCACCTGCATTTCGCCAAGGTGTCGGTGGCCGAGCATGCAGCGCTGCTGCGCGAGCGGCTCGCGGAGCTGGGAGTGGCCACGTTCGCGGCGCTCACCGCCGACTGCACCGGGCCGCTGGAGGTGGTCGCCCGGTTCCTCGCCGTGCTGGAGCTCTACCGTGAGGCCAGCGTGTACCTGGAGCAGCCCGAGCCGTTCGGCGAGCTGACAGTACGCTGGAGTCCGGCCGACCAGCCCGGATCGCATCCCGTGCCCGGCAGCGACCAGGCCATCCCCGACGATCGTGATGAGTGACGACAGGCCCGTGAGCCTCACCGATGTGACCACCGGATCGGACGGTCCCGACCCCGACCAGGTCGAGCTGAGCGATACAGAGCTCGATGCCGCCCTCGAGGCGCTGTTGTTGGTCGTCGACGCGCCGACCGACGAGGAGACGCTGGCCCTGGCCGTGGAGCAGCCCGTCGCGCGGGTGCGCGCGGCGCTGCTGCGCCTGTCGATGAGCTACGCCCAGGCCGGACGGGGCATCGACCTGCGCCACGCCGGTGCAGGATGGCGCTTCTACACCCGTGACGCGTACGCCCCCTACGTCGAGCGCCTGCTGCTTGACGGCCAGCGGGCCCGGCTCACGCGGGCTGCCCTGGAGACGCTGGCCGTGGTGGCGTACCGGCAGCCCGTCACGCGGGCCCGAGTGTCGGCGGTCCGGGGTGTCAACTGCGACGGTGTGCTCCGGACGTTGCTCACCCGCGGTCTGGTCCAGGAGGCGGGTGTCGACGCCGCCACGCAGGGCACCCTGTTCCGCACCACGGAGCTGTTCCTCGAGCGGTTGGGGCTGTCGTCGCTGGAGGACCTGCCTCCGCTGGCGCCGCTGCTGCCCGATGTGGACGCGATCGACGAGTTGTGACGAGTGTGACGAATGAGCTTTGAGATGAGTGACATGGGTACCGAAGCCCGGCCCGACGGAGTGCGTCTGCAGAAGGTGCTGGCCCAGGCCGGTGTCGCGTCCCGCCGTGCGGCCGAGGAGCTGATCGCGGCGGGCCGGGTGAGCGTCGACGGCAAGATCGTTCGGGAGATGGGCCGCCGGATCGACCCGGAGACGGCCGTCGTCCACGTGGACGGGGCGCGGATCGTGGTCCGTGACGACCTCGTGTACCTGGCGCTGAACAAGCCACGCGGACTTCTCTCCACGATGTCCGACGACCGCGGCAGGCCGTGTGTCGGCGATCTCATCGTGGAGCGCGGCATGGTCGACGAGCACTTCGACGGTGCCCCGCGCGCCCGGCTGTTCCACGTCGGGCGGCTCGATGCCGATACCGAGGGGCTGCTGCTGCTCACCAACGACGGCGACCTCGGCCACCGGCTGATGCACCCGTCGTACGAGATCGAGAAGACCTACCTGGCCGAGGTCGTCGGCCAGGTCTCCCGCGACCTCGGACGCAGGCTGCGCGAGGGGATCGACCTGGAGGACGGGCCCGTGTCGGTGCACTCGTTCAAGCTCGTGGACTTCAACGCCGGACGGTCGATGGTCGAGCT
>DASRSC010000079.1:0-3881 GCA_035695525.1 Pseudonocardia sp. | reverse complement strand
GGCCAACGAGCCGATCCTCGAGGCCGTGCAGGGTGGCACCGAGCCGTCGCTCGAGGACTCCTCGTTCCTGTCGGCAGCCGACCCCGTCCTGAGCCGACCGATTCTCGACGGATTCGCGGACTCCATGAGCGTGGTGTTCGTTGCGGGGTCGGCGGTGCTCGTGATCGGCCTCTTCGCCGTGATCATGATGAAGGAGGTACCCCTGCGCACGCAGTCGGGCGTCGATGCCAGGCGCGCGGAGGAGCTGAACGCGGTGGAGACGCTGGCGCCATCGGCCACCCCCGTCGCCGTACCAGCGGAGGCCTGCGGGGAGCAGGACGGGACGGGCAACGGGTGGCCACGGAAGAGCTCGTGGCCCAGGGAATGAGCCCGGAGCAGGGCTCGTCGAGACGCGGGACGCCCGCCGAGCGGCAGCCGTTCTGCCGTCTAGTGCGCGGCGCCCGACTGCTCGGCGTCCTTCGCCCGCTGCCAGGACGCTTTGATCTCGCGCTCGGCGTCGGCCCGGCCCACCCAGGTGGCGCCCTCGACGCTCTTGCCCGGCTCCAGGGTCTTGTAGATCTCGAAGAAGTGCTGGATCTCCGCCCGGTCGAACTCGGGCAGGTGGTGGATGTCGCGCAGGTGCTCCTGGCGCGGATCATCGCTCGGGACGCAGAGGACCTTGTCGTCCCCACCCTTCTCGTCCTTCATGCGGAACATGCCGATCGCGCGGGAGCGGATCAGGCACCCCGGGAACGTCGGCTCCTGTACCAGCACCAGGGCATCGAGCGGGTCGCCGTCCTCGCCCAGGCTCTCCTCGATGAACCCGTAGTCGGCCGGGTACTGGGTGGCTGTGAACAGGGTCCGGTCGAGCCTGATCCGCCCTGTCTTGTGGTCCACCTCGTACTTGTTGCGGCCGCCCTTGGGGATCTCGATCGTGACGTCGAAGTCCACTAGCGCTCTCCTGGTGCTCAGAAACGGGCATGTACGGAGCCGATGCCGGTCGGGCGACCGGCTCCGGCGCCTGCCTCTAGTGTGGGGGACCGCGTCGGCAGGGTGTTGACCGGCCGACGTGTGCGGCCGTGCGCGGCGACGGGGGGAGGGGCGACGTGGGCATTGGGCGCCGGATCGGTGACACTGTGCGTTTGCCGGGTCGCCGTGCGCGACGGGGCCTCATCGTCCTCGTCGTGGTCGCCGTCGCCGGCGCGTCCGGCGGTGCCGTGGCGCTGACCGGCCCGACACTGGTGCAGCGGCTCGGGCTCGTACAGGCAGCCGAGACCGTCCAGGCGCCCCCGGAGCCGCAGGCGGTGCTCCAGCCGCTCCCGGCCGACGCGCCACTCCCGACCACTGCCGGGCTGACCGGAGCGCTGAACGGCGCCGCCGAGGCGATGCCCGGGACGTTCACGGGCATCGTTGTCGACCCGGCCACCGGAAAGGCGCTCTGGGAGCGCACTCCGGAGGTCGCGCTCGTCCCCGGCTCCGCAGGCAAGCTGCTCACCGCCTCCGCCGCGCTGCTCACGCTCAACCCCACCGACACCTTCGTCACCCGCGTCGTGCAGGGGTCGGAACCGGGCACGGTGGTGCTCGTGGGCGGAGGGGACCCCACCCTCACCACTCTTCCCGAGGGCCAGAACAGCGTGTACCCCAACGCGCCACGGCTCTCCGACCTTGCCGCCGCGGTGCGGAAGGCGGCACCGCGGCCGGTCACGCGCGTGCTCGTCGACACCAGCCGCTACCAGGGACCGACGATGGCCGAGGGCTGGGACCCCACGGACGTGGCTGCCGGCAACATCACGCCGATCGAACCGCTCATGGTGGACGGCGGCCGAATCAACCCGAAGCTGCAGGACGGGCCCCGCGTCCCCGATCCCGCGCTGGCTGCGGGCCGCGCGCTGGCGCAGGACCTGGGCGCCGACCCCTCCGACGTCGCAGTGGGCGCGGCTACGCCGGGCTCGAAGGTTCTCGGCTCGGTGCGGTCGGCTCCCGTCGCGGAGCTCATCGAGCAGATGCTGCGCGACTCGGACAACGTGCTCGCCGAGATGTTCTCCAGGGAGGTCGCGATCGCCCGCGACGGCGACCCGACGTTCACCGGCGGCGTGCAGCAGACGATGGCCGCGCTTGCGCAGGCCGGCTTCGACCCGAGCGGCGCCGTCATGCACGACGGGAGCGGCCTGTCCACCGAGGACCGCGTGCCCGCCCGCCTGCTCGGGCAGCTGCTCGGCGCTGCCGCCGCGCCGACGGAGAAGCCAGGCGACATCGAGTTCCTGCGCCCCATCGTCAGCGGCCTGCCCGTTGCCGGGGGCTACGGGACCCTCGAGGACCGCTTCGGGCGCGGCGCGACCTCCTCAACCGGCCGCGGGGTCGTACGTGCGAAGACCGGCACCCTGACCGACGTCAGCAGCCTCGCCGGCATCGTGACCGACGTCGACGGACGGCTGCTGGTCTTCGCGCTGATGTCGAACGGTGCTTCCCCTGCCACGATCCGGCCGAAGCTGGACGCCATGGCGGCGCAGCTGAGCCGCTGCGGCTGCCGCTGAGGCTCCCGCTGCGGGTCTCTGCGCGGTGCGGGGTGGGCGTCGCCGAGCGGGGCACACCCGCCGCGTGTTGCGTAGCGTGGGGCGGGTGCCCCGCGCGACCGACGCCATCCAGCCCGATTACCCCCAGCCCGTTCCGACCGGCTCGACCGAGCGCGGCCTCCCGGTCGACTGGGACCTGGCGCGTCGCACCGCGGGCCGTCTCATGCAACCCGGTCCCGAGGCCACCCGCATCGAGGCAACCGAGCTCGTCGCACGGCTGCGCTCGGATGCGGCCGTCGCCGAGGGGCACGTCCGCGACGTCACCGGCCTCGGGCACGGCCTGCCGCTCTTGCCCGCCGACGTCGTGGACCGGCCGGCCTGGGCCGCTGCCGCCGTGCTCGGCATGGCGGCGCTCACCGCCGACGCTCAGCTGCCCGCCGTGTCCCGCGCCGCCCGCGCGCTGACGGCCCGTACCGCGGGGCTACAGGTCGGCGGCATCGTCGCGTATCTCGGAGGCAGGGTCCTGGGCCAGTACGACCCCTTCGGCGGTCCCGCGGGGGACGGGCGATTGCTACTGGTGGCGCCGAACGTGCACGCAGCGCAGCAGGCGCTCGACGTGCCGGCCGCCGACTTCGGACTCTGGGTGTGCCTGCACGAGGCCACCCACCGGCTCCAGTTCACCGCCGTGCCGTGGCTGCGCTCCTACTTCGCCGCCGAGGTCGGCCAGTTCCTCTCCATGGCGCAGGGGAGCGACCGCAGTGCCGTCCTGGACCGGCTCCCCGAGGTGCTGCGCGCGGTGCGGTCGTCCCGGGGCGACTCGCTGGCGATCGTGGAGCTCCTCCAGGGTCCCGAGCAGCGGGCCGTGCTCGACCGGCTGCTGGCCCTCACCACGTTGCTGGAGGGCCACGCCGACCATGTGATGGACGCCGCCGGGCCGCAGGTGGTGCCGAGCGTGGCCACCATCCGCTCGCGGTTCACCGCACGGCGTCGCGGCGGAGGGCTCGTCGACCGCGTGCTGCGCGCACTGCTCGGGGTGGAGGCGAAGGTCCGCCAGTACGCCGTCGGGTCCGCCTTCACCCGGCACGTGGTGCTGGCCGTGGGCATGGAGGGCTTCAACCGCGTCTGGGAAAGCCCCGAGTCCCTCCCGAGCCGCTCCGAGCTCGCCGACCCCGGCACCTGGCTCCGCCGCGTCCACAGCTAACCCCGCGAGTCGCCCGGTTTCGGCCCGCGAGTCGCCGGGTTCCCGCCTGCGAGTCGCCGGGTTCCCGCCCGCGAGTCGCCGGGTTTCGGCCTGCGAGTCGCCGGGTTTCGGCCTGCGAGTCGCCGGGTTCCCGCCCGCGAGTCGCCGGGTTTCGGCCTGCGAGGTCCCCGTTCCGCCTGGTCCTCGGC
>DASRSC010000078.1:0-4531 GCA_035695525.1 Pseudonocardia sp. | reverse complement strand
GTCCGAGCACCTCGCGTCCCGCACCGAGGTGGGCGAGATCCTGTTGCGCAGCGGCGTGCCGACCGCGGTGCTGCAGGCGGCGGTGATCATCGGGTCCGGCTCGGCGAGCTTCGAGATGTTGCGCTATCTCACCGAGCGCCTACCGGTCATGCTGACGCCGCGCTGGGTACGCAACCGGATCCAGCCCATCGCGGTACGCGACGTCCTGCGCTACCTCCTCGGCGCGGCCACGCTGCCGTCCGAGGTCAATCGGACGTTCGACATCGGCGGTCCGGATGTGCTGACCTACCTCGACATGATGCAGCGATACGCCGCGGTGGCCGGGCTGCCATGGCGGCGCATCGTCCCGGTGCCCGTGCTGACCCCGCGCCTGTCGGCGCACTGGGTGAACATCGTGACGCCGGTGCCGAAGGGAATCGCAGACCCGCTCATCGAGTCGCTCGTACACGAGGTGGTGTGCTCGGAGCAGGACATCCTCGGGTACGTACCAGACCCGCCGGAAGGCCGGATCGGCTACGACCGGGCCGTTCAGCTGGCGTTGGCGCGGATCAGCGGTGGGGAAGTCGAGACCCGCTGGTCGGGCGCGACGGTGCCCGACATGCCGTCCGATCCCCTCCCCAGCGACCCGCGGTGGTCCGGCGGAACCGTTTATCTCGACGAGCGCGAACAGCACAGCGACGCCGAGCCCGCTGCGCTCTGGGCAGTCGTCACCGGTATCGGTGGCGAGCGCGGCTGGTACTCGTTCCCGTTGGCCTGGGCGGTTCGCGGCTGGATGGACCGGCTCGTCGGCGGCGTCGGACTGCGCCGCGGCCGCCGCGATCCCGACCGCCTGCAGACCGGCGACGCTCTCGACTGGTGGCGGGTCGAGCAGCTACGGGACGACCACGCCAACGAGCGGACACTGCGGCTGCGCGCGGAGATGAAGGTGCCGGGCCGCGCGTGGCTCGAGATGACCGTGTCGCCGGAGGCCGGCGGATCGCGTTACGGGCAGCGGGCCGTGTTCATCCCTCGCGGCCTGGCCGGCCACCTGTACTGGTGGTCGGTGGCCCCGTTCCACGGGATCGTGTTCGGCGGGATGGTCCGCAACATCACCCGGACCGCTGAACGCGTCGGCCTGCAACGGCAGCCCGGCAAAGCCGCCGACTCCGCGTAGGGCGACCGGGACCCGATCCGGGCGACTCGCAGGCCTGATCCGGGCGACTCGCGGACCTGATCCGGGCGACTCGCGGGGCTGGGTCAGGCGGCGTCGTCGAGCTTCTGGACCGAGTCCTGGTCCAGAACCACGTCGGCTGCGCGGACGTTCTCCTCCAGGTGCTTCGCGCTGCTCGTGCCCGGTATCGGCAGCATGACCGACGAGCGCTGCAGCAGCCACGCCAATGACACCTGCGATGGGGTGGCGCCGAGGTGGGCGGCGACCTCGGCCACGGGACCGCCGGGCTCGGCGAGGCGGCCGGCCGCGATCGGGGCCCAGGGGATGAAGCCGATTCCGAGCTCCGTGCAGTACCGCAGCACGGCGTCGCTCTTGCGGTCGAGAATGTTGTAGCGGTTCTGCACCGTGGCCACGTCCACGATTGCGGCGGCGTGCTCGATCTGCTCGACGTCGACCTCGGAGAGGCCGACCGCGGCGACTTTGCCCTCGGTCTGCAGATCGGCGAGCAGGCCGTACTGCTCGTCGGCCGGCACCCACGGGTCGACGCGGTGCAGCTGGAACAGATCGATCCGCTCGACGCCGAGCCTGCGCAGGCTCAGCTCGCACTGCTGCCGCAGGTACTCCGGGCGGCCGCTCGTGTGCCACTTGCCGGGTCCGGTGCGCAGGAAGCCCGCCTTGGTGGCGACGGTGATGCCGTCGTAGGGGTGCAGCGCCTGGCGCAGGAGATCCTCGGCGACCTCGGGGCCGTAGGAGTCCGCCGTGTCGAACAGGGTGACGCCGAGGTCGGCCGCGAGGCGCAGGACCGCCAGAGCGCCGTCCGGGTCGGTGGGCGGCCCCCACACGCCGGATCCGGTGAGGCGCATCGTCCCGAAACCGAGGCGGCCCACCGGGCCGGTCGGAAGGGGGAAGCGAGTGATGGTGGGGGCGGGACCGGTGTCATGAAGGGTGACCACGACGTCACCATCGCACCGTGACGAACCGGGCGCCGCAGTTCGTGATCGGCGCCTCCCGTGATGTCACCCGGATCTCACGAGAGTGCGGTGGCCAGCGCCGATATCACACCGAGCAGCACGGTAGCGGCGAACAGCGGCGTGACGGCGAACAGCGTGCCGAGGGTTCCGCAGCGCGAGAGCCTGCCGACCCGCGAGGGCGGCCCTGACACGGCAGCCAGGTAGCGCAACCGGAGGTCGACGGCATCCCGGGCCATCGCGAGCGCGACCTCCGGCGCCCCTGCCCCGTCGACGTCCAGCAGCGCGGCGCGCAGCGCGTCCCGTCCGGATGAGCGCACGGCCGCGATGTCGGCAGCGACCTCGACCTGCTCGCGCAACGCAGGCGAGGCAGCCCGGAACAGCCAGACGAACGGGAACGCGACGGAGAGCACCTCGGCCCAGGCGGTGATCAGGTGGTGCCGGCCGCGCAAGTGGGCGCGTTCGTGCGCGAGGACTGCCGCGACGCCGTCGGGCGACAGGTGCCGGCGCAGGCCCTCGGTGACGACGATGGTGCCCGGCCGTCCGGCGAGGCTGAATGCCAGCGCCCGTTCGGAGGGAAGCCACAGCGTGGGTGGCCCCCCGTCGCCACAGGGGACGGTGGTGCCGGTCATGCGCAGCACGTCGAGCCGGCCGCGCACGCGGTCGCGCCGGGCACGAGCGTGCTGCACAGCGACCCAGCCGAGACGGAGCACGGCGGCTCCGATGGCCGCGGCGGCGATCCAGCCCGCCAGGTCGTATGCGACGAATTCAGGGGCGTCCTGCACAACAGCCCACCACGGGCACCCGACCAGGTGTGCCCACGGTGTCAGCGCTGCGTACGTCGGCACCATCATGATCACCAGGCCGGCGCATGCGGTGCCGGCCACGCCGAGCACCGCGAGCATCCACCCCACGATGACGGCCACCGGGTCGACCGCCATGGCGGCCATGTGGCGCAGGAGCCGAGGCGCGGTCAGGGCGAAGATTGCGGAGCCGAGCAGCAGTGCGATCGCAATCGTCATCGCCGGTCCGCGCCGTCCGGCGCCTCACCGAGCGCATCCCGCAGAACGGCGGACTCCCGCTCGGACACGGAGCGGGCGAAGTGCAGCAGCACGGTTTCGACGTCACCCGAGGCGTCCAGGAGGTCGCGCAGCGCGCGGGCGGTGACCTCCTCGCGGGTGGCGCTGGGCTGGTAGTGGTAGGCCCGGCCGTCCATCTCGCGCTGCACCCACCCCTTGCGGTGCAGGTTGTCCAGGACGGTCATGACCGTCGTGTAGGCGAGCTTGCGCTGCGGTGTGAGCTCCTCGAGTACGTCGCGCACCCTGTGCGGTCTGGGCGAGGACCAGAGGATGTCCATGACCATCGCTTCGAGTTCACCCAGACCTCGCACATGTCCTCCCGCCCCGCAGCACAAGACCGCCCGCCACCCAAAGGCGTCGTCCCTGGTCGCAGGCCATGCGCGACGAATCGGACAATCCGCCGCCGCGTTACCCCACGACACGACATCACGTGACGAAGTCGACCGCGATCACCTTACGGTCCGGGTCCGGGCACCATCGGACCGCCGTCCATCGCCTCGGGAGCGCTCGTGCGCGCATCTCCTCCACGAGGTCGGGCGGGGAACGGACGCGACGGCGGCGCGTCCGTTCCCCGGACCCCGGACCCAGCACTCCGGCCACCGGACCAGGGGCCCGTGATCGTCGACGCTCGGTCGCTGCCCGCCTTCGATTGCCCGGTCTCGCCGCGCCCACTAGCGTTCGCACGTGGCCAAGATCGTGTCGTTGCCGCAGGCGGTGTCCGACCTTGTGCACGACGGGGACACCGTGGCGCTGGAAGGCTTCACACACCTCATCCCGTTCGCCGCCGGGCACGAGATCATTCGGCAGGGGCGGCGTGGCCTCACTCTTGTCCGGATGACGCCGGACCTGATCTACGACCAGCTCATCGGCGCCGGCTGTGCGGCCAAGCTCGTGTTCTCGTGGGGCGGTAACCCCGGGGTGGGTTCGCTGCACCGGATGCGGGACGCCCTCGCCACGGGGTGGCCCGCTCCGCTGGAGATCGAGGAGCACAGCCACGCCGGGATGGCCAACCGGTACGTCGCCGGCGCATCGGGCCTGCCGTTCGCGGTGCTCCGCGGCTACGCCGGTACCGACCTGCCCACCCACACGTCGACCATCTCGACGGTCGAGTGTCCCTTCACCGGGGAGCGCCTCGCTGCCGTCGCCGCGCTCAACCCGGACGTCACGGTGGTGCACGCGCAACGCGCGGACCGCGCCGGCAACGTCCAACTGTGGGGCATCACCGGCGTGCAGAAGGAGGCGGTGCTCGCGGCGCGGCGCTCGTTGGCCACCGTCGAGGAGATCGTCGACGAGCTGACGCCGGTGCCGGGAGCGGTCGTCCTCCCGGCATGGGT
>DASRSC010000077.1:0-10442 GCA_035695525.1 Pseudonocardia sp. | reverse complement strand
CTCGGCGAGATCGACGTCTGGGTCAATGTCGCCTTCACCGGCTCCCTGGCCTTCTTCTGGGACACAACACCGGAGGAGTACGAGCGGATGACCCGGGTGACCTACCTGGGCCAGGTCAACGGCACCCGGGCGGCACTCGCGCGGATGCGCCCCCGCAACTGCGGTGTGGTGATCAATGTCGGCTCCGCCATGGCTTACCGCTCGATCCCGCTCCAGTCCGCCTACTGCGGCGCGAAACACGCGATCAAGGGCTTCACCGAAGCGGTGAGCACCGAGCTCGCACACGAGCGGAGCAAGGTCAGGGTCTGCATGGTGCAGCTGCCCGGGCTCAACACACCCCAGTTCAGCTGGAACCTCAACAAGATGCCGCACCACCCGCAACCGGTGCCACCCGTCTTCCAACCCGAACTGCCCGCCCGCGCGATCCGGTTCCTCGCCGAACACCCGCGCCGGAACATGTGGGTGGGCATCTCTACCGCGTACACGATCCTGGGGGAACGGGTGGCCCCGTCGCTCGTCAAGTACTACCTGGCCCGCACGGGCGTGAAGTCCCAGCAGACGACGGCCGACCTGCCTCGGTACGGCTCCAATGTGCACTCCCCCTCCGACGACGACACCGACCGAGGAGCCCACGGGTCGTTCGACCGGCGCGCCCACTCCCGCGACCCGGTGCTGTGGGCCTCCATGCACCGGTCGGCGATCCTGTCCGGTTTCGCCGCGGCTGCCACCCTGCTCGGCTGGGGCCGGCGGGGCACGAGCCGTGACAGGTACGCGGGCGAGGGGTCTGCGGGCGGTCGGCCGGGATGAGCAGGTCCGAGCGGTTCGCGAGCCTGCGCTCAGCCGGGAAGTGGAGTGAGATCCGGCGGTGCCGACGGGCTTCCGGTGTCGGCGCCGCCGCAGGCACCCAGTAGGGGGACGACCAGCACCATGACGATCACGCCCAGTCGAGCCCGCCGCATGTGCCGTGGCTACCCCGTAACCCGCAGCCGTAGTCCGCGGCCGGGGACACGTTCGCCGCCCGGTTTCGCGGGGGACACCGGGGAGACGGACCGGCTTCGCCTCGCGCGGAGACGGCAGGACGTCACGACGGAAGGCACCTTCTCATGACCACATCGGGTTCGAGCGGATCGACCGGGGCCGGCGGCGGGGGCGGCTCCGAGAGCTCCACGGGCGAGCTTCTGCAGGCCCTCACCGATGACGTGCGCTCGCTCGTGCAGCAGGAGCTCCGCAGTGCGCAGGCGGAGCTAACCGGAAAGGCGCGCCGGGCCGGGAGGGGGGCGGCGATGCTCGGGGGCGCGGCGGTGCTGGGCGCGCTGGCCACCGGCACGTCGGCCGCGGTACTCACCCGCGTCCTGGAGAAGCTCTTCGGCCGCACGATGGCCGCCCTGATCGCGACCGCGCTGTACGGCGGCGGTGCGGCGATGCTCGCCAACGCGGGAGTCGAGGAGCTCCGGCGGACGCTGCCGCTCCTTCCCGAACACACCGTCGACTCGTTGCGGGAGGACGTCCGGGCCGCCACCGGTGCTGCCCCGGGCACGTCTCGAGGCTCAGCCCGGTGAGGCGGCGGGACCGGGCTACATCCACGTGATCGACTGGCTCACCCACTGGATCTCCGACTCCCCGTGGACCTATGTGGTCGTCGCCCTCCTGACCACCGCCGACATCGCCGTCGTCGTCCCCGCCGACGCTGTGATCATCTCGGCCGTCGTGCTGGCGCTCCATGGGCCGCTGTCGGTCCTGGGCGTGGCCGGAGCCGCAGTCGCCGGGGCCGTCGCCGGGGACAACATCCTCTACCCTCCTCGGCAGCCGGGCGGGGCAGCCGATGGTCGCCCGCCTGTTCCGCAGCGAGTGGTCGAGGCAACGGCTGGACTGGGCACGCACGCAGATGCACCGGCACCACATCCTGCTGATCATCGCGGGGCGGTTCGTTCCCGTCGGCCGTACCGCAGACGATGTTCGCCGCGGGGGTTGCTGCACGTCCCCTGGCCCCGGTTCATCGTTCCCGAGCTGGTCGCGGTGCTCCTCTGGGTCACCTACGACGTCACGCCGGTGGCGTTCGGGAACGCGCTGCCCGCGTGGACGACGGTCCCGCGGGTGCGTTCTGCGACGTGGTGGACGCGCTCGCCACTGCCGGGCAGTGGCGACAGCTGACCCATGCACGGCGGACGACGGTCACCCACCCAGCAGGAGCAGCGACGATCGGGGCCCTCGTGGCCGTCGGCACCCGCCCCACAGAGCATTGAGGCCGAGCTCACCGACCGCGAAGCAGCGCCAGTGCGCGGTCACCTCGGACACCCGACCTCGCCGGCGCCCGGGAGTCCACAAGGGCGCCGATCCGGTCCTCGGGGAGCTCGCCTGGCCGGCGCAGGCCATCGGTGCCGCCGTCCAGGAGGGCAGGGGATCCGCGCGCGCGTCGCCGCCACGTGTGCGGTGGTAGCCGGTGATCCTCGTTGATCGGCGGACGGGGGTTGGAGGGCGATCTGCCGGTTGACTGAGTCGTGTGAAAGGGGGGTCTGACCGCGCGCTGCGCGCAGTGCTCAAGCGGGTGGCCACGACCTCCACGGCGGCGGAGATCCCGTTCGCGCCCACGGGCGGCTACGCCTCCTGGGCGCGGGGCGGGCCGGAACGTGTGCACGACATCGACTTCGTACTGGTGGAGGACGACATGCCGCTCGCCCTGCAGGTGCTCGAGGGGACCTCCGTCGTGCTGACGATCGACGGGGTACGCCTCGGCGTTGCGGGACCGTCGGGTTCGGCGGCGGTTTCCCGCCCGGCACCGTGACGGCATTAGTCCTTGGCGACGGACGCGGGTAGGCCCGCACCATGGATGCCAGCGCCCCTGTCCCCACCGTCACCGAGCCACCACCGGTGCCACGCGAGCCGCCCATGCCGCACCCGCACCCGCAGCCGCCGCCAGTGCCGCCGACGCCGCCACCGGGACCGGAGCCCGCACCGCCGGTCCCGACACCGGAACCGCCGACCGGCCCCGGACCCGAACCCACACCGCCGATCCCACCACCGGAGCCACCTCCTAGGCCGGGACCGGAACCGGCGCCACCCGTGCCGCCTCCGCCGCCAGGCCCCATCGACCCCCGCGTCTGATCAGGCACGGCTGCGACGACCCGGTCCACCCGGCCATCCGGTGCGGGTCCGGAGTGGGCCGGTGGTGACCCGAGCGCTGCGGACGATCCCGCTCGCCGGCCGCTGGTCCACCGCGGTGGCCATGGCGTTGCTCGGGCTGAGGCCTTCGTCGTCCTGTCGACGGCGTCCCTCCCGCTCACACCGGTCCTGGGGCCCGAGCTGGGTGCGAGTAGCGCCGGACTGCAGATCGCGAACGGGCTCGCCAACGCGGGCTACGCGCTCTGCGTGGTGGTGGCGGCAGACCTGATCCAGCGCGTCCCGTCGCGCCGGCTGACCTCGCCTGTACCGGCCGCGTTCGCACTCGCATCGGCCGTCGCGGCGCTGGCGCCGAATATCACCTGGTTCACGGCCGGGAGGACGCTCCGGGGCGCCGCCACCGGGATCTGCTCGTCGTCGCACTCCCCCCGCTGGTCACCGGTCACGGCGCCGCGCGCATCCCGCTGACCGTCGCGCTGGTCAACCTCGGTCTCTTCGGCGGCTCGGCGGTCGGCACGACGATCGGGGGGCTGATGGCGAGCCCCGGCCAGTGGCGGCTGCTCTTCGCCGCGCTGGCCGTGCTGGGGCTCGCCGGGTTCGTCGTCGGAGCGCTGGGGTTCGAGCGGGACGATGCCCCCTCTCCGCGGATGGGATTCGACTCCTCGGGCATTCCGCCACCGGCCGCGGCGACGATCCTGCCGTTCCTCGGGATCAGCCTCCTGGCCACGACACCGACCCCCTCTGCCGGGCACGTCGTCCTGACGGGAGTCGGGCTCGTCGCACTCGTCACCCTCGTCGTGCGGGAGTACCGCAAGGACCGACCGCTGATGCCCGCGCAGCTGATCGCCCACACCCTTCCGGTCACGGGGACCGGCGCGGCGATGCTGGCGGGCGCCGGCTTCACGGCCCTCGTCGAGCTCGCCGTGGTCCATCTCCGGCAGATCGACGGGGTGAGTCCGCCCGTCATCGGCGGGGTGCTGGCCACCCAGGTGCTGGGGATGGCCGCGGCGCTCTGGCTCATCACGCGCATGCTGCCCACCCGCTGGTTCCCCGTGCTCGTCCTCGGTGGCCTGCTCACGATCGCTGGGCCCTGCGTTCGCCCTGGTCCAGCTGCTTCGGGCGGAGGCGGCCTTCCTGCTTGCCCCGCTGCTGTTGCGGGTCGCGAGCCCCGGCGCTGACTCCGCCGACAGCATCGGCCCGCAGCGGTCCTCATCGCCGTCGCGGCGGCGCTGGGCACCGTCCTGTTCATGGCTGTGTTGCTGCTCGGCGGTTCCCGACCGCAGGCGCCTGACCTGCAGCGCTGGGTGGACGGCGACGGACCCGCGTACGACTCGCCGCCGCTGGCGGCGCTCGTGCGGCGGAAATACGCGGCTGAGCGAACCGCCGCGAACCGATGACATCGTCGTTCGCCCACGACTCCGGCCCTGGCGCGACCTGGAGATTGGCGGCGTGAGCCGGAGCGACCTGACGACGTTCTTACGAAAACGGCGCCAGTCCCAATACGAACGCCTCGCCGGGTATGCCGGGACCGGAGGAGGTGATGAAGATGACCCTGCACCCCGACGACCCCGGTCGGCACAGGCGTATCGATGACAACGGGACCGAGCGTCGCGGTCAGCGCGAGGTGCCCGGGGACCGCCCGCAGAGCCCCGCGACGTCGCCGCCCGACCGGAACGAGCCGGCAGAGACCGCATGGACGACGGAGCCTCCGTGGGTCCTGCCGTCGATCGTGCTGGGGCTGGTCGCCCTCACCGGATCGCTGCTGCTGTTCGTCCTCGCCGCCATCGCCGGGCTCGCGCTGTGGGCGCTGACCGCACCTCGGGGAGACCCGCCCGGGCAAGGGCGCGACCCGTTCGGCGGCCGGTTCGGGGGCGGGCGGCATCGTGCCCTGACCGTGGCCCGACCCCTGACCGGACCATGACCCTGTCATCGCCCGATACCCGAGCTGACTCGTGATGTGCGGCGGAGCCAGAGCTTCCGCAGCTCAGCAACCTGTCACGCCGCCTGCCCCGCGGCAGACGCATCGAACAACACCCGGTCGTTCGATCCCGGTCAAGTCCTCGGGCGTGGTGTGTGACGGTTGATGCGTGATCTTCTTGCTTGTCAGGCGCTGAGCGCCGGGATGGTGTCGGTCGTGGCCACCTCCTCGGCGCCGCTGGTGGTGTCGGGGACGAGGTAGACGCAGTCGACCCGATCACCCCCTGACGTCAGGTACGGCGAGTTCCCGGCGGGAGAGCCGTCTGCAGCAAAGATCCGCGGCATCGGCGCGATCCGAGCTGGACCGCCACCCCCGGCAGGAGAAGCGATCGGAGACACAGCAGTGCGGCGGAGGGAAACGCGACACCGGCTCCGGCCGCGCGCGGCACTGACGGCTGCGGCACTGGCCTGGTGCTCGCCGAATGCAGGACGGCCAGAGCCGCTCCGGGCCAGCAGACGATTTCGTCAGCGCCGACCAGCTCCCCGACCTCATCGATGATCGTGAGCACCGACAGCACGCCGAACAACAGGAACGCCCAGACCAGCGCGGCGCGGCGCCCCCTCGTTATGCCGACCTCGGCGGGCAGCACCTTCCGGTTGAGCACGACGAGCAGCGCCGAGTAGAGGAACATCATCGCGCCGCCGACGCACGCCGAGACCACCAGCAGGACGATCGGCTGGGACAGACCGGCCAGCAGCACGAGGCCCCAGACCAGCGCGAAGTAGATCGTGCTCTCGTTCGCCCGCTTGAGGTAGGACGTCTTGAGCACGTCCGCGGCGAGCCTGCTCAGCGCCCCATCCCGAAGCCCTTGTCCCGGATCCAGTTGCTCTGCACCAGGTTCTGCCCGCCGCCCCCGCCGGCGAACGCCAGCGCTCCGAGCAGCAGCGCGAAGCCGAGCTCGCCGACCGGCACACCGGCGTTCGTGACGACCTGGGGCAGGTCGTGCCACGCCGCGGCCGAGATCGCGAACACCCCGCCGACGACGAGCAGCACGAGAACGCGGCCACCTTGAGCATCTGCGCGCGCTCGAGGCGACGTAGACGACCAGGGGGGTCATGTCGAGCGCGGGGGCTCGGGCACCGCCCGTACCTCCGGGCTCGCAAGGTGCTTCGTCGACTACAGATCGACGTCAGCTCGTCCGCTGCCACCGGATGTCGCCACGCCCGCCTCCTCGACGTTCTCGTCGTCACCTCGGTGGGCGGGCGGTTCCCGGCGCACTCCTGCTTCCAAACGCTGTGTCGGCGCGTGCCCGGCGACTGTTGCCAGATCGCAAGGTCGGCCCCGGCCCGGGGGTCAGCCGGGCTCGTCGAGGCTGATCAGCGCCAGCCCCGTCTCCTCGTCGACGCGCTTGCGCAGGTGCGCCGGCGATTCGGTGACGACGACCTCCAGCGTGGGCCACACGATCGCCCGCTTGAGGTGCCCGCCGACAGTGGTGCCGTCGCGCCGCCCCAGCACCACGTGAGCGTGCACGGCGGGCTCCACCTGCCCGGACTCCTGGCCGGTGCCGGACTGCTCCGCAACGTCGCCCAGCATCGACAGCACCTCCGCCTGCTGGTCGACCCGGATGTCCTGGTAGGTCATCTCGTCCGGGTCGAAATAGGCGAGGGTCGCCTCCCGACAGGCGCCCACCGCCGTGATCCCGGCGCCGGTCACCTCGTTCTCGCGGCGAACCGCACCAGCTCCTCGGCGGCGTCGTCATCCTTGTCCATCACGACGGCGAACGTGCGCAGCCCGTCCACCTCGTGCAGCAGCCTGCTCTTCATCGGCCCTCCCGGCTCCGCTCGGGTCGGCGTTCCCGATTTCGCCGCGGCTGATGCCCGCGCCCGACAGCGCGACGGTTCGCCCAGGCGGTCGCGGGTAGTCGATCCCACGTGTTGATCGGCCCATCTCCGAGGAAGGGGACGCAGGAAGGGCGATCTGATCCTGCGGCCCTGAACGGGCAAGGGGTACTGGTCCGATTGGCGCCGACCGCGGCGGGGAAGCGGCTGGTCACCCGCGCCAGTGTCGGCGGCCAGTGGTTCCGGGCGGGAACGAGCACCAGCGAAGGCGTCATCGCGCGCTTTGCAACGATCTCCGATCCGGAGGGCAACACGATCAAACTCATCCAGGCCGACGAGGCGGATCCCGATCCGGCCTTCGGTCCTCGGATCGGCGAGTTGGAGGAGCGGCGGGTCGAGGTCGGCGGGACACGTGGCGGGGGGATCGAGGATGGATGAAGGCAAGCACGTGGGGTGTTGGCCAGCACGCAGGCGTCGGGACGGCCGCCACGAGACAAGGAAGGTCGGCGGGGTCCGGTAGCGGACCGCCCTGCGCGTGGGAACCTCGTGAACCGCTCGGTGATCGGCCCCACCAGCCTTGGCTCAGACGTCGTCCGCAGGCCCTGAGCGGCTGCGATCCGCGCTGAGGGCCGCTCGGGTGAATCGGGTTGATTTCCGGCGCTGTCGAAGGCCTTGGGCGGAGTCGACCGGGCAGGTTAGCGCGAGGTGCCCACGGGTAGAGGCAGGCATGGCAGCTTCGGATCACCGTCCCGCCCTGGTCGTCGTCTTCGACGTCAACGAGACGCTGTCGGACATGGCGCCGATGGCGGCGCGCTTTGCCGCTGTCGGCGCACCGGAGTACCTGGCGAAGCTGTGGTTCGCGAGCCTGCTGCGCGACGGGTTCGCGCTGACCGCGGCCGGAGCGCAGGAGCGGTTCTCGACGCTGGCCGACGGAGCGCTGCGCACCGTGCTCGCCGGCGTCGAAATGAACCGCGACGCGGACGGGGCCGTCGACCACATCCTCAGTGGGATGCGGGAGCTCCCGGTGCATTCCGACGTGCCGGAAGGAGTGCGCGCGCTGCGGGCCGCCGGGCTTCGCCTGGTTACCTTGTCCAACGGCGCCGCAAGTGTTGCCGACCAACTGCTCAGCAGGGCAGGGCTGCGCGAGGAGTTCGAAGCCCTGCTCTCGGTGGAGCAGATCGGGGCGTGGAAGCCCGCTCCCGCACCCTACGCGTACGCCGCTTCGACCTGCGGCGTCGACCCCGGCGAGATGCTTCTCGTGGCCGCACATCCCTGGGACATCGACGGAGCGGCACGCGCAGGGCTTGCCACCGCGTGGGTGAACCGCAGCGGCACCCCGTACCCGGCCTACTCCAGTCCCCCCACGCACACCGTGGCAGCACTGGACGAGTTGCCCGGCGCCCTCCGCCGGTAGTCGTTGCACGCTCGGTCCGGCCGGTTCGGCGGTGTGACCGCGGGTAAGGACGGGCATGCACGTCCGCGTTTGTCGACCCCTCCGTCGCGGTTGCCGGGGCTCGCGAAACAGGATCCGGTCATCGTGCGCAGCACCCTGTACGGGCCCCCATGCGCACGGCGTGCAGCCCGACCCCCTCATCGACGAGCCGCACCGGAAAACCGGGCGTCGTAGGCGCGGTGCCGGCCGGGGCGCGCTCAGTGGTGCTGAACGTGCTCGGTGCCCAGGAGGTCGGCGTAATCCGGCGGCAGCTGCGCGGCGAGGTGGTCGTACTCGTGGCCGGTCAGGGCCACCTCGAGCGTGGCGAGCGTGGCCCTGGCGTGCTGGCCGGCCTGCCGTTCGGTGCACTCGCCGCCCTCCGCCTCGGCGACGCGCCGGTAGAACTCGTCGACCCCAAACCGCTCGCCGGTGCCCTCGGCAGGCAGGAGCGCGGCGAGCTCGGCCGGCAGCTGCGCGGCGAGGTTCGCGGTCTGGCCACCGGCGAGTCGCCCACCGAGCACCGTGGCGCGAATGGCGCGCTCGGCGCCCTTGTGGTTGCCGATGCCGGCACTCTGGGCCACTGCGGGTCCGCGAGCTGGCGCCGCACGGCCCGGAGCTGGCCCGGCTCGTCGGCGCGCTGGAAACATCGTGACGGGCAACGCCGCGGAGCGCGCCTCCGGCCCGGCGGCTACGACGGATCCATGGACGGTGCTGCGCCGGCACACGGCGGCCCGCATCGGGCTGGGCCGGGCCGGCGACAGCGTGCCCACCGCACGCCTGCTCGAGTTCGAGGTGGCGCACGCGCAGGCCCGGGACGCGGTGCACACACCCGTCGACGTCGCCGCGATCGAGGCACAGCTCGGCGGGCTCCCGACGATCGCGGTCCGCAGCGCAGCCCCTGACCGCACGACCTACCTGCAGCGACCGGATCTGGGTCGCCGCCTCGACCCCGACTGCACCACCCTGCTCGTCCGCGGTGAGCACGACGTCGCCTTCGTGATCGCCGACGGGCTGTCAGCCCGCGCAGTGCACGACCACGCCGCGGCGACGCTGCAGGCGACGCTAGACCAGCTCGACGGCTGGCGGATCGCGCCGGTAATCCTGGCGACGCAGGGCCGGGTAGCGCTCGGCGACGAGATCGGGGAGCGGCTCGGCGCCGCCCTGATCGTCGTCCTACTCGGCGAGCGGCCGGGCCTCAGCGCCCCGGACAGCCTCGGCATCTACCTCACCGCCGGTCCGCGCGTGGGCCGCCGGAACTCCGAACGCAACTGCATCTCCAACGTGCACCCGCCCGGCGGGCTCGGCTACCGCGCAGCGGCCGCGAAGCTCGTTCACCTGATGGCAGCGGCGCGCCGGCTGGGCAGCACCGACGTCGGCCTCAAGGACGACACCCCTGCGCTCAGCGAAGAATGACCGCATCTCGCGGATGCGAGGTCGCCTGGTTCGTGCTCGACGATCTCCGCGGCCTGGGCGAGAGTGGCGCAACCGTGCAGCGCAAGATCGTTGCTGAGCCGTGTCGGATGGAATGGCCTTGGCCTGACGCCTCCGACCCGGCCAAGGGGTGTGAGGCAGTGGCAAACCTGACGCGTGAAGCGATGCAGGTACCACCTGCTCGAAGAGGTCCTTGCAGCCGCTGCACCCTCCCCGCAACGACCTGACCAGGCCATACCGGCCCAGGGCGCCCGAAACCCCTCTCACCCGAGGCGACACTCGGTCCGCAGGGCTGCCCGAAACCCGCACAGCGCCGAGCTGTGCCGCCAGGCTATGAGATCCGACAGGACACCCCGGCCAGGCCGACCGCGACACGCGTCTGCGCGTGGGACCCGGCGACGACGGCGGCCGCCGATCTCGTCGAGCGCCACGGAGCTGCTCGGCCAGTTCGTTAAGTTGGACGTGTGCGCGCTCGGCGAGGTTCTGATCGGCGGCCGGCCGGGGGTCCGCGCGGCTGGCCTGGTACACGTCGTCGGTGTCGGCCGGCCCGCCGTCGTCGAGGCCGGAGGTGGCAGGGGTGGCGGCGGGAGTCCGCCCGATCCGGGGAAACGGGCGCTCGCGTTCGTCACCGGCCCCGCCGCCCAACGGCTCGCTGGGGTGAGCACCGGGGGTGACGAACGGGCTGGTGTCGGACATGGCGGTCGGC
>DASRSC010000076.1:0-5507 GCA_035695525.1 Pseudonocardia sp. | reverse complement strand
CGTCCGCCGTCACGCCCTGGTCATGCGGCGACCCGCTCGATGTAATCGACGAGGTCCACGTGCACATCGCCCCTACGGGCGGCGCAGGCGCAGCTGGTCCACGACCACCCGGACGCGGGGATCCTCGCGGAGCTCCTCGAGAGAAACCGGCAGGGGCAGTCGCCAGTTCGGGTACTGGTCGACCGTTCCCGGCAGATTGGGCTGGCGCACCTCGCCGACGACGTCGTAGGGCGAGACGAGCACCAGCCGCGACCGGCTGCGGGCGAGCAGCGCGTGGATCGCGACGATCAGCTGGTCCTCGCCCGGGTTCTCGCCCTCGACGAGCCCCTGCTCCCGCAGCAGCTCCACCAGCTCCAGCCGGTCGATCCTCGCCTTGGCCTCCTCGGCGGCCACGTCGTCGAGCAACCCCAGCTCGGCGCGCGCCCGCACGTGCTCGCCACGCAGGAAGCCCGCCGCCGTCGGCAGGTCGTGCGTCGAGACTGTGGCCACCGAGTCCTCGGGCCAGCGGTCCGGGGGCAGCAGCGGCTCGCCGGGCGCGTCGAGATCGCGGGTGAACCAGAGCACGGACGACCCGAGCATCCCGCGCTCCGCCAGTCCCTCGGTGACCTCCGGCTCGACGGTGCCGAGGTCCTCGCCGATCACCATGGCACCCGCCCGGTGCGCTTCGAGGGTGAGCACCGCCAGCATCACCTCGGCGTCGTAGTGCACGTAGGTGCCGCGGTCGGCCGACGCGCCGGGCGGCACCCACCACAGCCGCCACAGCCCCGCGACGTGGTCGATCCGCAGCCCGTCGGCCTGCCGCAGCAGCGCGCGCAGCAGGTCGCGGTAGGCGGCGTAGCCGGTGGCGGCGAGCCGGTCCGGGCGCCACGGCGGCAGCCCCCAGTCCTGCCCCTGCTGGCTGAAGGCGTCCGGGGGCGCGCCCACCCGCACCCCGAGCGCGAGCACCTCCTGCAGCGCCCACCCGTCGGCGCCCTCCGGGTCGCACCCGACGGCCAGGTCGTGCACGACCCGCACCCCGGCGTCCCGCGCTGCGTCCCGCGCACCCGCGAGCTGGGCCTGTACCTGCTGCTGCACCCACGCGTGGAACGCGACCCGGGGGGCGAGCTCCTTCCGCATCGCGGCGACGCCAGGTGCATCCGGGTGCCGTAACTCCTCCGGCCATCGGCTCCAGCGGCCGCCGAAGCGTTCGGCGAGTGCGCAGAAGGTGGCGAACTCCCACAGGTCTGCGCCCGCGTCGCGGGGATCGGGGCGGCCCTCGGAGCGCCAGAGCAGCTCGAGCGCGGCGCGCTTGGCCGCCCACACCCGGTCGTGGTCGATCCGCCCGGCCGCCGTCTCCGGGCGGAGCGCGTCGACCTCGGCGCGGGTCGGCCCGTCGGCGCGGGAGTAGGAGTCGAGGTCCGGGATCCGCAGCGCCAGCGGCGTGCCGAAGCGCCTGCTCGAGGGCGTGTACGGCGACGGCTGTACGGGCGGCACGGGCGTGATCGCGTGCAGCGGGTTGAGCAGCACCGCGCCTGCGCCGTGCTCGGTGCCCGTCCAGGCCGTGAACTCCCGCAGGTCGCCGAGGTCGCCGATGCCCCAGGAGCGGGCCGAGTGCAGCGCGTAGAGCTGAAGCATCCAGCCCCAGGCCCGCGGTGGTTCGGCCAGCGTGGGCGGAGCGACGACAACCGTCACCTCCTGGTCGCCCGTCTCGAGCCGGTACCAGCCCGGTTCCAACCCAGCAGGGATCTCGGTGACCTCCCGCCGTGCCCCCAGCTCGTCGACCAACACGCCCGGGCGCGGCAAGGCACGCGCGCGGTCGGTGCGCGCCGCGATAGTGCCGGGGAGCCGTCCGGCCGCTGCGGCCTCCCGCGCCGCCGCCAGCGCGGCTCGCCGCGCCTCGAGGCTGCGGGCGTCCACGTCGAGCAGTCCCAGCACCTCGACCACGATCTCCGGGTCGACCTGCACCGGGCGCCGTTGCCCGTCGCGGTACTCGGTCGCCACGCCGTGCGCAGCCGCCAGCTCCCTCAGCTCAGTGTCCACACCGCTCCGTTCCCCCACTGCGCCGCATCTACCCCCGTCAGGGCCAGATGTCAGGATGCCGCCGCGCGGACCACCGGCGGCAGTTGGACTGATCTGGCGTAACACGCGCCCCACCATCACCCGATCAGGGGATCCCAGGAGTGCTAGGTTCCCTGCGGGCTATTCGCCCGGTACTCCGGCAGCGCAGGTGCGTCCATGGTGGTCCCGGCCGCATGATCACCACGCCGCGCGGGAGGCGTGGGTGGTGACGGAGCGGAGACTGCCGGGATGAGCACGCTGGGTCTGATCGCATTGGTTCTCGCCGCCGCCGTGGTCGGGGGACTGGTCATGCTCCGCCGTCGCAGGATCTCCGCCGCACCAAGCCGCCCGAAGACGGTCGCCGATCTCGTCCGGCTCCGGGCCGAGAGCATGCCGGCGCCCGTCGCGGCGTCGGTGCACCCCGGCTCCACCGACGCGGGTGCGGTGCAGGTGGCGGTGCTACCGGACAGCGCCAGGCCTGCGGAGGCTCGGGTGGCCGTACCGGAGCCCCGCGCAACAGGCACGGCCCACCCGAAGGTGGGCTCCGGATCCCCGACGAGCACCACCACGGTTGAAGAGCCCGAGGCGCCGACCCCACCGGGGGGCGTTCCATTGCCGGCGCAGCGCCCGCCGGAGCCGTCCCTGGAGCTGGAGCTGACCGTCGACGACACGCCGTGGGGCCGGGCCGCCCGGATGGTTGCGGTGGGCGACGGCCCCGGGTCATGGCAGGCGCCGGCCTCCGTGGAGATCGTCCCGCTGCGGCTCGTGCCGTCGCAGGGGCCGTCGTCGGGGTCGCCCGGCGAGGAGCAGAACGATTTTGCCGGATGGGCGGACTGGGCCGACGTCGACGCCGAGGAGGACGCCCGGGCGGTGCCGCCGCCCTCGGCCCCGGACCTGGTGGGCTTCGGGGCGTCCGGCCTGAGCACCGGCGCGAGCGCGGGTGCGGCGGAATCCGATCCGACGGTGCGGGGCGGCAGTGCAGCAGGCGCCGGACGTCTCGGTTCCGCCGCCGAAGTCGCCACCGCCCGGCCCGCTGCGGCGCCGGCCGTTGACACTGCCGATGCCACTGCCACTGCCGAGCAGCGGGTCGCTGGTGGCGAGCCTGCCGCGGCCGCGCCGAACGCCGATCAGGTGGGCGTGGCCGAGTCGCCCGCTGCTGGATCGGTTGCCACTGCGCCGCTTGCTTCCGTGCCGGCGGTGTCGATGCCGACGCCGCCGGCCGACCGGGAGCGGGACCCGGCGGTGCGCAGGGCCACCACTCCCGCGCCCGCGGGGAGCTCGGTTGCCGCTGCGCCATTTAATCCCGTGCCGGCGGTGTCAATGCCGACGCGGCCGGCCGACCGGGAGCGGGACCCGGCGGTGGCCAGGGCCATCACTCCCGAGCCCGAGGGGAGTTCGGCTGCCGCTGCTCCCTCCCGGGGTCGCCCGTCATCGGTCGACCGAGCCGCCGAGCAGGACGCGGCCGACCTGGCCCTGCTGCGCACGTTCGGGTTCGTCGACCCGAGCCTGCGCCCGGACAGCGCGCCGGTGGTGTCGCTGGTCAGCCCGGACGGCCCTGCGCTGGAGCCTCGGGGCGGTGGAGCACCGCAGCCCGTGCGGTACCAGGCCGTGCGCCGCGGAGGTGCTCCCGCGGGGCACGTCGCCGTCGCGCTGCTCGACGACAGGGGGCGGGCCGTCGCGGGCGGCACGGCCGGGTCCGACGGGCGAGGTGAGGTGCTCGCTCCTGCATCCGGGAGCTTCGTCCTGGTCTGCACCGCGCCCGGTTACCAGCCGGGAGCGGTCGCGCTGACGGTGGCCGAGGCGCCGATCGAGGCCGAGGTGCTGCTGACCCGATCGGGGTCACTCGCCGGGTCTGTGCACGGCGAGGACGGCCCGATCAAAGGTGCCCGCGTGACTCTCGTGCAGGACGGCGAGATCGTCGACTCGGGCGACACCGATCACGATGGCGGGTACCGGATCGAGGACATCGGCGGGGGTGAGTACGGGCTGTCGGTCGTCGCCGCCGGTTGTGAGCCGATCGCGATCCTGCTCGACGTGCCTGACGAGGCCGATCTGCGCCACGACGTCGACCTCGAGCCTGCCAGCGTCCAGGCCGGGTACGACCGGACCGACGACGACGTGGTGATCGGGCAGCTGTGACGGACGGGCTGGGGATGCCGGAGCAGCAGGTGCAGGTCGAGGGCAGGCTCGGCGGCGCGCGCGGCGTCGAGCTCTACTGGCAGGGCAGGCTCCCGGTCGGGGAGGCCACCGGCGTGCTGCTTCTCTCCCACGGCCTCGGCGAGCACTCCGGTCGCTACGGCAACGTGGTGGATGCCCTGGTCCCGGACGGGTGGGCGGTCTACGGCGTCGACCACCGCGGTCACGGGCGGTCCGAGGGCCGGCGGGCCCACCTCGTCCGCTACGACGACTGGCTGGCCGACTTCGACGCCTTCCGCCGGCAGGTGGCCGCCCGCCACGACGGGCTGCCGGTCTTCCTGCTGGGGCACAGCATGGGCGGCCAGATCGCACTGGCCTACGCGCTGGAGCACCAGGACGAGCTGCGCGGCCTCGTGCTCTCCGCACCCGCGCTCGCCAGCAACGCGGTGCCGCAGGCCGCCGTCCCGGTACTGAGGGCGCTCGCGAAGGTGGCACCCACGCTGCGCCCGGCCGGAATCGACCCCACGAAGATCAGCAAGGACCCCGCTGTCGTCGCCAACTACAGGGCCGACCCGCTGGTGCACCACGGCCATCCGACGCTCGGACTGTCGACCGCGTTGTTCGGGCAGTTCGACGTGCTGCCCGAGCGTGCCCGTGCGCTGCGTATCCCCGTGCTGATGCAGTACGGGACGCTGGACGAGCTCGTCGACGTCTCCGGCTTCCGGCGGCTGGAGTCGACCTGGGGCTCGTCCGACCGGACGGTGCACCGGTACGAGGGCCTCTGGCACGAGATCTACAACGAGCCGGAACGCGAAGGCCCGCTGTCGGACCTGAGGGAATGGCTCGCGGCGCACCGCTGATCGCCGCGAGATCCACCCGATGCGCCCCGCTGAGGGCGTATACCCGGATCTCACAACGATCTTGGCTTCGGGTGGAACCGCGCTGGACCGGCTGCCGTCGGTGTGGCCGCGTCGACCGAACTGCGCTCACCGTTCCGGGGGTCCGCCGCCGTCGCCGCCGGCCTCGTCACGCAAGGCTCTGCGGGGTCCTCACTTTCACCGCCTGTTCACCCGGATCTTCGGGTGCGCCGACGTCGAGGTGAACCTCGCGGGCCGTTCACGTGCCGCGTTTCTTGTGATGGACGGTCGCGGGGTGCTGGGCGGCTGGTCCGCGGCGGAGCCGCTGGGCGCGGCTCGCCGTGGAGTACGACAGCCGCGACCCCCTCACCCCCGAACGGGCCGTGCGCGACCTCGAACGACAGGCCTACCTCAGCCGGTGCGGCTGGGAGGTGCTGCGGTTCCCGGCGGGCGACGTGATGCTGCGGCCGTGGTCGG
>DASRSC010000075.1:0-14520 GCA_035695525.1 Pseudonocardia sp. | reverse complement strand
GATCGAGGTCACGGCCACGCGCAGGGGGGTGGACCGGCATCTCGCCCGAGGCGCGCGCAGCAGCCGCGTCCTTTCGTTCCCCTGCTCGAAGGAGAGGCGTTCGTCCGAGGTAGGGCCACCCTCTGCCGGTCGGGTTCCGCCCGCTCAGCCGGGCCTTGGAGGAGGTGTGGATACGTCGATCACCGCGGCGCGCACGGCCTCGGCAAGGCGGGCGGCCGGCTCCGGTAACGGGGTTGGGAGCCGCGCCAGGATGACGCGTCGCTGTTCCTGCGGGCCGCCGCGCACCGCAACGACCCGCACTCCGGGTGGTACCGCAGGTAGGAGTGAGGCGGGCAGTGTGGTCAGCCCACACCCGGCGGCGACGAGATGCAGCTTGGCCAGCCAGTCGCGGGCGGTGTGCGCGATGTCGGGTCGTTCGTCCAGCCCGGGCCAGACTCCCAGCCGCTCCTGATCGCGGGTGGAGGGGCTGGCGATCCAGCGCTGGCCGCGCAGGTCGGTGACGTCCACGGAGTCAGCGCCGGCCAACGGGTGGGTGGCGGGCACCGCGAGGTACAGGCTGCGTTCGGCGAGCGTCTCGAGCTCGAGGTGAGGGGACTCCGCATCGGGCGGACGGAACGGCGGCGCCGAGGCCACTACCGCGAGATCAAGGCTGCCGGCTCGTAGTGCACGGACCAGTGCGGGTGTGCTCCCCTCGCGGGAGATGACGGTGATGGCGGGATGGGTTCGGCGCAGGATGGCGATGGCGCGGGGCACCAGGAGTGCGCCGGCACTGGGGTACCAGCCGAGACGGACCGTCCCCGCCTCGGCAGGCAGGCCGGCGAGCTCGCGCGCGGTGGCGTCGATCTGGTCGAGCGCTGCCGCGGCCCGGCGCAGCACGATGTGTCCGCCGGCTGTCAGCCGGACCCCGTCATGGCGTCGCTCCAGCAACGGTGTCCGCGCCGCCCGTTCGAGCGATGCGATCTGCCGGGACACGGCGGACTGCGTGTAGCCGAGCGCGGCCGCGGCCGCGGTGAGTGTGCGGCGCTCGGCGACCTCACGGAAGACCCGCAGCGCGACCAGCGAGACGTCGGTGAAGTCCATGACTGCTACGCATACCAGGGCTGCGTAACTTTCGTTGGTCGCATGGGCCCCGGGTTCCTAGCCTGGGCGTCGTGACAGCTTCACGCATCGCCCTGGTCACCGGGGCGAACCAAGGAATCGGCTTCGCGCTCGTCGAGGGGCTGGCCGCCCGGATGGGTCCGGACGACCTGGTACTGCTCACCGGACGCAACGCCCAGCGGGTCGCGGACGCCACCTCACTCGCTGCGACGGCACCCGGCACGACGAGCCGGGTGGAAGGCCGCGTGCTCGACGTCACCGACGCCGAGGCGGTGGCCCGGCTGGCCGCCGAGCTCGACGAGCGCCACGGCGGAGTGGACATCGTGGTGTCCAACGCGGCCGCGCGGCTCACCCCAGACCGGCCGCAGTCCGAGCAGGCCGCCGAGTTCATCGACGTCGCCAACGGTGGCACGCACGCGATCCTGCGGTCGTTCGGCCCGGTGCTACGCCCCCGCGGACGGTTGATCGTCGTGGCCAGCTCGCTGGGCACGCTCGGCCACCTGGACCCTGGGCTCCAGCCGCTGTTCGACGGCGTCACGCTCGAGGAGGTCGAGGAGGCGGTCGAGTCCTGGCGGACTGCCGTTCACGACGGGACGGCCGAGGAAAAGGGCTGGCCGCGCTGGCTCAACGTGCCCTCCAAGGTCGCTCAGGTCGCGGCGGTGCGGGCGGTCGCGGCACAACGCCGCGCGACCGATGTGCCCGAGGGCACCCTGGTCGCCGCGGTCTGTCCCGGCCTAGTGGACACGCTGGCCTCCCGCCCGTGGTTCGACGACTTCAGCCGGGCGCAGACCCCGGCGCAGGCCGCGCGGGCCGTGCTCGACCTGGTATTGGCCGACCAGATCGACCCCGCCACCTACGGCGAGCTCGTCCGCTTCGGACAGGTGCTGCCCTGGCACAGCGGAACACCGGCCCGATACCGGTCGTCCAGCACGCCGATCAAGGCATAGATGTCGCCTGTGGATCTCCGCGAACCACACCTGCGCTTTGATCAACAACCGTAGGGTCGGCCACGCCGGGGAGCCGGTCAGCTCCTGGCCAGTGTCCAGGCCGGCGGGACCGCAGCCGCCGCGAAACGGGGCGGCCGGCCCGCCCAGGCTGGGGGCATGAGCGCTTTCACCACAGCGGAGATCGAGTACCTCCGGCCGGGGAGACCATGCGCGCGCTGGACGACGCCGTGCGCGCGGGAAAGGTCCTCTACGTCGGGATCTCCGATGCGCCGGCGAGAACCTGGGTTAGCTCGACCTCGTCCTGCCCGCCGGATACGGCGGCTGGAGGCCGCGGTGGAGTTCCGGCTCGGGTTCCCCAGCGACTCCCTCGCCGAGGGTGAGCCCGATCCCTTCGTGTTCGGCGACCTCGCGACAGCGGTGGACGCCCGAACGTGGGGCTGAGGGAGGTCGCGGATCTCGGTGTGATCGCGACGACCGGGCGTGCGAGGTGTGCCGACTGTTCGGAGACGGTCGCCCTCGGCGAGACTGCGGAGATGCATCCTGAGGTGAAGACGACAGCCGGCAAGGTTCGCGGCTGGACGGCCGACGGCGTAGCCCGCTTCCTGGGCATCCCGTACGCGGCGGCTCCGTTCGGGGCGAACCGGTTCGCTCCACCCGCCCCCGCGCTCGCCTGGGACGGCGTCCGCGACGCGTGGGAGCACGGCCCCACGGCGCCCGCGCCCGGCTACCCGCCGCCGATGGACCAGATCTTCACGGCCATGGTCGTGCCTGGCGAGGAGTACCTGAACGTCAATGTCTGGGCGCCGGACGCCGCCGAGGGCGCACCGGTGATGGTGTGGATCCACGGTGGCGCCTTCGTCAACGGGTCGAACTCGGTGCCGACCTACGACGGCACGGCCTTTGCCCGCGACGGCGTGGTGCTGGTCGGCGTGAACTACCGGCTCGGCGCCGAGGGCTTCCTGCTGCTCCCCGGTGGGACGGCGAACCTCGGCCTGCTCGACCAGGTCGCGGCGCTGCGCTGGGTGCAGGAGAACATTGCCGCGTTCGGAGGCGACCCCGGCAACGTCACCGTGTTCGGCGAGTCGGCGGGTGCGATGAGCATCGGGTCCCTGCTGGCGATGCCCGCGGCCGATGGCCTGTTCCGACGGGCCGTCCTGCAGAGCGGCGGCGGCCACCACGTCCTGTCGGTGGCGACGGCCGCGCGGATCGCGGGCTACGTGGCAGACGAGGTCGGCGTTTCCCTCGAGGAGCTCCCACAGGTGCCGCCGCAGCGGTTGGTGGAGGCGCAGCAGGCGCTCGCCGTCCAGGTCCAGACGGCGCCCGACCCCGCTCGCTGGGGCGAGGTCATCGCCAACGCCATGGTCTACGAACCGGTGGTCGATGGCGACGTGCTGCCCGACGTACCGATCCGCCGCATCACCTCCGGTTCCGCCTCGGGCGTCGACCTGCTCGTGGGGTCCACCCGGGACGAGCACCGCCTGTTCCTCGCGCCCTCCGGCGCAATGGACCGCGCCACCGACGCGGTGCTGCAGGCGGTCGCGGGCGGGTACGGGTTGCCGGGCGACGCGCTCGACGAGTACCGCGTGGTGCGGCCGGACGCGTCGCCGGGCGTCCTTCTCGCCGACATGATGACGGACTGGTTCTTCCGCATTCCCACGATCCGCATGGCCGAGGCGCACGCGGGCGCGTACGTCTACGAGTTCGACTGGGCCTCGCCGGTCCTCGACGGCAGCCTCGGCTCCTGCCATGCCCTGGAGCTGGGGTTCGTGTTCGACACTTTGCACAGCGCCTCCGGGCTCGTGGGCCACGAGCCGCCGCAGGAGTTGGCCGACGCGATGCACCGGGCGTGGGTCGCGTTCGCCACCACCGGCGATCCGGGCTGGGAGCCCTACGGGCGGGAGCGCAGCGTCCGGCACTTCGGCACGACGGTCGAAACCGTGCGCGACCCTCGTGGCGACACCCGTGCGATCTGGGAGGGGATTCGCTGAGGCGGTCCCTGCTCACCTGGCTGGGGTGGACACGTCGCGCGACGTGCCATCTTGGCCCTTCCCATGAATAGTGCGAGCCCACGAAGAGTACGAGCGGCCCGGCTGGTGTGGTCGGCAGTCGGCCGGATGTGAGGCATGCGACCATCCCCGCCGTGACCAGACCCGTGATCTTCGTCGGCGGACCGCTCAACGGCCAGGTTGCCGAGCGAATCGGTGAACAGTGGGACCAGTACCGCGACGACGGTGGGCAGCCCCTCTCCAGGGAAATCGGCGAGAAGGTCATGTACCAACAGCCGGCCAGCGAGCGTCAGCACTACTACTTGGCGTTCATCGCCGGGCAGCGCGAGATCCTCGCTGCGTGGGTTTACGTCCACCTGCCGCTCATGGGCTTCTACAACGCCGCGGGGACCTGGAACGCCAGCCTCGGCGCAGCGGTGGAAGCAATGCAGGCGGCTGAGGCAAGGGAGTAGCCCCCATTCTTGGGAGCTCGCCGATCAGTCCGGCCGGTTCAGATCACACGATCGTCAGGCGAGGGCGTCGGCGCCGCGCCATGACGAGCGCCAGGACGTCATCCATGCGGTCGATCTTCGACAGTTCCGGATCCTGGTCGGGCTTTGTGCGCTGTCCGGCGAGCGCGGAGGTCCGCATGTCCCGACCGGCACTCTTCACCGGCACTCTTCATTGGGGATCATGCTCGATGTCGGGGAGACGAAGGGCTGGTCCCGCCGGGAGCGTGCCTGCTGGTCGTCGGCGTTCCGTCCCGGCCCTCGATCAGCAGTGGGCGGCGCGGGAGTCAGATGATGTAAATGCCTGTCGGCATTGCTGTGTTCCGTGAGTAGGCCCGTCCCCGTTCCGGCGGTCACCCTCCACCCATCCCGGGGCACTGCAATCGTGGCATTCATGTTCCGCCCCGCTCGTGCCGGACTTCGACCACCGCGACACCGAGCAGCACAAGCGGCTACTGGCGGCCGCGTTCGCCGGCGGCGGCCGGCGTGCGCCCGAGCTGCTGGACCCGGACCGGGTGAGCGTGTAGCGCTGCGCGCGCGGGCCCGGGCATGGCGGGGAGGATCGCCGGCTACGACGATGCCCTGCTGGATTCTGCTGGCCGAACACGCGGTAGAGGTGCGTTGCAACAGCGCGGTGGGAGATGAAGAGAGCAGTCGTGCGATCTGCGTGGTGGTCAGCCCGACGGCGCCCGCAGAGATCCCGGACGCGAGAGTGTCGACAGGTGACCGGCCCGCAGTCTGCTGCCCGTGAAGCACGGCCGATGTCGCGGCGCTGTCCCTCGCGAATGGGGATATCAGGCGGCAGCACCCCGTAGCGCTCCCCACAGGGATCTGGCGACTCGCACCGCAAGCCGCTCCAGCAGTGCTGCCGCTACCGCGACGAACACCGCGGCCAGCATCTCCGTCATGACATCACCCTTCCGACGACATGTACCAGCATCGGTGTCGGTGATGAGCGGTGAGCGCCATTGGGCTGGATGTCGGATGACGGTGAGATGACGAGCAGGTTCAGCGGGGTGTCAGGACCTGTTGCGCCACGAGCTGCGCGGCCGTGGCCGCGGCGGCAGCAGTGACCGCGATCCCCCACTGATGGGGCAGCAGTGGGCTGGAGCCGACGACCCGGCTGAGGCCAGGTACCTGGACGGCTGTGACGAGCAGTGCGATCGAGCCGATGACAGCGGCGGCGACGAGGGGGGTGCGCCCGCGCACGGCGAGGGTCTGGCCCAGCTGGGCGCCGACGAGCGCGACGAGTCCCGTGGTGCTGGACTGCGCCGGTGTGCTCACGGGGCGGGCCAGCAGCCAGGCGAGGGCCGCCGCGGTCGCCGTGATGGCGGCGCGGGCTTGGATGTCGCGGGTGAGGGCACCTCCCAGTGACCTTTCGGGCCCTTCGGCGAGGAGCTGGTCGGGGGTGGCGTCGGGCGGGGGCCGGACGGCGACGGCCATGGCGGGCAGTACGTCGGTGAGCAGGTTGATCAGCAGCAGCTGTCGCGCGTTGAGGGCGCTGCTGCCGCCCGCGAGCCCGGTGCCGAGGGTGTAGACGATCTCGCCGAGGTTCCCACCGAGGAGGATGGACAGGGCGTCGCGAACCGAGGACCACATGCCGCGGCCCTCGACGATGGCGTCGGTGATGGTCTCGATGCGGTCGTCGGTGACCACGACGTCGGCCGCCTCACGCGCGGCGGCGGTCGCTCTGGCGCCGAGTGCGATCCCCACGTCGGCCAGTCGGATGGCAGGCGCGTCGTTGGTGCCGTCGCCGGTCACGGCCACCGCGAGACCGCTCTGTTGCAGCAGCCGGACGATGCGCGCCTTCTGAGCCGGAGTGACGCGCGCGAAGACGGCGGTGCGGGGCAGGGCGTCGGTGAGCTGGGTGTCCGTGAGCTCCTCGAGCTCGGTGCCGATCATCACCGTACGCCCGTTGAGGGCATCGAGTTCGGCGGCGATGGACTCGGCTGTGCTGGGATGGTCTCCGGTGATCATGGCGATTTCGACGCCTGCTGCGCGCAGGGTCGCGACCGCCTGCGCTGCGGTCGGGCGGACGGGGTCGACCAGCGCGATCAGACCGCGGAATTCCAGATCCTGGACGTCGGTCTCGGTCAACCGGGCCCGCTCCGGAACGCGTCGCTGGGCGACGGCGAGCACGCGGTGTCCTTGCGCGGCCAGGCGGTGCACCTCGGACTCGATGGCAGCGCGGGCTCGTTCGTCGAGCGGTTGGGTATCGCCGTTCCGACGGCGGGTGCTGCAGAGCGGCAGCACGACCTCGGGCGCACCTTTGAGGCTGATCCGGATGCCGCTGTGGCCGCGCCACAGGGTGGCGTGGTACGACCGGTTGGACTCGAAGGGCAGCTCGTCGAGCTGCTCGACGAGCGCGTGTCCGTTCTCCGCGCTGACCCCGATGGCGCGGGCGCCGCGCAGCACGGCCCGGTCGGTCTGGTGGGTGACCTGGCGCGGGTCGGCCCGGAATGGGCTGGCCCGCACTGCGGCGGCAACGATGTCCTGCAGGTGGGGCGGGAGCGGCTCGTCGACGGTGGCCGTGTCGGTACCGTCGGACACCTGCCGCAGGCTGATCCGGCCTTCGGTGAGGGTGCCGGTCTTGTCGAAGCACAGCATGTTCACCCGGCCGAGCGCTTCGATCGTCGACGGGTTGCGAACCAGGGCCCCGCGGGCGGACAGCCTGCGGGCCGCCGCGAGCTCTGCCACCGTCGCGACGAACGGTAGGCCCTCGGGCACGGCGGCCACGGCGAGACTGACGGCGCGGGACAGCGCCAGCCCGGCCGGTCGCCTGCGCAGGAGGTCGACCGGGATCAGCGCGAGGCCGGCGCCGATCGAGATGGGGAGGATGCGGGCGGTCAGTGCGCGCAACCGAACCTCGACCCCGGAGGGAGGTGCCTGCTCGCCGTCCTGGTGCAGGGCGCGGCCCACCTCGGTGCGGTCACCGGTCGCCACGACCACCCCGTCGACGCGCCCCGTCGCGACGACCGTGCCCTCATAGAGCATGGAGTGCCGGTCGGCGAGCACCCGGGCGCTCGTCGCGCGGTTCGACTTCGGAACCGGCACCGACTCACCCGTCAGAGACGACTCGTCGATCTCCAGGTCGTGCCCGGACAGCACCCGGCAGTCCGCAGGCACCGCATCACCGGTCTGCAGCCGGATGACGTCTCCCTCGACGAGCTCGTCGGCCCGGAGCTCGACCTCGGACTCGCCACGCCGCACGTGTACCCGCGACGCGCTGCTGTGCCGGAGGGTGCGGAGTGCTCGCTGAGTGCCGACCCGCTGCACCCCGCCGATGAGGGCGTTCACCGCGAGCACGATGGTGATCAGCAACGGGTCGAGGATCGAGCCGGTTGCCGCCGAGACCCCCGCGCCGGCGGCGAGTGCGGGGGTGAGTGGGTTGGCGAGCTCCTCGATCGTGGCCCGGGTGAGGCCGACCTCGTCGTGGTCATCGGGCGCGGGCTGCTCACGATGGCGCCGCCGCGACTCCGGCTCGGGAAGGCCGGAGCGGGCGCTGCCCAACGCGTCCAGCACCGCGCCGGCCGACATGGCGTGCCACGGCGTCCGATCAGCCGGTATCGGCTCGGGGCGCCGAGCCACCGACATCCCGGACCAGGTGCCGAGGCCGAGTGCGAGCAGTGCGGCGAGGTTGACGGCGATGGAGGCTCGGCCTGCAGCGCCGGGCACCGGCCCGAGCACAGCGAGGAGGATCCCGAGACCTGATCCCGCGACGGCGAGTTGGGCAGCTCGACGGCTGACCTGATGGGCCGTGCTCACCGCAGCCAGCAGCAGACACACCTCGCTCGCCGCCCGGGTCAGGACGTCTGCGGTCCACGGCGGCACCTGCCGCGGTGGAACCATGCCGATGCCGATATCGGCAGCGGCGAGCGCAGCGTGCTGGCTCCGGCTGACCAGAGCGACGACGTGGCCGTCCGCCTGCAGCGCCCGTACCGAGTCCGTCAGCTCGGCCGCACCGGGTACCGCGCCGTCGGTCTCCAGCCGTCGCGCCAGCTCCCAAGGACCGGCCACCAGGACCAGGCCGGCCCGCGCGGCCGCGGTCACCACGGCCTCGGCGAAGGGGTCGAGCGCCTGCGAGACGCCGATGAGGGCGACCGGTTCGTCCCCGCGACGCAGCGTGAGGACCATGGACGTCCGCTGGGCGAGCGTGGCGGCGACCTGGGCCGCCCGCCCGGGCGGCTCCGGGCCGAGCGGCTCGACCGTCCATCCCTCGTGGGTGCGCCGTCGTCCCGGACGGTCGAGGTCCACCAGGTCGTGGGCATGCTCGACGAGTTCGGACAGCTCGGAGCCGGGCTCCTCGGCGAGTGGCACCACGTCGTCGATGGCATGGCGGCCGGTGAGCAGGACCTCGGCGTCCAGCACGATCGCGTCGACGCGGTCGAGCCGACGCAGTACGTCGTGGTCCAGGACCAGGCTGCCCCTGGCGGCTGCATCGCGGCCGAGTTGGGCGGCGAACCCCTCCCGCCCGAAGCGTCCGGCCTTCGGTGCGCCGAGTACGAGCGCGGCGGTCACCGCTGACGTGGTTCGGGTGGCGGCGAACAACGCGGCGGCACCACCGAGGGCTATCACCCCCGCCCGGTCGGCGATCTTCTCCACCGGACCTGGCGGGATCTGTGCCGATCGCGGGTCGACGGGCTGTGCCCCGGCTCGGTGCGCCCCCTCCTGGCCGGCGAGCATCGTGTCCCACGCGAGCCAAGCGCGGCGGCGCGCCTGGCTCTCCTGGTAGAGGCTGTAGCGATGGCAGGCGTCGACGATCAGCCCGAGCGGCCGCTTCCCCAATGCGTTGGACGCGGCAGCGCCGGTGCTGAGCAGCGCGTCGGCAACAGGCTCCCCGACCAGCGAGGCGACGAGCCTGCGGAGGCGGGGGGCGGTGTCGACGAGCGCGAGGACCGACGCCGGGAGCGCGATCGGCGCGGCAGGCACCGCTCGACCCAGCGTGGTGTAGACCAGCCCGGCAGTGTGGACGCCGAACAGAGCGATCTCCTGCAGCGCCCGGCGCGGGGATCCCGGATGTTCCCGGCCCGCGTACGGCTCCGACGCCAGTCCGCACTCCTGTTCGACCTCCCGAACGAGGTCCAGCACCTCGGCCGCCGTCAGAAGGTCCGGGTCGAACTCGATCATCACGTGGCCCAGCGCCGCGTTGACCTCCGCACGGCGCACCCCGTCGTGGGCGAGGAGCTGACCCTCGACACCCGTGGTGGCCACCCGGCCGGTGTGGACCCCGCGCAGGGGAACGTGCACGCGGCCCGGCGATGACGCCGCGATACCGGAGGTGGCGGCGGAAACCAGCTCGGCCACTCCGTTCACCGCGCCGACGACGGTGCCCACCGTGCTGCCGGCCAGGTTCAACACGCTCTGCAACACCAGGACCTCGCAAACACCAGGACCTCGCAAACACAACAGGACGAGCCGCAGCTCGTGCCGCGGCTCGCCTCGACAGGGTCAGGTCAGGCCCGGCCCTCCCCTGTCTCCGTCGTCGAACCGGATGTCTCCGCCTGCGCGGGCGCCCCGCCGCGGGGCTGCGGGTCTGCCGCGCCCCGGCTGGCCAGCGCGGTGCCGACTCCGATCGCAGCCGCTACCGGCCACTCGATCGCTCCGACGACGGCGGTGGCGGCGAGGCCGCCGAAGAACAGCATCGACTTCGTGGACGGCAGCATCGACCGCGCCCCGCGCGCGGCGGCGCCGAGATCATCGCGGCTCGGCGGATGCACGTCCGGCACCCGGAACTGGGCAGTCACGAAAGGCAGGTTGACCGTCGCCGAGCGGTGCCCCTCGAAGCGTCCCTCAGCCGGGCTCGACGGGTGCACGTCTTCGGTCAACCCCGTCGTACCCGCGCCGGCCGTGCCCGCCTGTGCAGGCGACGCATCCGCGTCGGCGGCTTGCTTCTCCGCGTTTCTCGGCTTACCCGCCACGACCCACCTCGCTCTGCTCGACCGCCTGCGAAACGGGGTGTTGCCCGGGAGACCAGCAGGCAAACGTGAGATGGCGGATGGCTGTTCGCCGGGCCGGGCGAGCACGGGTTGGGTCAAGGCGTCGCGATGAGGATCGTCGCGGTGAGAGCAGCGGCGAGGCCACCGCTCTGATGGCGGGTGAGACGTTCGCGAAGCACGGTGATGCCGAGCAGGACGGGGATGACGGGATAGAGAGAGGACAGGACGACGGCAACTGCGACCAACTGCGTCCTGGTGGCGAGCAGGTAGCAGACGAGCCGCCGATGAAGTCGGACAGGCCGTAGCTGGCTGCGGAGGCGAGCGCGAGCAACGTGTCCACGACGTCAGCCGTCCCGCTCGCGCTCGGCCTGCCCGATCGGGCACGTCGCGCCGCTCGTGCAACTCGCCCTGTCACACAGCCGGCACAGCAGCTCCGAGTTGCCGACCTGGGAGTAGAGACGGGCCAGCAACGGGGTCAGCAGGTCGGCGAGGGCAGCCTGCTGCGCCGGGCCGAGGGCGGAGAGGAGCTCGGTCAGTGGTCGTCCCCGGGCTGCGAGGAGCTCCGACGCGGCCCGTTCGCCGGCCGGGGTGAGCTGCACGCTGACCTCTCGGCCGGAGCCGGCGCGTCGGTGCGCCAGGTCCGCTGCTTCCAGTGTGGTGACCATGCGGGCGGCGGCGGGCTGGCTCAGGCCGATGCGCCGGCCGACCTGCACCGACCTGCCGGGATCTCTACCGCACCTCGTCAGCGCTCCCTGGTGCTGTGCCCGGCCCCCGACCAGGGCGCTCGAGATAGCGGCCGTCCGGCGGACCGAACCCGTAGCGCTCGTACAAGGAGTGGGCATTCTTGGTGTGCAGGGCCCAGCGGAACGTTTGCGCAGGATCGTGGTCGACCATGAACCGGACGAGTTCGACGCCGAGACCGCGGCCGCGCATAGCCGGCTCGACGAAGACGTCGGCCAGGTAGGCGAACGACACCCCGTCCGAGATCGCCCGGGAGAAGCCCACCATGTGTCCGGAGGTCTTCTCGTAGGCGGCAACGACCCTCCACGCACCGTCTATCTGACGCTCGACATCGCCCCGCTCCCGCCACCGAGCCCAGTACGCCTCGGTGGACAGGTACTGCCAGACCGCGTCCCGGTCGACCCGGTCGCGGTTGTCGTCCAACTCGAACGCTCCGAACTCGAAGATCACGGAGCGGACTGTGGCACCCACTCATCGAGTCGAGCAAGAGCATGCGGGGCGCTCTGAAATCACGAGAGCCATCCAGCTTCGCTGCGCAGTCGTCCTGTCCAGGGACGGCCACTGGATCCAGATCGAACGGTCCCAGGAACTGAGTGCGAGAGACGTCGAGAACCAGATGGCCCTGCGGCGCGGTGGGTAGGGCGGCGCGGAGCGGTGGCGCGGAGAGGGTGTCGAGGTCACCGGCTATGCGGACCAGTGTCGGGGGCGGCCTGGTGCGCACTCGGACCAGCAGCTCGGACATGGGCCGCTCACCTGGGGCAGACGTCGGAGACGGCCGCCCTGCGGGACCGCGTCGAATCTCACGCGGTCTCCGCCGCTATGCCAGGTGGGTGTGGGATGGTGGACGGGTCGGAGGCAACCCGAGCCCGTCGGAACGTGGCGTGCCGTCTTTGATGTGCCGTTACCGGGAGCGCCGCTTCCAGACGGGTCCGACCCAATGCCCGACCAGATCAGTACTCCTGTCACTTCAGCCGCAGCAGCCGCGGAACTGCAGCAGCTGCTGTTGGCCACCGAGAACATCAGCGAGTTCCTCGAGGAGCTCGCTGTCCTCACGGCCTCCGTCCTGCCCGGTGAGGTGTTCTGCGGCATCACAGTGCGACGCGACCACCAGCCGGCCACGGTCGCCAGCAGCGACACGCGGGCCAGCCAGGTTGACGAGATCCAGTACGGGCATGACCAGGGGCCGTGCTTGACCAGCCTGGACACCGGCGTCGTCGTCCTGATCGAGGATCTCGCCGACGACGACCGGTGGAGCGCCTACCGGGTGCCGGCGCTTGCGCACGGCGTGCGCTCGTCCCTCTCGCTTCCCCTGCGAAGCGATGGCAAGGTGCTCGGCGCCCTCAACATCTACGCCACCCAGCCACGCGCCTTCGGGCAGCACGAGCAGCTCGCGGCGGGACGGTTCGCCGAGGAGGCGTCCAGGGCGCTGGCGCTGGCGGTGCGGATGGCCGAGCGGACCGAGATGTCCCAGCACCTGCAGAATGCGCTGGCCTCCCGGGCGGCCATCGACCAGGCCCTCGGTGTGGTCATGGGTCAGAACCGCTGTACAGCCGACGAAGCGTTCGATGTCCTCCGGGCTATCTCCCAGAATCGCAACGTCAAGCTCCGCGACGTCGCCGCAGAGATCATCACGGCGGTGAGCGGGCAACCCCCGGCCACCGAGGCCCGCTTCTCCTGATCGCTCCGCCTCGTACCGCCTACCGCCGGGCCCCGGAGGCATCGGTCCTCGCTGCGCGTGATGGCGGCTCGGGTGAGACCGGCGTAGCGTGCTCGATCGGTCCCGCAGCGCGGCCTCTCCTCGATGTCCAGTGCCATCGACGACAGGACGAGCATGCTGATGACGCAGGCCGACATCCGGCACCTCGAGCACCTGTTCGACGAAAGATCCCGACTGCCTGCCGATGATCCGCACCAGCTCATCCTGCGGGACCAGCTGATCACCGGGTACCTGCCGCTCGCCCGCAATGTCGCAAGAAAGCATGCCTACCGCACCGAGAACGTCGACGACCTCGTGCAGGACGCCACACTCGGGCTCATCAACGCCGTCGACCGCTTCGAACCCGAGCGGGGCGCCAACTTCCTGTCCTTCGCGATCCCGACCATGACCGGCGAGGTGCTGCGCCACTTCCGCGACCGCAGCGACACAATCCGGCTGCCGCGCCGGCTTCTGGAGGAGCAGGGCGTCCTGCGCCAGGCCGTCGCCGAGCTCACTCAGCGCCTGGGCAGAGCCCCCCGGCCCACCGAGATCGCCGCTCACCTCTGCCTGGACGTCGAGTCCGTCATCGAGGCGATGGAGCCTCACCACACCGCACGCTGCTCCTCCCTCGACGAGCCGTCAGGGGAGGGGCCCGGCATCGACAGCCGGTTCGAGTCCGTCCTCGCCTGCACCGACCCCGAGACGGAACTCATCGAGCTTCGCGAGTCACTCGGGCCCCTGCTCGACGCGCTTTCCGACCGCGACCGCCGCATCCTCCTGCTGCGGTTCTTCGGAAGCATGACCCAGAGCGGAATCGCCCAGCAGGTCGGGATCTCCCAGATGCATGTCTCCAGGGTCCTGGCCGCCACCCTTGCGAGGCTCCGTGAGCGGCTCACCAGCGAGCTCTGAGCCGCCACTCGACAGACAGCTGGACATCGCCGGAGAACCGGGTCGACGCCGTTTGCGATCGCCTCCCGGAGCCGATGACGAACAGGGGGAGGGGGTCCAGCGCCCTGAGAACCAGCCCCGAACGGAGCCGGTCATCGGCACGGGCGACAGTGCGAACGCAGGCGCATCCTTGTCCGATGACGGAGCCCCGGGACGACGAGTACTCGGCGGATGCGCCCGGTGTGCAGGCCACGGCCGATGCACGCGATGCACCGCGCCACAGGGTCCGCCAACTCCTGAGCCGCACCATCGGTGGTGCGTGGGCCGATGACATCTTCAGCGAGTCGGCCGCGGCGGCGTTCTGGCAGACGCTGTCGCTGCCGCCGCTGCTGCTCGGACTCTTCGGCGTGCTCGGTTACGTTGGCGACTGGTTCGGCCCCGACACGGTCACGGCCGTCCAGCACCGGATCATCGATCTCACCAGCGGCGTGTTCACCCGCAACGCCGTCGACGAGATCATCGCGCCTACGGTGGCCCAAGTCCTCACGACCGCCCCCGGCGAGGTCGTCTCCCTCGGTTTCCTCCTCAGCTTCTGGTCGGGTTCGTCGGCGACGGCCGCGTTCGTCGACGCGATCACGCGGGCCTACGGTCAGTACCAGCTGCGCAACCTGGTCTGGCAGCGGGTTCTCGCCGTCCTGCTGTACCTGGTCGGCCTGGCCA
>DASRSC010000074.1:0-9150 GCA_035695525.1 Pseudonocardia sp. | reverse complement strand
GGCGATGGATGCTCGCTCACGGGGACCGAGGGTAGCCTCGACCGTCGTGCCCGGCCCCGTCGACGCTCCTCATCATGAGCCGCTCACCGCATCGCCGCCCGGGTGGTCGGTCGAGGTGCTCCTCACCCGGCTCGATCCGGGACTGCCGATCCCCTCGTACGCAAGGGCGGGCGACGCAGGTGTCGACCTGTGCTGCACCACCGACATCGTCCTCCCGCCCGGTGAGCGCGCCATGGTCGGCACGGGCGTCGCGATCGCGCTGCCTGCGGGCTACGCCGGGTTCGTACACCCCCGTTCCGGCCTCGCCGCCCGAGCCGGGCTGTCCATCGTGAATGCGCCGGGCACTGTCGACTCCGGCTACCGGGGCGAGATCCTGGTCTGCGTGATCAACCATGATCCGCGCGAGGAAGTGCACCTGCGCCGCGGCGACCGGATCGCGCAGCTGGTCGTGCAAAAGGTCGAGCAGGTGCGGTTCGTCGAGGTGGCGGACCTGCCCGGGTCCGAGCGCGGAGCGGGCGGGCACGGCTCCACCGGGGGACACGACCTGCTGGGCGCGGGAGAGGCGCCCTAGTGGCCAGGCGAACCCGTGCGGCCGTCGACAACGGGGCGGCCGCCGACGAGTCGCGCACCGGTGGCGCACTCGCACTCGAGCCGCGGGTCGACGACCTGCCGGTTGGCGGCCCGTACGACGGCGACGACCTGGATCCGGAAATCACCGACGCCGCGGGCATCGTCGACTTCGGTGCCGTCCGCGTGCCGGTCCCGGCCCGGGGCACCGTGGCCGTCGAACCCACGGCCAACGGGCGCATGCAGGCCGTGCACGTCGCGCTCCCCGAGGGACGGCTCTCGGTCAGTGCGCTTGCGGCGCCCAAGTCGTCGAAGCTGTGGCCCGAACTGGCGCGCGAGATCGACGCGTCGCTGCGTGAGGGTGGCGCCACGGTCCGGTCGTTCCCCGGTCCGTGGGGTCGTGAGCTGCACGCCACCTCCGGCGGCGCCACCTCGCTTTTCGTCGGGGTGGACGGGCCGCGCTGGATGCTCTACGGCGTGGCCACCGGGCCGACGGCACATGCCGACGCTCTGGACGTCGAGCTGCGCCGCATGCTGCGCGCCATCGTCGTCGTCCGGGGCCGGGCGCCATACCCGGTGCGCACCGTCCTCCCGCTGGTGGTGCCCGACCACGTCGCGGAGGCGATGGCCGCCTCGGCGGCCAGTGCCGCGGCGGCGCAGGCCGCGGTGCCGACGCCCCCCGCCGCCCCGACCGATCAGGTCGCGGCGCCGCCCGCCGCTGCTGCCGCACCGCCCGGCGCGCCGGAGCCGTCGGTGGAGCAGCCGGAGGCGGTCCGTCCGCCCATCGAGGACGTCCCGCGTGTCCGGCCGCAGCCGGCACGCCCGCGGCAGCCTGCCCACGCGCCCGGCGAGCCCGCCGCCCCTGCTCCTGCCGCTCGGGAACGGGACGGCAGGCCCGCCAGGGAACGCGAGGTCGCCGCACCGCTGTGGGCCGACCCTGTGCAGCGCATCGCGGACGCGGACGACGCCGGACCGGCCGGCCAGGGTTTCGACGCCGGCCCCGACCGGGTCGACTTCGACCGGTTCGACGACGTCGACTTCGACAACGCACCCACCCAGGTCTGGGCCGCGCTGCCGCTCGAACCGGCCGATCAGGTCGCCGAGCCGTGGCGGCCCGACCCCGAGCCGGACCTGGTGCAGGGACAGGGGGACCGCAGACCCGCGGCCGACCCGGTGCCGCCGCACACACCGGCTCGTGGGGGTGTCCCGACCGAGCCGTGGACATTCGAAGCCCGCGCCGCCGACGCGGTGGCGCCGGAGGCCTGGGCGTTCGGACCCCGTACCGAGCGGCCGGAGTCGGTGCGGGGCTGGATGCCCGGGCTCGAGCCGACCGCCGCCGAACCAGGCGAGGAAGCACCGGACAACGCGGACCTGCCCACCGATTCCTGGCCACTCGCGTCCCGTTATCGCGCCGAGCCGGCAGCCGACGTGTCGGCGGAGCCGGTGTGGTCCCTCGACCCCGCGGGTCGCGCCCAGGCACGCCCCGAGCCGACTCCCGAGGCGGACGGCACTGCAGCGACCCCCGACGCCCCGCGTCGCGGCCCGGAGGAGAGCGAACCCCGTACGGGACGGCGGCGGGCGCTGGGGTTCGGCGATTCGGTGTCCTCGACCGGCACACCCCGCACCCTTGGCGCGGAGTACCTCATCGATTCCGGGGCGCACGCCCTACCGTCCAACGGCGGCAGGCGCCGGGCTCCGGAGCCCACCGACGACGCTGCGGTGGTCGCGTCCGGGACCGGACGGCGCAGGGCGCCCGAGCCGGAGCCGCTCACGTGGCCGTTCGGGGGCCTCACCGCACCGGCCATCGAGGCCGACCATCGCTCGGACGAGTCCGGCCTCACCCTGGAGCGTCCCCGCCGCGGCGGGCGGCATGCCGCCCCGGAATCCGGGGTGGAGGCGCCGGAGACCATCCCCCTGCGGGTCTACGTCGCTCCGCCCGACCCTGAGCAGCCGTCCGGCCGCCACCGCCGACCGGACTAGACGTTATGGAGGTCCGGGCTGGGGCCTCGCCACATGTGAACGTGGGTTGCCGGGCAGGAGTGGGTCCTGGCCGGTAGAGCCACACGATGTGGGAGGCCCAGCGGACCGGAATCGTACGAGTGTCGGCTGGACGTGCACGCACGCTCGGTGGTGGTCTGCGGGCTAGGACGCGGATACCGGGGAGCTGTCGAGCCGGTTGACCCCGGGATCACGGCGAGATCGTCGGGTGGCCGCGGTTGCTGCCGGGTGAGCCGGCTCTCGCCGCGCGCAGCCATGCGAGCACCGCGGCGCGGCCGAGCACAGCGGGGTCGACGCCGAGCAGCGCGAGCGGCGCGCTGAGCAGCACCGCGCGGGGGAGCACACCCCGCCAGTGCTCGGCCACCGTGAGCGGGTGCACCGGGTCGTCGACGAGCGCCGCAATGCCGGCGGGAACGGCGAGCGACCGCAGGGCGGCCGCGTCAGGGGCCGGCTCGGCCGCGGCGGCGTCGAGCGCGGCGGCCAGCCCGGTGCCGTATCGCGGCCACGCCCTGGCCAGCTCCGCGGCCAGCCACGGGGGCGAGCCAGCACCCGCTGCCGCCACGGCCGCGGGCACCCCGTGCGTCCGGGCCTGCGCCGACGTCGCGCGGGCGGCGAGCGCGGCTGCGGCGTCGCCCGCCGGTCCGGTCCACGCCGGCAGCGCGAGGAGCAGCCCGGCCAGCCGGGGCCCGACGGCGGTGCGCCGCTTCGCGGCCCACGACGCTGCGACGTGAGCGCCGAGCGAGATGCCGCCCACGAGCAGGGGCCCAGGGGTATCGAGTGCGGCGTCCAGTTCGGCGCGGTACCCCTCGATCACGTCGTGCCCGTGGCGCGGCGCCACCGCCTGCAGGGCGATGCCGACGGCACGCAACGGCTCAGTGAACACCGACCGGACGAATACGTCGTCCGACCCCGATCCGGGCAGCACCACGGCCCGCATCGACCGTTCGGCGATCGGTGCCGAGTCTGTGGCTCCATAGGGCGAATGGGCGCCGGACGCCGACCACCGAGGAGGTTTCGTACGAGTTACTCTGGTGACGTTAGCGGCGCCCGACGGTGGGCGCCGACCGAGCTGGGGGAGACATGGCCGGCACCGATGGCGGAGCGTTCCGTCGCATGTTGCGCAGGCTGACCAGCGACGTCGAGGTCCTCGACGCCGACGATCTGTCCGAGGACGCCGAGAAGTCCGGGGCGCAGCGCGCGTCTGAGTGCGCCTGCGGCCAGGAGGTCACCGTGTTGGGTAGATTGCGGAGCGTGGAGTTCTGCCCGCAGGACGCCGAGGCATCCCTCGAGGCAGAGTTGTTCGACGGCACCGAGGGCGTCACGCTGATCTGGCTCGGCCGCCGGCGTATCGCGGGGATCGAGCCAGGGCGCACCATGCGGGTGCGCGGCCGGCTCGCCGTCCGCGACGGGCGCAAGGTGCTCTACAACCCGTACTACGAGATCTGTCAGGCTCAGACGCCGTAGCCGTAGGAGCCCGATGACCGTAGGAGCCCAGTGACCGTAGGAGCCCAGTGACCGCAGGCCCACCGCCTGACCATCAGGCCGGCGACGGCAGGCCGCAGCGCGAGTTCCCCACCATGCTCGAGCAGATGGGGGGTGTGCAGGGCGTCGTGGCGTCCACGATCCCCGTCGTGGTGTTCGTTGTCGTCAACGTGGTGTTCGCCTTGCAGGCCGCTCTGATCGCGGCGCTCGCGGCCGGCGTGGCCGTCGCGGTGTGGCGCATCGTGCGCAGGCAGCAGCTGCAGCCGGCGGTGTCGGGCTTGTTCGCCGTCGGGGTCGCTGCGTTCCTCGCCTACCGCACGGGGGAGGCGCGGGCCTTCTATCTGCCCGGCCTGCTGTTCAGCGCCGCGCTCGGGCTCGCGTTCCTGGTGTCGGTGCTGGTGCGCTGGCCGCTGGCCGGCGTGGTCTGGCACGGCATCAACGGCGACGGCCAGTCGTGGCGCCGCGACCCTCGCATGCTGCGCGCTTACACGCTGGCCAGCATCCTGTGGACCGTCGTCTTCGCCGCCCGGGTGGCGGTGCAGGGCCTGCTCTACAACGCCGACGAGGAGACCTGGCTCGGTATCGCCCGCCTCGCGATGGGCTACCCGCTCGTCGGGGTCGCGCTGCTCGGCACGGTCTGGGCGGTACGCCGCGCCCGCCGCGCAACTCCCTCGACGCCCTGAACGCCCTCGGCACCCTGCGGCCCTCGCCGCCCGAGCACCCCACCGGCCGACCAACGTCATGGCGACGCGACCGGCGCTAGTACCCCAGCGCTGCGCGGATGTCCTCCTCGACGGCGGACGTCGCCACGAACAGCAGCTCGTCGCCGCCCTCCAGTGCGTCGTCGGCCTGCGGGACGATTACCCGGCCGCCGCGCAGGATCACCACGAGCGCGGAGTCGGCCGGCAGCTGCAGCGCCCGCACCGGCTTCCCCGCCAGCGGGGTGTCGTGTGTCAGCGTGACCTCGACGAGGTTGGCCTGCCCCTGGCGGAACGTGAGCAACCGCACGAGGTCGCCGACGGCCACCGCCTCCTCCACCAGCGCGGCCAGCAAACGGGGGGTGGACACCGCGACGTCGACGCCCCAGTTCTCGCCGAACAACCACTCGTTGCGTGGGTCGTTCACCCTCGCGACGACGCGCCGCACCGCGAACTCCGTCTTCGCGAGCAGTGAGACGACCAGGTTGACCTTGTCGTCACCGGTTGCTGCGATGACGACGTCGCAGCTCTCCATGCCTGCGTCCTCGAGGGAGGCGAGCTCGCAGGCGTCGGCGTGCACCCACTCGGCCCGCTCGACCGACTCCGGGTCGATGTTCGCGAGATCACGCTCGATGAGCATCACCTCGTGCTTGTTCTCCACCAGCTCCAGGGCGATCGAGCGCCCGACGGCACCCGCTCCTGCGATCGCGACGCGCATCGTCCTCAACCCTCCTGCGGCGGCGCGGCAGCCGCCGCCGTGACGTCGCTGACCGTGCCGGACACCGCGGCGACATAGACCGTGTCATCGGCCTGTACTGCAGTGTCCCCCCTGGGCAGCACGCCGGTGCCGAACCGCACGATGAAGGCCACCCGGGAGCCGGTGGCGGCCTCGAGCTCCTTCACCGGGCGGCCGACCCACTCCTCGTGGACGGGCAGCGGCAGGATCGCGACGGTGCCGGTCGGCTCGCGCCACGCCGACGCCACGCCGTCGGGCAGCAGCATCCGCATCAGCCGGTCGGTGCTCCACGGAACGGTCGCGACGGTCGGGATGCCCAGCCGCTCGTAGACCGCGGCCCGCTTGGCGTCGTAGATGCGGGCCACGACGTGCTCGATCCCGAATGTCTCCCTGGCCACCCGCGCCGCGATGATGTTGGAGTTGTCCCCGCTGGACACGGCGGCGAACGCGTGCGCCCGCTCGACGCCCGCCTCGATGAGGACGTCGCGGTGGTACCCCTCGCCGACGACCTGCAGGCCCCGGAAGTCCGGGCTGAGCCTACGGAACGCCTGGCGGTCGCGGTCGATCACGGCGACCTCGTGCCCGAGCCGCTCCAACCCCGCCGACAGCGCCGATCCGACCCGCCCGCAACCCATGATCACGACGTACACCGCAAGCCTCCCCGGATCGCGGGCAACGCTATCGCTTCCCAACATGCTGCACCGCATAGGCTGGTTCGGTGTCCAAGCTCGGCGTCGCTGTCAAGCGCGTGCTCGTAGGAAGGCCGCAGCGTAGCGACCGCCTCGCACATACCCTGCTCCCCAAGCGCATCGCCCTCCCCGTGTTCGCCTCCGATGCCATGTCCTCGGTTGCGTACGCGCCCGAGGAGATCTTCCTGACGCTTTCGGCGGCCGGCGTCGCTGCCTACGCCTTCGCACCCTGGGTCGGCCTCGCCGTCGTGGTGGTCCTGCTGACCGTCGTCACCAGCTACCGGCAGAACGTCCACGCCTACCCGTCCGGCGGCGGTGACTATGAGGTGGCCACAGTCAACCTGGGTCAGAAGGCCGGGCTCACGGTGGCCAGCGCGCTGCTCGTGGATTACACCCTCACCGTCGCGGTGTCGATCTCGTCGGCGGCGGCGAACATCGGAGCCCTGGTCCCGTACGTGGCCGAACACAAGGTGCAGTTCGCCGTGGTGGCGATCCTGGCGCTCACAGCCGTCAACCTGCGAGGCGTCCGCGAGTCGGGCATCGCCTTCGCGATTCCGACCTACGCGTTCATCCTCGGCATCGGCACGATGATCATCTGGGGGTTGACACGAATCCTGTTGCTGGGTGACGACCTGCGCGCGCCGAGCGCCAACCTGCACCTGCTGGCCGAGGGCGACGCGTTCACCGGGCTCGCGCTCGTGCTGCTCGTGCTGCGGTCCTTCACCCAGGGCGCCGCGGCGCTCACCGGCGTGGAGGCGATCAGCAACGGCGTACCAGCGTTCCGCAAGCCGAAGTCCCGCAACGCCGCGACGACCCTGCTGCTGCTCGGCACCATCTCGGTGGCGATGTTCTCCGGGATCATCGCGCTCGCGATGCTGACCGGCGCGAAGGTCGCCGAGTTCCCGGCCACCCAGATCGTCGACGCGCCCCCCGGCTACGTCCAGGAGACGCTGGTGGCGCAGCTCGCCGAGGTGGTGTTCAACAACTTCCGGCCGGGCTTCTTCTTCGTCATCATCTTCACGGCCCTGATCCTCGTGCTGGCCGCCAACACCGCCTACAACGGCTTTCCGGTGCTGGGCTCGATCCTGTCCCAGGACCGCTACCTCCCGCGCCAGCTGCACACGCGCGGCGACCGGCTGGCCTACTCCAACGGCATCCTGGTGCTGGCGGGCGTCGCGATCGTCCTGGTCGTCGGGTTCCGGGCCGACGTCACCCGCCTCATCGCGCTCTACACGGTGGGGGTCTTCACCTCGTTCACCCTGAGCCAGATCGGGATGCTGCGGCACTGGAACCGGTTGCTCGCCACCGAGACCGACCAGGCCGCCCGCCGCCGCATGCGACGGTCGCAGGCCATCAACGGCTTCGGCGCCGCCATGACGGGCATCGTGCTGGTGATCGTGCTCATCACGAAGTTCACCCGCGGTGCCTGGATCGCGATCGCCGGCATGGCGGTGTTCTTCGTGCTGATGCAGGCCATCCGGCGTCACTACGACCGTGTGTCGGCCGAGCTGGTGGCCGGGGACACCGACGCCGTGCTGCCCTCGCGCAACCACGCGATCGTGCTGGTCTCGACGCTGCACAAGCCCACGCTGCGGGCCGTCGCATATGCCAGGGCCACCCGGCCCGACGTACTGGAGGCGGTCACCGTCAACGTCGACGACACCGACACGAAGCGGCTGATGCGGGACTGGGAGAAGCGCAAGCTGCCGGTGCCGCTCAAGGTCGTCGAGTCGCCCTACCGTGAGATCACCAAGCCGGTGCTCGACTACGTCAAGCGCATCCGGTCGAGCAACCCACGTGACGTCGTCACCGTCTTCATCCCCGAGTACGTGGTGGGGCACTGGTGGGAGCAGATCCTCCACAACCAGAGCGCACTGCGGCTCAAGGGCAGGTTGCTGTTCCAGCCCGGGGTGATGGTGACGAGCGTGCCGTGGCAGCTGGAGTCGTCCAAGCGGGTCAACCGGCGACCGGAGACCCCGCCCGGCTCGTCCCGGCGCGGCTACGAGTCGGTGCCGCCGCGCGAGGCGATCCCGCCGACCCCGTCCCCCGCGACTCCAGGGGGGCGCTCGTGAGCAGCGCGACGACGACAGGCACGGACTGGACGGACCGCATCCTCGAGCTCGAGGTGGGGCCGGTGGCTCATGGCGGCCACTGCGTCGCGCGCTCGGAGGGACGGGTTGTGTTCGTCCGGCACGCGCTGCCCGGAGAGCGCGTGCTGGCCGTGGTGGACGAGGACGGCGGCGGCTCGTACTGCCGCGCTGATGCGGTCGAGGTGCTGGACGCGTCGCCGTGGCGCGTGCCGACCTCATGCAGCTGGGCGCGGGCGGGTGGCTGCGGGGGCTGCGACCTGCAGCACGCCGACCCGGCCGCGCAGCGTTCCCTCAAGGCCGACGTCCTGGCCGAGCAGCTCCGCCGGCTGGCCGGGATCGAGCGCCCGGTGAGGGTCGAGGAGCTGCCCGGTGGGGCACTGGGCTGGCGCCACCGCGTCCGGCTCGCCGTCGACGACCAGGGCAGACCCGGGCTGCGCGCGCACCGGAGCCACGACGTCTTGCCGATCGCGGACTGCCCACTCACCCCCGCGGGCACGCTGCCGCCGGTGCTCGAGCACGGCTTCGAACCGGGCTCGGAGGTCGAGGTCGCCGTGGACGCGGACGGTCTGGTCCACGTCGGTGACGACGGCCCGGTCGTCCAGCGTGCCGCCGGGCGCGAGTGGTTGCTGTCGCCGGGCGTGTTCTGGCAGGTCCACCCGGCGCTCCCGGACACGCTGGCGGCGGTGGTCGGGGAATGGGCCCAGGCGCCGCGGGGCGGCACGGCGTGGGACCTCTACGGCGGGGTCGGGCTCTTCGCCGCCGTCCTCGCAGGCCAGGTCGGACCCGACGGCACGGTCACGGTCGTCGAGTCCTCGCGGCAGGCCGTCGCGGACGGCAAGGCTGCGCTCGCCGACCTGCCGCAGGTGGGCTGGCGGGTGGGTCGCGTCGAG
>DASRSC010000073.1:0-10918 GCA_035695525.1 Pseudonocardia sp. | reverse complement strand
GCACGCGTTCGGGCCGGACGGTGACGGTGGCGGGCATGAGTCAAGTGTGTTGACGCAATCCTGACGACGCACGATGCCGACCGTCGGTGTCCTTCGGCGAAGTGCCACCATGTCGCCCGTGACGCCGACGGATCGTCAGATTGACGACCTGGACCGCAGGTTGCTGATGCTTCTCGCCGCTGACGGGCGTGCCCCGATGGCGGTGCTGGGACGCAGCATCGGGCTGTCCCGCACGGCCGTGCTTGCCCGCGTGCAACGCCTCGAGCGCGACGGCGTGATCCGCGGCTACCGCGCGGACGTCGTGCTGCCGGGGGACGCCGCGGCGCACCGGGCCCGGGTCGGCATCGTGATCCGGACGCCCGACGTGGCCGGTTACGTGCGGCGGCTGGGCGCGCTGCCCGGCGTCACGGAGATCGAGACGGTGACCGGCGAGTTCGACCTGATCGCGCTGGTGGCGGCACCCAGCGCCGGAGAGCTCGACGCCGTGCTGGACCGGGTCTCGGGCTGGCGGGAGACCGTCCGCACCACGACCTGGGTGGTGCTCAGGCGGTACGCCTGACCCCGGCGGGGTACTCCGCTTGCTCCACGAGACACCGAGGAGCAGCCCATGATCTCGGCCGCAACCCTTCGCCGGCTCCCTGTGCGGCTGACCGCGGGGGCGTACATCCTCAATTCCGGGTTGCAGAAATGGAGCGCCGACGAGCAGACGGCAGGCGCGCTGCACGGCATGGCCAGCAACGCCTACCCGGTGCTCAAGCAGGTGGACCCGCCCATGTTCCTGCGCGGGCTCGCCGCGGCCGAGATCGGTCTCGGCGCCGCGCTCGTCCTGCCTGCGGTGCCCGCGCTGCTCGCCGGTGCGGGTCTGACGGCGTTCTCCGCGGGTCTGCTCGGGCTGTTCGTGCGTACCCCCGGCATGCGTGAGGAGGGCAGCCTGCGCCCCAGCCAGCAGGGGATCCCGTTCGCCAAGGACGTCTGGCTGCTCGGGATCGGCGTGGGGCTCGTGGTGGACGCCCTCACGTCACGTGAATGACGCGGAGTCCGGCGACTGCTCTCGTGATCAGCCTGCTCGGCGGCTGAAGTCCATCGTCCAGTTCGGCCTCCACGTCCGGCCTGCATCGTAGGAGAAGGACTGCTGCCAGCGGGGCGACGCCGGGTCTGCCCGCCACTCGAAGCGCACGGTGACCGCGTGCCCTCCCACGACATCGTCCGCGAGGAACACCCCGTGGTCGCCCGTGAAGGCACCGACCATCGGCGGCTCGAGGTGCCCGGGGTTGCGGCTGGAGCTCCACCAGATGCTCCAGGTGGCGGCCGCCGGATCGAACAGGCGCAGCGTGAAGCCCTCGAACGGATCGCCGTCCGGAGGATCCGGGACGTCCATCCGGTCGACGTGGCCGACCCCGCGCAGGACGGGGAACACCTCGCTCGTGGCGTCGAACTCCACCCACTCCTCGCAGCTCGGATCGGTGGTGTCGCGCAGCTTCGTGTTGTGCACCCGCCAGGAGCCGTGGATGAAGTCGAACGCGTGTGCCCCGTGGTCCGTCACGTCGATCACTGTTTCAGCGACCCCCGACAGTCCGGACGCGGCTGCTCGCCGCGTGCGACCGGCGGGTGTCGGTCACCGGACCGGGGCGCCGTCCCGGATACCGTGGGGCCATGGCAGGACGGACGACCGCCGGCGGCGGCAGGGGCACCGCGGCAGCGGCGTCCCGGGTGACGGGCGGCCGGAAGCCGGCAGCGCGGAAGCCTGCCGCCCGCAAGCCCGCCGCCCGGTCCACGGCGCGCCGCCCGGCCGCCCGCAAGCCGGCGCCCCGCCGCGGTCCCGACCTGATCGACCGCGGAATCGACGCCGTCGGCCGCGGGATCGCCGGGCTCGGCCGGTCGCTGGGACGGGTGGTTGGGCGTGCCCGCGAGCTCGACCCCGCCCACCGCCGGGACGGGCTCGGCGTCGCGTTCCTCGTGGTGGCCGTCGTGAGCGCGGCCGGCATCTGGTGGGGCGCGGGCGGTCCCGTCGGCCGTGCGCTCTCCGCCACGGTCGGCTACGTCGTGGGGCTCGGCGCCGCGGTGCTCCCGGTGTTGCTGGCGGTGGTCGGTGTCGCGCTGATGGCTACGCAACCGCACCCGGAGGCGCGGCCCCGGGTGGCCGTCGGATCCCTGCTCCTGGTGCTCGGCGTGCTCGGACTGGTGCACCTCGCCGCGGGTCGCCCCGACGAGCCAGGGCTCTGGGTCGACGGCGGGGGCGCGCTGGGTTACCTGGCCGCCACACCGCTCGCCACCGGCCTGACGGCGTGGGTCGCGGTGCCCGTGCTCGTGCTGCTGTCCGGCTACGCGTTCCTGGTGCTCACGGGCACGCCCGTGCGGGAGGTGCCCCACCGCATCCGTCGACTGCTCGGCCGGGCTGTCGAGGAGCCGGCCGCCGCCACCGGCGACGAGACGACGGCCGACCCCGTCACCGACACGCCACCCGTGGCCCTGAGGCGGCCGTCACGGCGACGGCAGGCGTCCCGGGTGGCGGACGTCTACCGGGAGGACTCCGACGACACCACGGAGACGCCGGACGTCTCCGCCGCCCCCGAGGAACGGCCTGCGCGCCCGAGGCGCAAGCCCCCCGCCACGGTGCCGGCTACGCCGCCTGCGGAGCCGGAGCCCGAGGGCGCCGTGGGCGAGCAGCTGCGGCTCACCGTCTCGCCGAGCGAGGGGGAGACCACCTACGTCCTGCCGCCGAGCGACCTGCTGCCCACCGGGCCGGCGCCCAGGACCCGCAGCAGCGCCAACGACGCGATGATCGAGTCGATCACCGGCGTGCTCGACCAGTTCGCGGTGGACGCTCAGGTCACCGGCTTCACCCGCGGCCCCACCGTCACCCGCTACGAGATCGAGCTCGGCCCGGCCGTCAAGGTCGAGAAGATCACCCAGCTGACCAAGAACATCTCCTACGCCGTCGCCACCGACAACGTCCGGATCCTGGCGCCGATCCCGGGCAAGTCGGCCGTCGGCATCGAGGTGCCGAACACCGACCGGGAGATGGTCCGCCTCGGCGACGTGCTGCGCAGCGGAAACGCGCGAGCCGAACAGCACCCGCTGGTGATCGGGCTGGGCAAGGACATCGAGGGCCACTTCCTCACCGCCAACCTGGCGAAGATGCCGCACCTGCTGGTCGCCGGCTCCACCGGGTCCGGCAAGTCGAGCTTCGTCAACTCCATGCTCGTGTCGCTGCTCTCGCGCGCTACGCCGGACGAGGTCCGGATGATCCTCATCGACCCCAAGATGGTCGAGCTCACGCCCTACGAGGGCATCCCGCACCTGATCACGCCCATCATCACCCAGCCGAAGAAGGCGGCGTCCGCGCTCGCCTGGCTGGTGGAGGAGATGGAGCAGCGCTATCAGGACATGCAGGTCAACAAGGTCCGTCACGTCGACGACTTCAACCGCAAGGTGCGGTCCGGCGAGATCACAGCACCGCTCGGGAGTGAGCGGGAGTACCGCCCGTACCCCTACATCTTGTGCATCGTCGACGAGCTCGCCGACCTGATGATGACTGCCCCGCGTGACGTCGAGGACGCGGTCGTGCGTATCACGCAGAAGGCGCGGGCGGCCGGCATCCACCTCGTGCTGGCCACGCAGCGCCCGTCGGTGGACGTGGTCACCGGCCTGATCAAGACGAACGTGCCGTCCCGGCTCGCGTTCGCCACGTCGTCGCTCACCGACTCCCGGGTGATCCTGGACCAGCCGGGCGCGGAGAAGCTGATCGGCATGGGCGACGGGCTCTACCTGCCGATGGGCGCGGGCAAGCCCGTCCGGATGCAGGGTGCCTACGTCGGTGACGAGGAGATCTCCTCAGTCGTCGCGTTCACCAAGGACCAGGCAGAGCCGACCTACACCGACGGCGTGACTGTCCAGAAGCCCGGCGAGGCCAAGGATGTCGACCCCGAGATCGGCGACGACCTCGACGTGCTGCTGCAGGCCGCCGAGCTGGTGGTCACCTCACAGTTCGGGTCCACCTCGATGCTGCAGCGCAAGCTCCGCGTCGGCTTCGCCAAGGCCGGGCGGCTCATGGACCTGCTCGAGTCCCGGGGTGTCGTCGGGCCGTCCGAGGGTTCGAAGGCTCGCGACGTGCTGGTCAAGCCCGACGAGCTGGACAGCGTGCTCTGGCTGATGCGCGGCGGCGGAGGCCCGGACGCCGACGACCCCGACGACTGACGGTCACCGTCCGACCACGAAAGCGCGCACGACTCCCTGTTCGCGTGGTGCGCGTCACAGGGGTCGGACGTCGCTCGGTCACGCAGCGTGTCAGAGTGTGGATCGATTTCGGGGTCGATCAGGGTCGAGCGGGCATATCGTCGGGGGAGGTCGCAGGGCATGTTCTGGCCCAGGCGCCGTCGGAACGGCAAGAAGCAGGTCAAGGGCGGTCGGCAGGCCCTGATGCCGATACCGCTCACCGGCGGCCTGTTGAGCGGCGAGGTGCGTGACAACGAGGGCAAGCCCCTCGCGGGAGCCGAGGTCTCGATCTTCGACCGGGCCAGCAAGCGCGTGGCGCGCTCCGACACCGACCTCTACGGCTTCTTCGCCGCCGCGGTGATGCCCGGCAGCTACCGGATCCGGGCGGAGGCCGGCGGGTACCAGAGCCAGTACGCCCGAACCGAGGTCGAGTGGGGCACCCACAATGCGCTCGGCGATCTCACGCTGGTGCCGGACGAGAGGCTGACCGTCCCCACACCCGGGCTCTACGAGATCGACCCCGAGCACTCGGCGATCCGGTTCGTGGCCCGCCACATCGCGATGTCCCGGGTCTACGGGCAGTTCATCGAGTTCTCCGGGTACATCCACATCGCCGAACGCTTCGAGGACTCCCAGGTCGAGGTGCAGATCGACGCCGCAAGCGTATTCACCAACGCCGAGAAGCGCGACGCGCACCTGCGCTCGGCCGACTTCATGGACGTGGCCCGCTACCCGACGCTGCTCTTCGCCAGCCACCGCTTCTCCCGCCCTGGGGGCAACCGCTGGCTCATCGACGGCGAGCTCACCCTCCACGGGATGACGAGCGACGTGCAGCTCGACGCCACCTACCTCGGTATGCAGGAGTGGAACGGAATGCGTGCCGGCTGCACCGCCACTACTGAGCTGCACCGCGAGCACTTCACGGTCAACTGGCAGGAGATCCTCGCCCGCGGTGTGCCGGTGGTCGGGTCGACGATCCAGATCACCCTCGACATTCAGGGCGTGCTGCAGACCTGATCCGGGAGTCGTCCCACCCAGCCAGTCGCCCGGTTCTGGTGCGCGAGTCGCCCGTTTCTGCTGCGCGAGTCGCCCGTTCTGGTGCGCGAGTCGCCCGGTTCTGGTGCGCCGGTCGCCCGTCCTGCCGTTGCGTCCGCTGGACTGGGCACGCGGTTCAGGGGAGTTGCCCGATCAGGCGGTGGGTCAGTCGGGGCGGCGTTCGGCGAGCCAGGCTGTGGCGGTGATGCCGGCGAGACGGCGGAAGTCGCGGGAGAGGTGGGCCTGGTCGACGTAGCCTGCGTCGGCGGCGACGCGGGCGAGTGGGGGCCGGTGCGGGCCGCGCAGCCGGTCGCAGGCCCCTTCGAAACGGATCACCCGGGCCGCTGCCTTCGGCGCGAGGCCGGTCTCCGCACGGAACTTCTCCGCCAGATGCCGGCGGCTCCATCCGACCTCGCGCGCGAGTTCTGCGATCCGCAGGTTGCCGCCCGTCTCCTCCAGGCGGTCCCACGTGTAACCGACCTCGGGCGCCACGCCTGCGGCACCGCGGCCCCGTGCGGCGAGGGCCGCCAGCTCGGCGTCGAGGAGAGCGAAGCGCTCCGGCCAGCCGGGCGCCGTGGCTAGCCGGTCGAGCAGCATGGCGCTGCGACGGCCCAGCAGCGCATCGAGATCGACGACGTCACCGGCGAGCTCGCCGGCAGGCACGCCGAGCAGCATGCGTGCTCCGCGCCAGGTGAGCCGTAGCTGCAGGCCGGTCTGCGGCTCGCCCTGGGCGATCTCGGCGGGGCCGTCGTGCAGGCCGCCGACCATCGCGACGAAAGCGCCGGGCGGCTTGCTCCGGTCGGCGTTGGCCAGTATCTCGACCTTCCCGTCGAGGCAGAGCAGGAATGTGAGGTGCGGGGACGCCACCCCGTGGTGCGTGGAGCGCGGCGAGGCCTCCATCCGGTAGCCCGTGTAGGAGCTGATGTACGGGCGCAGCGGGGCGGCGGGTCGGCGCTCGCGCATCTGCCACGTCTCGGGGACGGGCACGCAGACCGGTGCGGCCATGAGCGCAGGCTACCGGCGGGGTGTGACATTGGCCCGCGGGAAGATCGGCTCAGGGCTCGGCGGGCAGCTGCAGGAGCATCCGCACATTGCCCAGCGTGTTGGGCTTGACGTGCGCGAGGTCGAGGAACTCGGCCACGCCGGCGTCGTAGGAGCGCAGCATCGCCGCGAAGACGTCCGGCTCGACCGGGGTGCCGTCGATCTCCGCGAACCCGTGGTGGGCGAAGAACTGCTTCTCGAACGTCAGCACGAACAACCGCCGCAGCCCCAGCTCGCGGGCGTTGGCGATGAGCGCGGTGACGAGCGCGTGCCCCACGCCGCGGCCCACGACCCGCGGGTACACCGCAACGGTGCGGATCTCCCCGAGGTCCTGCCACAAGACGTGCAGGGCGCCGCATCCGACCACCTCGCCGTCGAGCTCCGCCACCAGGAACTCCTGCACGGACTCGTACAGCGTGACGATCTCCTTGGCCAGCAGCACACGTCCCGCGTAGGAGTCCACGAGCTGTTTGATCGTCGTCACGTCGGCGGTCCTGGCCCGCCGTACGGCCACCGTTGCCACGACGGGTCAGACTAGGTCACCGGCTCCGGATACCCTGGTGCCCGTGCCAGAACCCCGCAGCGTCAAGGCCCGCTCCGCTGACGCTCCGCGCCGTGCTGCCCTGCTCACCCTGGGCTGCGCCCGAAACGAGGTCGACTCGGAGGAGCTCGCCGGCAGGCTGGAAGGTTCCGGCTGGGAGCTGGTCGACGCCGACGGTGACGGGGCGGCGCCGGACGTGATCGTCGTCAACACCTGCGGTTTCGTCGAGCAGGCGAAGAAGGACTCGATCGACACCCTCCTGGCCGCGTCGGATGCCGCGCAGGCCAGCGGCGCGAAGGTCGTCGCGGTCGGGTGCCTGGCCGAGCGCTACGGCGCCGAGCTGGCCGAGAGCCTCCCCGAGGCCGACGCCGTGCTCGGCTTCGACTCCTACCCCGACCTCGCCGAACGCCTCTCCGATGTCATCGGCGGCCACGCGCCCGCACCGCACGTCCCGGTCGATCGCCGCACGCTGCTGCCGCTCTCGCCCGTCGAGCGCCCGGCCGCCGCGCTGGACGTCGCGGTGCCCGGGCACGCCTGGGTGCCGAACCTCGCACGCACGCGCCTGTCCGACGGGCCGGTCGCGCCGATCAAGCTGGCCTCGGGCTGCGACCGCCGGTGCGCGTTCTGTGCCATTCCCTCGTTCCGCGGCGCGTTCGTCTCGCGGCCGCCGGACGACGTGGTGGCCGAGGCCGCGTGGCTGGGCATGCACGGGGTGCGGGAGCTCGTCCTCGTCAGCGAGAACTCCACGTCCTACGGCAAGGATCTGCCCGGTGGTACGCGCGCTCTGGTGCAGCTCCTGCCGCGGCTGGCGAACGTGCCGGGCATCGACCGCATCCGCCTCAGCTACCTGCAGCCCGCGGAGGTCCGCCCCGACCTGCTCCGGGTCATCGCAGCGACGCCAGGCGTCGCGCCGTACTTCGACCTGTCGTTCCAGCACGCGAGTCCTGCGGTGCTGCGGCGGATGCGCCGGTTCGGCTCGCGGGAGGACTTCCTCGACCTATGTGCCCGCATCCGGGAGCTCGCCCCGGAGGCCGGGATCCGTAGCAACGTCATCGTGGGCTTCCCCGGTGAGACGGCTGCCGACCTCGCCGAGCTGGAGGAGTTCCTCGTCGGTGCGAGGCTCGATGCGGTCGGTGTGTTCGGCTACTCGGACGAGGACGGCACGGAGGCGGAGGGCTACGACGGCAAGCTGCCGGCCGAGGAGGTCGCCGCACGGGTCTCGCGCATCGCCGCGCTGGTCGACGAGCTCATGGCCCAGCGTGCGGAGGACCGCGTCGGCACAGAGGTCGAGGTGCTCGTCGAGGCGGCCGAGGACGAGGACTTCGAGTGCACCGGCCGGGCAGCGCACCAGGCACCCGAGGTCGACGGCGAGTGCGTGTTCGAGCGCGGGTCCGGGCTGGCCATCGGCGACCTGGTGCGGGCGGTCGTCGTCGGCACCGAGGGCACCGACCTCGTCGTCTCGCCGCGCGATCTGCTGCCACGCAGCGACCTGGTCGCTGCCCCTCCGCGGAGCGCCGGCGCGTCGCGCGTGGGTGCCGCCGCGCGGGAGTCGGGGTGAACCCTGCGCCCGCCGGCCCGCCGCCGCTGCTGAACATCGCGAACGTGCTCACCGGCGTCCGGCTGGCGCTGGTGCCGGTGTTCGTCGCGGTGCTCCTCACCGAGGACGGCACGAGCACGAGCTGGCGTCTCGCCGCCTTCGGCGTGTTCGCGGTCGCGGCGATCACCGACCGGTACGACGGCGAGCTGGCGCGCCGGCGCGGTCTCGTCACGGCGTTCGGCACGATCGCCGATCCGATCGCCGACAAGGCCCTCACCGGCTCGGCCCTGATCGGGCTGTCGGCGCTGGGAATGGTGCCGTGGTGGGCCACCGTCGTGATCATGGTCCGGGAGATCGGCGTGACGGTGCTGCGTTTCCTGGTGCTGCGACACGGGATCATCCCGGCCAGCCGTGGGGGCAAGGCCAAGACACTGGTGCAGACGCTCGCGATCGGGCTCTACCTGCTCCCCCTCACAGAGCTGTTCCACGCCGCAACAGGCGCCGTCGAGCTGCTGCGCTGGACCGTGCTCGTGGTGGCGGTCGTCCTCACCGTCGTGACCGGGTTGGACTACGTGCTACGGGCCGCGCGGCTGCGCTCAGCGGCCGCTGCCGCACTCCCCGACACCAGCTGACCCCGAGCCGTGTTCGCCGTGGGCGGACGGGACCTCGGCCGCGCGCGACGACGTCGCAGGGCAGGAGTCGGTACGGTGATCTCACCGGCGCGGTGTCCACAGCAGCCGGCGGACGACGAGGAGGGTCGCATGGCGGTGCTGATGCGGGAGGCGATCGGCGGCAGCCTGCGGCGGGCTCGTACAGCGCGCAAGCGCACCCTCCGGGATGTGTCGCGGCGTGCGCGGGTGAGCCTCGGGTACCTGTCCGAGGTGGAGCGTGGCCGGAAGGAGCCCTCCAGCGAGCTTCTCGCCGCCATCTGCGCGGCACTCGACATCGCGCTGCACGACCTGCTCACCGAGGCCGCGGAGGCCATGGCGGCCGACGCGTTGGCGGCGGACGCCGTACGGCTGCGCCGTCCGATCGGCCTGCGGCACATGGACCTGCGGATCGCCGGCGCGTCCGACGATCCATCGATGCTGCCCATGGCCCCGGTCGCACCGGTCTCTCCGCGTCGCCCCGTCCCGCAGCCGGCACCCCAGCCAGTGGCGTTGCGGCCCGCCGACGCGGTCTGCGCCGCCGCCTGACACCGGCCCAACCACCGCCTGTCGCAACCCGGCACCCGCTCTTCGGGCGGGTGCCGGTGTCGTTCGCGCCACGCGACCGGCACCCGCACGGAGCGTGTGAGCGGTAGCCTGACCTCCGGGTCGCCCCGACGGCGGCCTCCGGATGATCCCCGATATCGTCGGCGACCGGTGGAAGCCGGGCCGGTCCGATGCCACGATGGAGGTCGGCGCACCCGGCGGCCACGCCGGACGGCCCAGATAACACATGCAGCGGCGAGCGGCGCCGCACTCGGAGGGCGGAGCAGATGGCCAACGGTTTCACGAAGGCCTGGAAGTACTTGATGGCGCTGTTCTCGTCCAAGGTCGACGAGTACGCCGACCCGAAGGTGCAGATCCAGCAGGCGATCGAGGACGCCCAGCGGCAGCACCAGGCGCTGTCACAGCAGGCGGCTGCGGTGATCGGCAACCAGCGCCAGCTGGAGATGAAGCTCAACCGGCAGCTCGGTGAGATCGAGAAGCTGCAGGCGTCGGCCCGGCAGGCGCTCGTGCTGGCCGACCAGGCCCGCACTGCGGGCGACGAGGTCACCGCACAGCAGCGGGAGCAGGCTGCGCAGGCGTTCGCCACGCAGCTGGTCACCGCGGAGCAGTCCGTCGAGGACCTCAAGACGTTGCACGACCAGTCGATCCAGGCCGCCTCCCAGGCGAAGACTGCCGTCGAGCGCAACTCGATGATGCTGCAGCAGAAGATCGCCGAGCGCACGAAGCTGCTCAGCCAGCTCGAGCAGGCGAAGATGCAGGAGCAGGCGGCGGCGTCATTGCGATCGATGACGGAGCTCGCCGCGCCGGGCAACACCCCGTCGCTGGAGGAGGTCCGCGACAAGATCGAGCGGCGCTACGCCAACGCCATCGGCTCGGCCGAGCTCGCACAGAACTCGGTGCAGGGCCGCATGCTGGAGGTTCAGGCGTCCACTGTGGACATGGCCGGGGCGAGCCGCCTGGAGCAGATCCGCGCCTCGCTGCACGGCACCCCGGTGGCAGGTGAGCTCAAGGCGGGCGACACCGCCGCCGCGCCCGCCCAGCCGCAGCTCAACAAGCGGCAGCAGCCTGGCACTGCCTGAGCTGCTCGCACTGAGTCGCTCGCACCACCTCCGACGCCGCCCGCCCCAGACGGGGCGGGCGGCGTCGGTCGTTCGGGGGCGGCTCGTTCGCGTCATGGACACCGGTGGCGGCGTCGGGAGGCAGCTCGGGCGACTCGGGAGCGTTGATAGCGCGACTCGGGGGCGGAAACTGGGCGACTCGCGGGTGTGCGGCGGGCGACTCGGGGGCGGGAAACGGGCGACTCGCGGGGGGTGCGGTCAGTGGTGGCGGGGCGTC
>DASRSC010000072.1:0-9388 GCA_035695525.1 Pseudonocardia sp. | reverse complement strand
AGCGCTGTCGTAGGGTGCTGCCGGCAGCAAGAACATGCTTTGAAGGCGGAGTAGGTTGCTCCGGCTGGGGCCATGCGACGATGAGCAGCCAGGGTCAGGGCTGCCCTCGTACGTCTGAAGACCTAGGAGGTTCAGATGTCGAGGGCGCAGCACGTCTTCCACCGCTCCGGTCTTCTGGTCGTTCTTGTTCTTCTTCTTTCGCCCCTGCACCCGGCAGCAGCCTCCGCCGCGCCCGCCTGTCCGGCAATCATGTTTTCGGAATGCGCGGCGTGAACGAGACAGGCGGAAACGGAATGGGGAAACTGTGGGGAACATCTATGACAAGTTTTGGGAGAATCGACCAGAGAAAAACTGCCGCGCGGTCGGCCTCCCTGACCGCGTCGGCAGAGCGCCGCCAGACAGCTACGCCACCGCAGAGGTACGGCTTGGCGCCTCAGCGCTCAGCTCCGCCGTCCACTCCGCGTTCGCCTCCGCGGCCAACTCGACCGCGCGCCGCAGCCCCACCATGCCTACCAGGAGGCGCGCCACATCGCGGGCCGCCCGCTCGGCGACCTCATCCCTCGCGGCTGAAGGAGACATCGCGCCACGACTACCCACGCAGCACCACGCCGAAACACGACCTGTGAGCGCGGCCACCGCCCAATGTGGTCACGGCGTCGGCCCATCGGCCGCAGTTCGCAGCCCAGCCAGCCACCGGTGCTCCACCTCCAGGGTGCGAGACAACCCGGCACCCTGAGCACCAGCGTCCTCGAAGTACACCACCGGGTTCATGCCGAAATCGGCATGAGTTCCCGTCGCACCGGTGGTCCTCTTCGTCCGAGACCCCACTCGTGGACCGCCGCCCTCAAGGAAACAGATGACCGACCTTGGCCTGCCCGATGCTGAGACCATCGAGGCCGTACTCGCATCCGATGAGGGCGCATGGGGGGCCGGAACGCGAGTGCTCTCGGTGCTGGACCTGTCGCCCGGACTGGGACAGGCAGCGGTCCTGGGGGTGAGCACCACCGCACCAGACGGCCGCCCGTCTCAGTGGATCGTCAAGATCCCGGTTGGGGCCACCAGTCCCTGCTCGACTCGCGCGATAGCCAACTGGACCGCCGCGGAACCGTGCAGGTGATCGACATTTCGCAGGAGGACGCCGAGGCCGCGTCGCTGCTGTTCAGCCGACACCTGCTGCCCAGCGAGGAGTTCGGCCTATCTCTCATTGCCCAGCGCCACGGAGACGAAATCTGGTTCACGACCTCCCTCGCCTGGTTCTGGGTCAGCGCCCGGGGCGTACCGCGGTTGCTGCCGCTCGACGGCAACCGCGGCGAGCGAACCGAGTGGCACGAGGGCGACGAGCAAGACCGCACCGTGGGCACGATCCGCGTGCAGGTAGATAGCCTGTCGGTGTAAATCAGCACGTCAGGCGGGTGCTCTCCCGACATGTGTCCATGTCGCGGGCGGGGCGGGCGGGGCAGGTTTACCGGGCTGGCCCGTGCAGGCAGTGACCCCCGGCAGGAACCGGGTCTGCGGCGGGATCCAGCGCGAGCCGGTAGCCACGCTTGACGACGGTCTGCACGAGCTTCGGCTCGCCCAGCGCGGTGCGCAGCCGCGCCATCGCCGTCTCGACAGCGTGCTCGTCGCCGCTTCCACCGGGTAGCGACCGCAGCAGCTCCGCGCGTGCCACGACCCTGCCCGGCCGACGGGCCAGGGCCCGCAGCAGCGCCATCCCCGCGGGCGGCACCATGCGCAGCGTCCCGTCGACGAGCACGGCGTGCCCGCGCAGCTCGAGCCAGTGCCCGGCCACCGGCAGCGGCCGCGCCCGCCCCGGCATCTCGGCCTCCAGGCGCCGCACCATCGCCCCGAGCCGGGAGCGCTGGGGCTGGATCGTCAGCACGTCGACGGCCTCCAGCGGCGCCGCGGTCACGGGACCGACGCACAGCGACAGCACCGGGCCCCGCAGCGCGGCGAGCAGCTCCTCACGGATCCCGCGCTCACCCGCCCTGGCCAGCACGCTGGCCGCGGCGGGGGCACTGGTGAACGCCATGACGTCGACGCAGCGGGCGAGCACCCCGTCGATCAGCCGGTCGAGCGGGCCGATGTCGACGGGCGGCATCCAGCGGTACACCGGCACCTCGATCACCTCGGCACCGGCGAGCGTGAGCGCCTCGACCATGTCGGGCAGTGGCTCGCCGTGCAGCTGGACGGCGATGCGCAGACCGTCCACTCCGCGGCCGGCGCAGGCGCCGTCGAGCAGGTAGTCCAGCACCTCGGCCGAGGACTCCGACGGCGGCGACCACGCGTCGACCAGCCCGGACGCCCGAATCGCCCCGCGCGCCTTCGGGCCGCGGGCGATCAGCTTCCCGGCGCCGAGTGCGGCGAGCAGCTCCTCGCCGATTCCCCAGCCGTCGGCGGCCTCCACCCAGCCGCGGAAGCCGATGCCGGTGGTGGACACCGTGATGTCGGGCGGACGCGCGATGAGGCCGCGGGTGGCGTCGGCGAGCTGCGTGTCGTCGGCGACCGGGACGATCCGCAGCGCGGCGCCGTGCTGCACGACCGCTCCGCGCCGTTCCAGCATGCTGGCGAGCTCGGCGGCTCGGCGCGCGGCAGTGACGCCGACGGTGAAGCCGGCCAGCGGCGGGACCTCGGAAGGGGAAGTCACGATTGTCACAGGACTGTTCACGGTAGCCCGACCTGCAGCGACCCGTCGATCGCCCGGATGGGAAAGACAAGCACCGCGACGGCGGGGTCATCCAGGCAGCGGCCAGTGACCAGGTCGAACACCTGTTTGTACACCGGCGATGCGACGGTGGCCACGCCCCCGCGGTCGCCGACGATGCCCCGCGACAGCACCGCGGCGCCGGAGAACGGGTCGATCTTGCCGATCGCGTGGACGGTCCCGTCGTGGGTGCGGAACAGGGCAACCTGCAGGTCGCCCAGCAGGGCCGCGCCACCGCGCTCGGGCAGTAGCCGGTCGTCGCGGCACACGGTCTGCCCGGTCGTCGCGGCACACGGTCTGCCAGCGGAACTCCGGCATCCGGCTGATCGGGTCGAGCGCGTTCGCGTCGGGCGCGGAGACCAGCACGTTGGACCCGAACACGAGCAGCGCCTTCGGACCACGGCTGCCACCACGATCAGCGGGATGTAGACGCCGAGCAGGATTCGCGGCGCGCCGGCGCCCGCGGTGATGATCAGCAGACCGACGGGCTGGATGACCGGCACGCCGAGGTTGCCGCCGCCCGCGTTCGAACCGAGCGCCCATCCCTTACGCGACTCAGGGAAGAAAGTGTTGATATTGGTCATGGACGAGGCGAAGTTGCCCCCGTCGGCCCCCGCGACGGCCGCCGTCACGAGGAAAGTCGTGAAGGATATTCCCAGCTGCATGATGATCGCGGCGAAAATGGTGGGGATCAGTTGGAGCGCCGCGCTGATGATCGTCCAGTTCCGGCCGCCGAAGCGGGCCACGGCGAACGAGTACGGCAGCCTCAGGACCGAGCCCACCAGCGTGGGCACGCCGACCAGGATGAACTTCCCCGCTGCTCGATCCCGTACTCCGGGCCCATGAACAGCACGAGTACCGGACCAGATCGACCAGATCGACCATCCGATGTGCTCGCTGAGGATCGAGAACCACAGGTTGCGGTTGGCGATTTTGGCACCGGTGTGTACCCAGAAGGCTGATTCTCCGGGTCCCAATGATCGATCCAATGCCCGGTGAGCCGGGATCGGGCAGAATATGCGTCGGGCCTCTGGATGAGCTGTTGGGTCGCCGCGGTTCGGCGGTCGTTGTGTCTGGTGGTGGGAGCTGTGGGCGGCGCTGCCCTCGTGGGCGACGCTAGGAAGCGCTTGTCACCGCTCAGTCGGTTCCGTGTGACTTGGACGCAAAGCGGCGCTCACCGACCGTGGGCGCAGATGTGAGGCATCGTGCGTGGAGCGATCACCAGGGAAGAACGAGTGCCACCGCGCTCGTCGGACGCCTGGCGTCGGTACGCCGGTTGGGGTGGCGCCGTCGCCGCTGCTGTAGCCGTTCTCGTCGCCTGCACGTCGACCGGTCCGACATCTCCCGAACCCGCCGCCCGGAGCCCCCTGCATTCCCAGCTGGTACAGCAGGTGAGCGGAGCGGGAGCACTGACCCACGCCGAGGCCCTGCAGCAGATCGCGGACCGTAATGGCGGCAACCGGGCCACTCCCGGGCCGGGCTACGACGCGAGCGTCGACTACGTGGTCGGCGTCCTCCGCGATGCGGGCTTCGACGTGAGCACGCCGACCTTCGTGCTGCGGCAGCGCGGGGGTGGCCGGGAGACCGTCGTCCGCAACGTGATCGCGCAGACCCGGACCGGCTCCGCCGAGCACGTGGTCATGGCCGGTGCGCACCTCGACTCAGTGCCCGAGGGCCCGGGAATCAACGACAACGCCTCCGGCGTGGCCACACTCCTGGAGGTCGCGACGCGGATGGGCAGCTCCCCGCCGATCCCCAACGTGGTGCGCTTCGGCTTCTGGGGAGCGGAGGAGCGCAACCTCAACGGCTCCAAAAGCTACGTCGAGTCGCTCTCGGCCAGCGAACGAGAGGCCATCGCGCTCTACCTCAACCTGGACATGGTCGCCTCACCGAATGCCGGCTACTTCGTCCAGGGCGGCGCGGACGGCCCGGAATCCCGGTCCGGCCCGCCCGGCTCCGCCACAGTGGGACGGGTGCTCGTGGACGAGCTGGCGGCCAACGGCATCGCGGCCGATCTCATGAGGTTCGAGGGAGACTCGGACTACGCGCCGTTCGTCGACGCCGACATCCCGTCCGGCGGTGTCCTGGCGGGTGACTCGAACAAGAAGACGACCGAGCAGGCCGATCGCTGGGGCGGGCGCGTCGGAGATGTCTTCGACGCCTGCTACCACTCGGCCTGCGACCGCATCGAAACCCTCGACCGGACGGCACTGGACAAGTTCAGCGACGCGATCGCGGGCACGATCGCTCGTTTCGCCGATGCTGCAGAGGTACCCGCACGGTGAGCCGGCCTTCTCAGAGCAGGACGGCGACCAGCCGCGCCACCCGCTCGAGGCCGGCCAGCGTGCGTGTCGACCCCTCAGGGTGCTGGGCGTGCAGCGCAAGCCGATGCAGCACGGCCCGCAACATCATCTGCGGCCATTCCGGCAGGTGAGCCCACCTCTGCAGTAGGCCGTCGTCGGCGCCGCCCCAGGCCAGGGCGTCGACCACCACGACCGCGGCGGCCCATTCCTTCGGTCGCCAGCACGGCACCATCTCGATCAGCGCGGGCATGCCGTCGGCGTCGAACAGGACGGCGCCGAACAGCTCGGGGTGCACCACCTGCGGCTCGCTCCGGACGGGCGTGCGGTGCGTGGCCAGCGTCGCGTACAGCTCCCCGCCCTTCGCGGGGTCCAGCACCAGCCTGCGCTCGCCGAACGCGGCGGACGCGGAGCGCGTCAGCAGATCGTCGCGGTCGTCGAGCAGTCGCGGGCGGGGCAGCGCCGCCGTGGCTGCGTGCAGCCGCGTGGCGACCTCGACCACTGCGTCATAGCGCGGCTCGATGGTGCCGTCCAGAAACCGGCAGGCGGTCCAGCCGGCCACGACCCACCGGCCGTCCGAGGAGCGGACCGGCCGCGCGAGGCGCAGCCCCTCCACCTCGAACCCGTCGAGCACACGCGCCGACCACGCGGCGACCGCGTTGTCCGGCACCGGCCTGACCAGCACGTCTCCGCAATGCCACGCACGCCGACCCGCCCAGACCACCGGCCGCGGCTCGACATCCCCCACCCCGAACGCGGTACGGACGTGCGGTGGCAGGGCGGTCCCTGCCGATGCGGCCTGCTGGCGGACGGGGACAGCTGTCACGGCCGGGACGCTACCTGCGCCGTGTCGGGGATAGGGACCGCCACGCGGAGTAGATCCAGACGGTGTGCGAGCGATGATCGGCGTCAGTCGTCGGACTCCGAGGATTTCGATCGGCTCCCGGTGCCCGACGAGCCGCCCGACGAATCCTTGGATGAGCTGGAGCCGCCCTTCGATGAGGTTTTCCGGCTCGTGCCGGAGTCGTCCCCGCTGCTCCGGCGGGAACTGCCGTCCGAGTCGCCGCTCGATGCGCGTTGCCGGCGCTCCGACGACTTCTGCTCGGACCTCTCCGCACCAGAGTCCCGCTCGCCCGACCCCTCATCCGACGAACGCTGGCCCGACGACCTCTGCCCAGACCGCCCGGACCTCTCCTCACCCGAATCCTGCGCGCCCGATGACCTCTCCTCGGACGACCGCTGCCCGGACCGCCCGGACGACGCCTCACCCGAGTCCCGCCCACCCGACGACGCCTCACCCGACGACCTCTGCCCAGACCGCCCGGACCTCTCCTCACCTGAGTCCCGCTCGCCCGACGACCTCTGCCCGGACCGCCCGGACGACTTCCCGTCGGACCGCGACTCCTCGGACCGCGACTCCTGGGCCTTCAACCGCTGGGACTTCGACTGCGGAGCCGACTTCGTGCGCTGTGTGTCCTGGCCGGAGGCCGCCGACCGGTCGCCGTCGCGCGAGCCGGAGCCCGTCCGCTCCGACCTGTCTGACCGGTCGGAGCGACTGCCGGAGTCCCCCGCCGCCTCGCGCAGGGCCGAGGCGATGTCCCGCACCGCGCCCTGCCCGCCGACCGCGTTGATCACAGCCCGGGCCAGGCGAACCTTCGAGGCGGACGACGCCTCACCGCCGCTGTCATCATCGGACGCGTCGTCGCCGGAGCTGCGCAAGGTGGAGGACTCGCTCCCTGTCCGGCTGCCTCCCGAGGCCTCGCCGGCGTTCCGCTCCCCACCGGAGGGGTTCGCGCTGTCGCGGTCCCCGGTGCTCTGATCCCGGACGGACCGGTCGTCGCCGTTCCGGTTCTCGCCGGACCGCTGTCGGCTGGTCCGGTCATCGCCGGACCGATCACCGCCGGACCGGCCGCTGTCCCCGTCACGACCGCCGCCACCGTCCTGGTCACCCGCGTCCCGGCTCGCGCCGGAGCGACCACCGCTCTCACCACCGCGACCGCCGCTGCCCCCGCCACCCGCCACAACGCCGACGGCACCGGTGACCTCACCAACCACGCCAGAGCCGCCACCGGCGTCCCGCGAACGACCGTTCCCACCGCCGGACGAGGGGTCACCGCCACGAGCGCCACCAGCACGGTCAGTGCCGCCCCCGCCATTCCCGGCGTCCCGACCAGCACCCTCACCATCACGACTGCCGCCGCCTCCCACCACACCACCGACGGCACTGACGACCTGACCGACCACCCCGGATCCACCACCAGCCCGGGAACCACCGTTCCCTCCGGCGGCCGGACTGTCGTCCCGCCGCGCGCCGCCGCCCGTCGGCACGTCCCCGGCATGGCCGAGCTGGATGACCTGGCCTCGCTCCGGTCGGCCGCGATCGCCGCCGGCGGCGAGCCCGCCACGGCGAAGCGCCATCTTGTCGCCCGGCCCACGGGGATCCGGTGGACCACCGGTGGCGGTGTCCTGCCGTTCCCGCTGCTGCCGCTCCGCGCGCGCCAGCACCTCGGGCCGGCGCGGGGCGGCGCCGCTGTCTCGTTCACCGTCGGAGCGGTCCGCGCGGATGACATCGAGCACGTGGTTACTCACCGCGACGGTCTCCTGACCGTCGTCCGGCAAGGGAGTGCGGACCGCGCTCCTCACTCCCTTCTCCAGGTTCTCCAGCTCCGCGCGTTTCGCGGCCCGCTGGCGCAGGCGAAGATCCCGTTGCTCGTCGAGGGCGGCGATCACCAAGGCCTGGTCCGGGGGCAGCTGCGGCTGGGTCGGGGCGTTCCGCAGCACCTTCTCGACGGCCTGGAGGTGCTGCTCGGTGAGCTTCAGATCGTCCTTCGTGCGGTCCAGGGACCGGTAGGTGTCGATCTGGGACTGGAGCGTGGCCTTGCGCCGTTCGAGCAACGCCTTACGGTCCTTCAGCGCCTTGACCGGGGCAGGTGGCACCGCCGCCTGGCGATCCTGTGACAGCCGGCTCCAGGCCTCCTCGGTCTGCGCAATGGTGTCGAGCTGCCGGTTCACCGAGATCAGTGTCACCTGCGCGCGAGCCACCCACTCGTCCTCCGTCTCCGGCCCCGGAACGGGCTGGGCCGGCAGTGCGGCGGGGCCGCTGATCGGCTCCGACGCCGTGACCGCGTACCCACCGGCAAGGATGCCCGCGACGCCGAGCACTGCCACGGCCCGCCGTCGCCGCGCCGCCGACTCGTCCGGACCGGCGCCGCGTGCCAGCCCGGCCAGCATGCGGGCGGCGATCCCGCCGCGCGAGCGCGACCCGTCCGCGGGCGCGTTGCTTGCACGGGCTGACTCGAGAGGTTCGACGGACCGGACGGGCGCGCACGCGGGAGGCTCATCGTCGACCGGCTCCCTCAGCCACGGCAGGGTCTCCGCGAGACGCGCGTCGTGATCGGGTCGCAGCGCGGCGGCACGGCGCGCCCGCCGAACGGCGCAGCGGTGTGCCGCCGAGCAGTAGAGCCGGGCAGGCCGCCCGGGGATGTCCTCGATCAACTCTCCACACCCGGGCAGGGCGCAGTGTCTCGCGTCGTCCACCAGTGCGACCCCCATCGCCGGGTGACGGAGGACGCGCCAGGACGCGGCGCCGCCCGGTCAGGCCCCCGTGGCTGCGCACGCGCACCCCAACGCCGCGGCGTCCGTCTTGATCTTCGGAGATCGGGACACTACGGGCAAAACGATCTTTTGTCACTGCTCCATCCGGAGCGATCACCCCTGGTCAGGTCACTCCACGGCGGTTCCGCCCGGGATGACCGCGTACGTGGTGGGGCTGTCGGTGGCCGCGGCACTCGACACCGTCGCGTCGATCCTGATAGTTCTGCTGCCCGCGATGTTCATCTCGTGAGAACGGTCGGATACCTGGAGCGCGGCGAGTACAGCCCGAGCCTGCAGCTGGCGCTGCGCATCGCCGAGTTCTTCGAGGTGGCGGTCGAGGTGGTGTTATTCACCCGCCCGTTCCCCCGCATCGGCTCCGCGCAGCGCCCAGCAGGCTGAGCCTGGACCGCCGGCGTGTGTCAGTACGTCGGGAGCGAAGGGTCGACCTGCTTCACCCAGGCCAGCACCCCGCCGCCGACGTGCACCGCGTCCTTGAAGCCTGCCTTATGCAGCGCCGACAGCGCCTCGGCGGACCGGGCGCCCGACTTGCAGTGCAGCACCACCGGCTTGTCCTGGGGGATCTCCGACAGGGCCTCGCCGGAGAGGATGCGGTCCTTGGGGATGAGCCGCGCGCCCGGGATACTGACGATCTCGTACTCGTTCTGCTCACGGACGTCGATCAGCGCGAAGTCCTTGCCCGCGTCGATCATCTCCTTGAGCTCGACCGCCGTGATCGTGTTCCCCGCCGCGGCCGACTGGGCGTCCTCGGACACCACACCGCAGAACGCGTCAT
>DASRSC010000071.1:0-6006 GCA_035695525.1 Pseudonocardia sp. | reverse complement strand
GACCGACGCGGCCACTCCGCGACGGCGACGGGGCTCCGTCAACGTCACGCTCATCGCCGGGCTCACCCTGTTCCTGCTCATCGTGCTGGCGGCGATCTGTGCGCCCCTGCTGACGAGCGCGGACCCGATCGCCCAGGATCTCCTGCAAGCCCGGCTCCCACCGGGGTCACCGGGCCACCTACTGGGCACCGACCAGCTCGGCCGCGACGTGCTGTCCCGGCTGCTCTACGGCGGCCGGACCGACCTGCAGGTCGGTGTGCTCGCCGTGGTCACCCCGTTCGTCGCGGGCACCGTGCTGGGCCTGCTCACCGGCTGGATCGGCGGCTGGTTCGATCTCGTCGTGATGCGGGTTGTCGACGTCGTGGTCGCCTTCCCGTTCTTCGTGCTGGTCATCGCGCTGGTGTTCGCGCTCGGCGCGGGCACCGGCAGCATCTATGTGGCGATCTCCATGGTCGGCTGGGTCGCGTACTGCCGGATCGTGCGCGGTGAGGTGCTGCGGGCCAAGGAGCAGGAGTACGCGCTGGCGGCGCAGGCCAGTGGCCTGCCGACCTGGCGGATCCTGTTCCGCCACCTCCTGCCGAACGTGGTGGTGCAGGCCGTCGTCTACTCGATGAGCGACATCGTGCTCACGATCCTGGCCATCGTGACCTTGAGCTACCTCGGCCTCGGGGTGCCGCCGCCGACGCCGGACTGGGGCTCGATGATCCAGGACGGGCAGCAGTTCCTGCTCACCCAGTGGTACATCGCCACGATCCCCGGCCTCGCCGTGGTGCTCGTGGGCCTCGCGCTCGCGCTGGTCGCCGACGGCCTCGTCGAACGGTTCGGTCAGCGATGATCGGCGTGCGCAGGGAGTCGGAGCAACTGGCGGCCCGACCGGTGGCGGGCGGGGCGCATGCGCTGCTCGAGGTCCACGACCTGGAGGTGGAGATCCCGCTGCCGCACGGGCGGCTGCACGCCGTCCGCGGGTTGTCCCTGCAGGTCGACGCCGGCGAGGCGATCGGGGTGGTGGGCGAGTCCGGCTCGGGCAAGAGCCTGACCCTTCGCGCTCTGCTCGGCCTGCTGCCGCACCCGGCGCGCCTCACCGGAGGGTCGATCCTGCTCGATGGCGTCGACGTCACGGGCCTGCCCGCACGGCGGAGGCAGCAGGTGCTGACCGAGGCGATGAGCATGGTCTTCCAGGACTCGCTCACGGCGTTGAACCCGGTGATGCGGGTGGGCGACCAGATCGCCGAGGTGCCACGGCGCCGGTTCGGGATGTCGCGCTCCGAGGCACACAGCCGGGCTGTCGACCTGATGGACCGCGTCGGGATACCCGACCCGGAAAAGCGGTTCCGGGCGTACCCGCACGAGCTGTCGGGTGGCATGCGGCAGCGCATCTGCATCGCCATCGCGCTCTCGGCGGCGCCGCGGCTGATCCTCGCCGACGAGCCGACCACGGCGCTGGACGTGACGATCCAGGCGCAGGTGCTCGACCTCATCGACACTCTGCGTCGGGACGAGCAGCTGGGCCTGGTCCTGGTGAGTCACGACCTGGCCGTGGTCAGCCAGACCTGCTCGCGGGTCTACGTCATGTATGCCGGACGCGTCGTGGAGTCGGGTGAGGCCAGGGAGCTGCTGACGGGCCCGCGGCACCCCTACACGTTTGCGCTGCTGCGATCGGTGCCCGACCCGGACATGCCGGTGCACCGGCTGCTGACGATCGCGGGCCAACCGCCGGACCTCACCGAGCTGCACCGCGGCTGCTCGTTCGCGCCGCGCTGCCCGTTCGCCCAGGAGCAGTGCACGGCCGAGGCGGCCGAGCCGGCGCTCGTCGCCGTCAGCGGGGGCCGCCACAACAGCGCCTGCCTCCGCTGGGAGACCGCCCCGGAGTGGGACGGCGCCCCAGGGCCCGCCGATACGCTGGAGAGCCGGTCATGACCGTCACCACACCGACACCCTCTGTGTCGAACAGCCGGGGCGATGCCGTCCTGACCGTCTCCGGGCTGGTTCAGCACTTCGTCGGCGCCCACACCTGGACCGACCGGCTGGCCCGCCGCCCGGCCCATGTGGTCAAGGCGGTCGACGGTGTCGACCTCACGCTCGCCGCGGGTGAGACGCTCGGCCTGGTGGGCGAGTCCGGCTGCGGCAAGTCGACGTTGAGCCGTGCCGTCATGGGCCTGTACCAGGCCACCGCCGGGGAGATCCGCTACGGCGGCGGCGTGGTCGAGGGCCGGCCGAACCGGGTGCAGCGGCGGACCACGCAGATGGTGTTCCAGGATCCCTACAGCTCGCTGAACCCGCGGATGACCGTGGGCCAGACCATCGGCGAGCTGCTGCGCTACCACCAGATCGTCCCCCGCGACCAGGTCACGGCCCGCAGCCGCGAGCTGATGGACCTCGTCGGGCTGTCGCACGACGCGCTGGGACGCACCCCGCGCCAGTTCAGCGGCGGGCAGCGCCAGCGGATCGCCATCGCCCGCGCGCTGGCCCTCGAGCCGAAGGTGCTGATCGCGGACGAACCGGTCTCGGCCCTGGACGTCTCGGTCCAAGCGACGATCATCAACCTGCTGCTCGACCTCAAGGAGTCGCTCGGCCTGTCGATGATCTTCGTGTCGCACAATATGGCCGTAGTACGTCAGGTCAGCGACCGGATCGCCGTCATGTACCGGGGCCGGATCGTGGAGACGGGCGCGACCGACGAGCTGTTCACCGACCCGGTACACCCCTACACCCAGCTGCTGCTGAGCTCGGTTCCGCGGATGCTGACGCGGGTGCACGGCGCCCGTGCGGAGGGCACCGCCGACCCGTTGGCGGTAGTGGACGGCGAACCCGAGGCGGACGAGTCGCCGTTCGCCGCTCACACCATCGAGGGCGAGGGGACCGGATGCCGCTTCCGGCCCCGGTGCCCGGTGGCGATCGCCGCCTGCGCCGCGGAACCGGACCTGCTCCCGCTGCCGGACGACCCGGTACGGTCCGCCGCTTGCTGGCATGCCGCCGAACGACCCTCCTCGACCCAGCTCACCGCGAAAGGACGTGCCCGGTGACCGAACCGGTGATCATCGGTAGCGAACGCAGCGAGGCAGGTCTGCCCGCCGGGATGGCCGTGCTGCGGGACGGCGGGTCCGCCCTCGACGCGGTGGAGGCGGCGCTGCGGCTGTGCGAGGACAACCTGTCCGATCACTACGTCGGAACCGGCGGCCTGCCCAACGCCCGCGGGGAGGTGGAGCTGGACGCCTCGGTGATGATCGGGTCCACCCGCGCCTTCGGGGCCGTGGCCGCGGTGCGCGGCTACCCGCACCCGATCTCGGTGGCCCGGGCCGTCATGGAACACCTTCCCCAGCACGCGTTGCTGGTCGGCGAGGGCGCGGAGCTGTTCGCCGCCGAGTGCGGGTTCAGCACTGCCGAGCTCCTCACCGATGAGGCGCGCAGGGAATGGCACGACGCCTTGTCGGTGACCGACGAGTCGGTGGAGGGCGAAAACACCCGGGCCGGCTCGGGCGATGTGGCCTACCGGCTCGCGGCGCTGGAGCTGGTGAAGCGGATGGCCCCGCACGATGGACCGTGGGGCACGATCAACGTCCTCGCCCTCGACGGGAGCGGCGAGTTGGTGGTCGGGGTCTCCACCAGCGGCTACCCGTGGAAGTACCCCGGCCGCGTCGGCGACTCGGCCATCGCCGGTGCCGGCAACTACTGCGACCTGCGCTACGGCGGGGCGGCCTGCACCGGGCGTGGCGAGCTGAGCATCCGCGCCACCGGCGCCCGGGTCGTCGTCGACCGCCTCGCCGCCGGGGACGATCCCGAGTCGGCCTGTGCCGCCATGCTGGCCGACGCGGCGACGCTGCCCGACACCTTCCGTGCCGAGCTGCGCACGCTCGCCCTCACTCCCGACGGGCGCCACGGCGGTGCCGCCGGCCAGGAGGGCTCGACCTACTCGGTCATGACCGCAGCCGACGCAGAGGTCCGGTTCCTCCCGAGGCGGGTGGTCAGCCCAGCGTGAACGGGTCGCGGGTGCCGCCGGTGAGCTCGACCCACACCGACTTGTTCTCGAGGTACTCGTCGAGGCCTGCCGCACCGTTCTCGCGGCCGAGGCCGCTGGCGCCGTACCCGCCGAAGGGCACGCCGGGCGACACCACGCGGTAGGCGTTGATCCACACGGTGCCCGCGCGCAGCCGCGCGGCCACCCGATGGGCGCGGTGCACGTCCTTGGTCCAGACCGCGCCGGCGAGCCCGTACGGGGTGTCGTTGGCCAGCTTCAGCGCCTCGTCCTCGTCGGTGAAGGTGAGCGCGGCGAGCACCGGGCCGAACACCTCCTCGCGCACCACGGTGGAGTCGGCGGTGACGCCCGTGAGCACCGTCGGCCGGACGAACAGCCCGCCCAGCCCCTCGTCGGCCGCGCCCCCGTAGGCGATCGTGGCGCCTTCGGCCCGGGCCGTCGCCAGGTAGCCGAGCACCTTCTCGTACTGCGGTCGGTTCGCCACCGGGCCCATCTCGGTGCCGGGGTCGTTCGGGTCGCCCAGCCGGATCCGCGCGGCACGCTCGGCGACGAGCCGCACCAGCTCGTCGTGGACGTCGGCGTGCACGATCAGCCGGGACCCGGCCATGCAGGTCTGACCGGTGGCCGCGAACACGCCCGCGACCAGCCCATTGGCCGCGGCCTGCAGGTCGGCGTCCGGGAAGACGATCTGCGGCGACTTGCCGCCGAGCTCGAGGGTGACCTTGTTGATGTTCTCGGCCGCTGCAGCCGCGACAGCCCGGCCGGTGGCCGTGGACCCGGTGAACGCCACCTTGTCCACCCCGGGGTGCCCGGCGAGCGCGGCGCCCACCTCGCGGGAGAGCCCGGTGACGACGTTGACCACCCCGGGCGGGAACCCGGCCTGCTCGACGAGCTTGGCGAACGCGAGTGTGGACGCCGGTGCGTGTTCCGAGGGCTTAACGACGACCGTGCAGCCGGCCGCCAGCGCCGGTGCGAGCTTCCAGGTCATCAGCAGCAGCGGGGAGTTCCACGGCGTGATCGCGGCGACCACCCCGACGGGCTCGCGCCGGGTGTAGACGAGGTAGTTCGGGTTGCCGGCCGGGATCTGCTTGCCCTCGATCTTGTCGGCAAGCCCCGCGTAGTAGTGGAACCATGTACCGATGCCGGTGAGCTGGCCGATCATCTCGCGGTAGAGCTTCCCGGAGTCGTTCACCTCGAGCCGGGCCAGTCGCTCGGCGTTCTCCCCGATGAGGTCGCCCAGGCGGCGCAGGAGGGCGGCCCGCGCGAACCCGGTCTGCGCACCCCACTCCCCCTCGAAGGCCGCCCGCGCGGCGGCGACCGCCGCATCGACGTCCTCGGGACCGCCGTCGGGCACGACAGCCCACGGCCGCCCGGTGTAGGGGTTCTGCGACTCGAACGTCCGGCCGGACAGGGCGTCGACGGCCTTCCCGCCGATCGTCATCCGGAACTGCTCGAGCTGGGTCGCCATGCCCCGACGGTACGAGCCGGACCCCGTCACGGTCCATCGTCGATGTGGGCTACGCCACGCCGACGTCACGGCAGGCGGCGTCCTAGGCTCAGGACATGAGCGCACCACCCGGTCCGGTCTCGCCGGCCGTCATGCGGGAGGTGCTGGGGCACTTCGTGTCCGGCATCGTGGTGGTCACGGCCGCCGGACCGGACGGGCCCATTGGGTTCACCTGCCAGTCGTTCGCATCGCTGTCGCTGGACCCTCCGCTGGTCACCTTCGCGCCGGCCCGTTCGTCGTCGACGTGGCCCCGCATCCGGGAGGTCGGCGCGTTCTGCGTCAACGTCCTCGCCGCCGACCACCAGGAGCTCAGCGTCGGGTTCGCCCGCTCGGGGGTGGACAAGTTCGCCGGGGTGCCGTGGCAGGCGGCTCCGTCCGGAGCACCGATTCTCGACGGCGTCAGCGCGTGGATCGACTGCACACTGTGGAACGAGTATGACGGGGGCGACCACACGGTCGCCGTCGGCCTCGTGAGCGATCTCGGTGCCGATCCTGCCCGCCTGCCCCTGCTGTACTACCGCGGCCG
>DASRSC010000070.1:0-12293 GCA_035695525.1 Pseudonocardia sp. | reverse complement strand
CTCCGACGCGGTGGCGGCGCTGCTGCGGCCCCCGTCGGAGCAGCTGGTGGCGAACCTGGAGCTGCGGCCGGTGTCGCCGCTGGTCAACAGTGTGCGCAACAACGGCCCCGAGCTGCTCGACCCGCTCCAGCCGGAGGACGTCCGCGAGCCGCTGCAGCTGGACCTGCTGGCCGGGCCGAACCCGAAGTGAGCCCGATGATCGCCACGAGCCACACACCGTGGCCCTCGCAGGGGCGCTTTCGGTGGGGCTCGCGCCGATCACGGCCGGGGGAGCGTGCGCTGATCGCCGTGGGTCGCACACCAGCGCCGTCGTCGGGGCGCTCCCGCGCGAATCGCGCGGATCACTTCGGGGTGCGGCCGTGAGCACCGAGATCGGGACGCCGCACGGCCCGGCCCGGATCACCCGGCACGACGCCGACGGCGATGCGACGGCCGTGCTCCTGCTCGGACACGGCGCGGGCGGTGGGGTGGGCGCACCGGACCTCCTCGCTGCGGCGGGCACCGCTGTCGCCGCCGGAGTACACGTCGTGCTGGTCGAGCAGCCCTACCGGGTGGCCGGTCGCCGGGCGCCCGCTCCCGCCGCCCAGCTCGACGCGGCCTGGCTCGCAGTGGTGGAGCACGTCCGTGCCGAGCTGGCGCTGCCGATGCTGTTCGGGGGCCGCAGCTCCGGGGCCCGCGTGGCCTGCCGGACGGCCGCGGCAGGCGGTGCCGTCGGCGTGCTGTGCCTCGCGTTTCCCGTCCATCCACCGGGCAAGCCGGAGAAGGACCGACTGCACGAGTTGGCCGCACCGACCGTCCCGGTGCTCGTGGTGCAGGGTGCGACCGACCCGTTCGGCCGTCCCGATCCCGCTCCCGGACACGAGGTGGTGGTGCTGAGGGGCGACCACAGCCTGAAGAGCGACATGCCGGGCCTCCGCACCGCGGTGGCGGGCTGGCTGGAGGACCACTTCGGGGCCGTACTGCTGCGCCAGTAGCCGCGAACCCCAGGATGGTTCGGGCTGACGTCGGTCAGCGCACCGACGGAGGGCTGCGGACCAGCAGCACCGTCCCGACCCAGAGGGCTGCCAGCACCGCGCCGGTGACGAACCCGCCGGGGCGATCGGCGGCAGCGCGGCCCACGTGGCCTGCAGCGCGGCTCCGCCGGCGGCGGCGAGGCCCACCAGGGCGGCGCCGAGCAGCAGGCGCAGGACCACCGGGAGCGCGCCGAGGAACGCGATGTCGGCCGCGAACTGCAGCAGGATCGGCTCCGCGTCCGCCGCCTCGCGGTCCCAGGCCGCGACGGCCAGCACGCCGTACTCCTGCTGCTGCGCGGGGAACCACACGTTCTCCAGGACGAACGCCCACAGCAGCACGAGCAGCGGAGCATGCACCCGCCCCGTTCCGTAGCGCGACCATCCGCGAACCACCCGGCCAGCATCACGGCCGTGCCCAGGTACAGCAGCGCGTGTGACACGCTCCACGCTGTGATGTCGAGCCCGTTGACCGCGTGGTTGACCACGTCGATCGGCACAGCGGCCAGGAACATCGCGATCCCGGCCCGCATCATCCGCAGCGCCGCCCGGTCGACGCCGTAGCCGGTCCAGCTGTGGAACGCCACCAGCAGGATCACCAAGACGGTGCCGGTCGTGTTCAGCAGGTGGGGGGAGCCAGATCATCGCGCAGCCACCGGAAGTGCCACGAGACGTCCCACGTCGAGCCGAGGATCTTCAAGGCGAAGGCGGCGATCCACAGGCCGTACACGGCGCGGGTCAGGTGCGGGGGCAGCACGCGCGGAGCGCTCCCGCGTGTGCCCCAGGCTCGCCGGAGGTCACGCGCGCGATCGGTGATCGTCCCAGTCACGCGCGACATGATCGCCTGCCGTCCCCCGTCCTGGAACGGGATCCTCGCCGGACCGGGCGACCTCAGGAGAAGGCGGCGATCGGCGCGAGGCGGGCACCGGTGAGCCGAGCGAGGTCGCGGGGAGCAAGCTCCACCTCCAGCCCCCGGCGGCCGGCACTGCAGAACAGCGTCTCCAGCCTTTCCGCAGAGGCGTCCAGCACAGTCGGCAGGCGCTTGCGCTGGCCCAGCGGGGAGATGCCGCCTGCCACGTAGCCGGTGGCCCGCTCGGCGAGCGCAACGTCGGCCATCTTCGCCCGCTTGCCGGCGACGGCGGCGGCGAGCGCCTTCAGGTCGAGCGTCGCGAGTACCGGGACGATGCCGACGGTCAGCGTCCCGTCCACCTCGGCGACCAGCGTCTTGAACACCCGCGCCGGGTCCAGCCGCAGCAGCTCTGCAGCTTCCGGGCCGTAGGCCTGCCCGCTCCCGTGGGTGTAGCTGTGCAAGCGGTGCTCGACACCCTGTTTTGTGAGCAGCGCGGTCGCCGGCGTTCCCTTCCCTGCCACCAGGGCACGGTAACGAGCGGGGGGAATCACTTGACTTGGACCGGCGTTGTGAAAGGTGTGAGTCAGGCAGTAATGGATACCCCGCGCCCCGATGGTGGGCTGCGTCCGGCGGCCTACGGCGGATCGGGCGGCGTAAGCTCGAGCCGTGAACCGGCCGCCGCAACGGAGGTCGGCCCCGGGGTCGCCGCTCGCGCGACTCGGCGCGAGAGGAGCAGGGTGCCCGGCACCGAACAGGCGGCTGACGCAGCGACGACCAACGGTCGCGAGGTCGAGCAGGAACAGTGGCAGGAGTCCGCGGAGGAGCGGGCCGCCCGGTTCGAGCGAGACGCGATGCCGCTGATCGACCAGCTGTACGGGGCCGCGCTGCGGATGACGCGCAACCCGGCCGACGCAGAGGATCTCGTTCAGGAGACTTATCTCAAGGCATATTCGGCCTTCCGGACGTTCCGGGCGGGCACGAACCTCAAGGCTTGGCTGTACCGGATCCTCACCAACACCTACATCAACGGTTACCGGAAGAGGCAGCGTCAACCGCTGCAGGCGGCGACCGAGGAGATCAGCGACTGGCAGATCGCCCAGGCGGGCGAGCACACCTCTCAGGGCCTGCCGTCGGCTGAGATGGAGGCGCTGGACCGGCTCCCCGACAACGATGTGAAGGTCGCGCTGCAGCAGCTGCCCGATGACTTCCGGATGGCGGTCTACCTTGCCGACGTCGAGGGCTTCGCGTACAAGGAGATCGCGGACATCATGGGCACCCCGATCGGCACGGTGATGTCGCGGCTGCACCGTGGCAGGCGTCAGCTGCGGGACATGCTCACCGACACCGCGCGCGATCGCGGGTTCCTGCGTGGACATCAGGAGGAGGTCTCCTCATGAGCTGTGGGAACCATCACGACACCGACTGCTCCGAGGTACTCGCCGAGGTGTGGCTCTTCCTCGACCACGAGTGCGACGAGTCGCGCCGGGCGCTGCTCGCCCAGCATCTGGAGGAATGCGGGCCGTGCCTGGCCGAGTACGGCATCGACGAGAAGCTGAAGAAGCTGCTCGCCAGCAAATGCGGCGGAGAGCACGCCCCGGACGATCTGAAGAGCCGGCTGCGCGGGCAGATCCGAGTGGCGGTGCTGGAGCAGGCCGATGTGACGGTGGAGTCGGGTCCGGATGGGACGACGACCACGGTCGAGGTGCGCAGCAGTGCCCGCCTCGAGCAGCACGGCTGAGCACGAAGAGCTGAGGGGATCGGCGACAGGGCGCCGGGGCGATGTGCCCCGGCGCTCTCGCACATCAGGATCAGGTGTTGGGTCGCTTGCCGTGGCTGGCCGCGCTCTTCTTGCGGTCGCGGCGCTTGCGTGCGCGCTTGGACATGGTTCCCTCCCAGCTCCCTCGTTCTCCGCGAACGGTTGTTCGTCCCGTCGGTAGGTCGAGTGTTCCACGTGCTTGACTGGACCGGAGTGATCGGGGCGACGAGCCACGACCGAAAGGAAGAGTCGGGTGTCCACCCTCAGCGAGCTGCTCGCCGAGCACACCCAGCTGGCCGGCGATGCCGTCGACCACCTGCAGCGGGTGGTGGCCGAGTGGCAGCTGCTCGCGGACATGTCGTTCGCCGACTTCCTGCTCTGGATGCCGCTGGCCGACGAGAGTCAGCGCACGGGTCTCACCGAGTTCCTCTGCGTGGCCCAGGCCCGTCCGACGACGGCGCCGACCGCGCATCCGGAGGACGTGGTCGCGGCGCGCGTCATGGCTGCGGACAACCCGCAGCTGCGGCGCGCGGTCGTCGAGGGGCGCATCTGCCGGGAGGAGAACCCGCGCTGGCACCTCGAGGTGCCGGTGCGCAGGGAGACCATCCCGGTCCGGTACGGCGGGGCGGTGGTCGCAGTGCTCTCCCGCGACACGAATCTCGCGATGCCCCGAGTGCCGAGCCCGCTGGAGATCGCCTACCTGGGCAGCGCATCGGACCTGTGCCAGATGGTGGCCGACGGCACCTTTCCACCGCGGGCGGCCTTGGCCGGCGCGGATACCAGCCCTCGGGCGGGCGACGGCCTGGTCCGCCTCGACGCGCACGGCCTGGTCGCCTACGCGAGCCCCAACGCGCTGTCGGCCTACCATCGCATGGGCCACGCCAGCGACCTCGTCGGGCTGTCGCTCATCCAGGCCACCCGGGAGCTCGTGCACGACCCGTTCGACGCTGCCGAGGTGGCCGCACGGATCGGGGCCGCGCTGGACGGGCGGCACTCGCTGCGGATGGAGGTGCACGCCCGCGGGGCCGTCATGCTCGTGCGCGCCCTGCCGCTGCGCCCGCGCGGCGACGCGGCGGGAGCGTTGGTGCTGGTGCGCGACGTCACAGATTTGCGCCGCCGGGACATGGCGCTGCTCAGCAAGGACGCCACGATCCGGGAGATTCATCACCGGGTGAAGAACAACCTTCAGACCGTCGCGGCGCTGCTGCGCCTGCAGGCCCGCCGCACGGCGATCCCGGAGGCCCGTCGGGCGCTCGCGGAGAGCGTTCGGCGTGTCAACTCCATCGCGCTGGTGCACGAGTCGCTGTCGGTCTCCGTGGCCGAGCGGGTGGACCTCGACGAGCTGGTCGACAAGGTCCTGCCCGCCATCGGTGACGGTGCCACGGCGGAGTTCCGCGCCAAGGTGCGGCGGGAGGGCAGCTTCGGCACCCTGCCCGCCGCCCTGGCCACGCCGCTGGTGCTCGTTCTCACCGAGCTGGTCCACAACGCGCTGGCACACGCCTTCGAGCCCGGCCGTGCGGGCGAGGTCGTCGTGTCGGCCCAGCGCTCGGCGCGAGCCCTGGACGTGGTGGTGGCCGACGACGGCCGGGGCATCCCGCCGGGGTTCGACCTGGAGACGTCGAACGGACTGGGACTGCAGATCGTGCGGACTCTGCTCGACTCCGAGCTGGACTCCGCGCTGCAGGTGCGGCCGCGTGCAGGCGGTGGAACCGAGGCCGTCATCAGGCTCTCGTTGCGGGCGCGTTAGCCTTTAGGTCGTGATCGAGGGGTTCGGTGATGGTCGCTCGCAGCCCGGTCCGTCGATCCGCCTCCGGAGCTGCCCCCGAGCGCGCCCGGTGGAACGACCGCGGGCCCGGAGCCGGGTGCAGTCCGGCCTCGGGCCCGCGGTGGGGGAGGTTGTTTACCTGTTGTATGTCAGGCAGTGCGTGCGCGCGTTCGCGCGTTGCGGCGCTTCAAGGCCCGCCGCTCGTCTTCGCTCATTCCGCCCCAGACGCCTGCGTCCTGGCCACTCTCGAGCGCCCAGGTGAGGCACTCGGTGACCACGGGGCAGCGCCGGCAGACGGTCTTGGCCTCTGCGATCTGCAGCAACGCAGGCCCGCTCGTCCCCACGGGGAAGAACAGCTCGGGGTCCTCGTCGCGGCAAATAGCGCGGTGACGCCAATCCATGGTCTCTCGGCTCCTTGTACTTGCGCGATCGGGGTCGCGCCGATCGTCCGTCACGGTGTTTCCGCGCTTGTGAAGCGTTTCACGAGCGCGCTCGGTGTTCAAGGGCCGAGGTCCACTCAGGTGAGCAGTCTCACCCACTCATAGCAACGACGCTCGCCACGATCGGTTACACGTGCGTACCCAACTGCGTGGCGTGTCACCATGAGCGATCAACCTCGTCCCGCCCATCAGAGTCGGGTTACCCCGACTCCCGAAGGACCATGCGAGAAAGATCCTCGCGATCACTCGCTTGTCCGTGACCCACCATGAAGCAACGTTTGCCCAGGTGCGAGCCCTTATCGGCTCGACGGTCCGCGAGCATCGGTGAATGGCCGCGGCCGGTCACCCTGACGAGTGAAGGCCGCCGCTCGGCTGCGACGAGCTGCGCATCTCACACGATGACCCGTAGTGCCGCGAACACGTTCCGGAATCACCCTTTGGTGCTTCGCAGGATGATCCGGTCGGTCTACGGACTTTCCAGCATTCACCCTGCTCACCGAGCTTGTGCAACGCGCGTGCCGGCCCGAGCATTCCCGCCGCAGCCGGGACCCGCAGCCGCCGGGTGGCGCCTGGCCTATTCTCGGCCATGTGAGGGCGGAGGAACCAGCGGCGGCCCGCCCGCCGCGGCAGGTGCAGCTGGCCGGCGTCCTGGTCGGCGTGCAGGGGTTGCTCGCCATCGCTTTCGCGGCGGCCCTGGGGATGCGGTCGCTCGCCCCAGGGGTGCCCGTAGGCAGCGTCCTCGGCGAGGCCGCCTACTTCGTCGTCATCGGTGTCGCGCTGCTCGCCGTCGGCGCTGGCCTCGTGACCGGACGCCGGTGGGCGCGCACGCCGGCGATCGTCACGCAGCTGCTCCTGCTCCCGGTGGTCTACTCGTTGATCGGGCCGTCGCGCCAGCTCGTGCTGGGGATCGTCGCGGGGGCGTTCGTCGTCACCACGTTCATGCTGCTCATCAGCGAGCGGTCGCGGGAGTGGTCGATGGGTCTGGACCTGCCCGACGCGCGGGGCTAACTCTCCTTGGCGAGGGCGTCGAGCGCATCGCCGTCGAGGCGGAACGTCGTCCACTCGTCCATCGGCACCGCGCCGATCGCACGGTAGAAGCGGATCGAGGGCTCGTTCCAGTCCAGCACCGACCACTCCAGCCGGGCGTAGCCCCGCTCGGCGCAGACACCCGCCAGCGTGGCCAGCAGCGCCCGTCCGAGCCCGCGCCCGCGGCGGTTGGGCCGCACGTAGAGGTCCTCCAGGTAGACCCCATGCAGTCCACGCCAGGTGGAGAAGTTGAGGAACCAGAGCGCGACGCCGGCGATCTCGGCTCTTCCGTCGGGTCCGACGACCTCGGCGACGTGGCCGAACAGCGCGGGTGCCGGGCCGAACAGGGCAGCGGCCAGCTGCGCGTCGGTCAGCGTGCAGGACTGCGGCTCGCGCTCGTACTCGGCGAGCTCGTGCACCAGCGCGACGACGGTGGGCACGTCCTCCGGGCGCACGCCCCGGACACGATCGGTCAGCACACGGGAAGACCCTAGTCGACCATCGCTGTGCCGGTCGGTCGCGCCGACGAGGAGCGACGGGGATTTCGCCGTGCAGCCCAGGCACCGAGGGCCAGCGAGTCCACGATGCCCGCGGTGTTGTGGGCGAACTTCGCGAGCGGTGCGACGTCGTCGAGACCCACGTCTCGAACATCCCCGCGAAGCTCGGCCTCAACAACCGCGTGCAGATCGCGCTGCTGGTGCACGACGCCGCTCTCTCCGACGACCCGCAGTGAGTTCTGCCGTCGCATCTCCTCTCGGATCACCGCGCCGACGGTGCGTTCACGCCAGTGCCCGCAGGTTCACGTGGTCGAGGCGCGGCACGCCGCGCTCGTCCCCCAGCACGGCCCAGGAGGGCGCTTCCATCGCGAAATGGACGCCGTGGGTAGCGGGCAGCCCGATCCAGCGCGTGAGGAGCACGCGGCTGAAGTGCCCGTGCCCGACGAGCACCACGTCGCCGCGATCGAGCTCGGCGCGGGCGTCGGCGAGCACGGAGTCGGCCCGGCGCTCGACCTGCTCGGGCGTCTCCCCCCCGGGGCAGGAATGGGTCCAGACCGTCCAGTCCGGGATCGTCTCGCGGATCTCGGTGGTCGTGCGGCCCTCGCACTCCCCGTAGTCCCACTCGGCCAGGCGCTCGTCGACGCGGTCGACCTCCAGGCCGGCGAGCTCGGCGGTGACGCGGGCGCGGCTGCGCGGGCTGGTGAGGACGAGGGCGGGCGGGTCGGTGCCCCGCAGCCGTCTGAAGAGCTCGCCCGCGGCCTTGGCGAGGCCACGGCCGCGGTCGGTGAGGGGGATGTCGGTGCGGCCGGTGTGCTTGCCCGACAGCGACCATTCCGTCTCACCATGGCGAAGCAGGAACACCCGGCCCGATGTCACCGTCCCGACCCTAGCGGGACACCCAATTTCGTGCGGGGTGCGCGTGCACGGTGGCGGCGGTGAGCCGCGGGACGGCGTGGGTGAGCTCGTGCTCGGCCGCATGCGCGATCGTGTGGGCCCGCTCGATGTTGAGGCCGGGTGGCACCGACAGGTCGACCTCCGCGCGCAATGTGTGCCCGATCCAGCGCAGGCGCACCCGGTCCACGCCGACCACTCCGGCCACGTCCTGCAGTGCGGCGGTGGCCCGCTCGACGAGGCCCGGGTCGACGGCGTCCATCAGGCGGGCGAGCACATGCCGGGCCGCGCTCCAGCTGACGGTGGCGATCGCGGCGGCGATGGCCAGGCCCACCACGGGGTCGGCCCACCTCCAGGCCAGCGCCGCCCCGCCGGCGGACAGGAGTACCGCGAGCGAGGTCAGGGCGTCGGTGCGGGCGTGCAGGCCGTCGGCGACGAGCGCGGCCGACCCGATCCGCCGCCCGGTGCGGATGCGCACCTGCGCGGCGATCTCGTTGCCGGCGGCGCCCACCAAACCGGCGACGGCGACCGCCCCGAGGAACCGGACGTCGGTGGGGTCCGCCAGCCTGCGCAGCGACTCATAGCCGGCCAGTGCGGCCGAGCCGAGGATCACCAGCACCACCACGATGCCCGCCACGTCCTCCGCGCGCCCGTAGCCATAGGTGAACCTGTGCGTCGCCGGGCGCCTGGCGAGGAGGAAGGCGATCCCCAGCGGCACGGCGGTCAGTGCGTCGGCGACGTTGTGCAGGGTGTCGGCCAGCAGGGCCGCCGATCCGGACGCCACCACCACCACGGCCTGGAGGGCGGCCGTCGCGCCGAGCACGGCGAGCGAGACCTGCAGGGCGCGCATCCCGGCGCGGGAGGCCTCCATCGCGGGGTCGACGCGGTCAGCCGGATCATGGCTGTGCGGGACGACGACGTGGCGGGCGGCGCTCCACACCCGACGGACCGGACCTGCGTGGGTGTGCCCGTGGCCACATTGCGGCGAGCTGTGCATGCAGGCACCATACGTGCACATGTACGCACGCGACGACATTGCAAGTGCCCTGCAGTGGCAACGGCTCCCGCCCGGTGACCACGTCGACGCGGCCGTGAACTCGTTCCGGATGCTCGCCGACCCGACTCGGCTGCGGTTGCTGTGGCTGCTCTGCGGAGGTGAGCAGGACGTGTCGGCTCTCGCTGCGGCGAGCGGTGCGGCGCGTCCCGCGGTGTCGCAGCACCTCGCGAAGCTGCGGATGACCGGGCTGGTGGCCACCCGGCGGGACGGCAGACGCGTGCTCTACCGCGCCCGCGGGGGCCACGTGCGCAGACTGCTGACGGAGGCCATGGAGGCGGCGGACCACATCGTGACCGGCGCGCCCGAGCACGGCTGACGCCCATCGTCCTGTTCTTGTCGATCGGACGAGAGAACTGGCCGAAACGAGAGACCAGGCGGTCTTGGGCGCAGGCGGGCTCGCCGGGGCGGGGACGATGACCGTCTTGGTCACCGGGGTCACCGGCAGCACCGGTCGTCGCCTCACCGATCTCCTCGACACCGCGGGCGCTGACGTGCGCCGCGCCAGCCGCTCCCCTTCGACTGGGCCGACCCCAGTACCCAGCAGGCAGCGTTCGACGGCGTCGAACGGCTCTACCTTCTCGTGCCGGTCCGGGGGGCAGACCCCGTACCGTTCGTGCGCCCGACCCTCGAGCGGGCAGTCCGCCGAGGTTTGCGCCGCGTCGTGCTGCTGAGTTCCTCGGCGGTCGAAGCCACCGCCACGGGCCTCGGCGAGCTGCACCGTGTCGTCGCCCGGACCGCGCCCGAGCCGACCGTGCTACGCCCCTCCTGGGGCGCCCAGCCCACCCCGCCACCTCCGCGACGTCCTCGCCGACGGCCTTGTGCCTGAGCTGCCGCTGCAGACACTGACGTGGCACCCCCGTCACCGGGCCGGCGCACGGTCTGCGCCGAGCGACGCGGACCGTCCCCTCGACCCATGTACGGAAAAGACCACGGCGCGGCCTCCGCCGCCACGGTCGCCCGACGGAGGCGGGCATGAACGAGCTGTCGCCAACGCACGTCTCCACGAGCTACGGAGCGTTTGTGCGCATCGCAGGTACCGCCACCGACGCCGCCCGACGTTGGTCGAAGCGGTACCTGGCGATACATCATCGACAACCCGTTCGGCACCGCAGCCTGATCAGCGAGAGCCGAACTCGCTGCCTATGGTCGACGGGCACTGTCGACAACAAGGATCATGCCCTCGCCGAGCAGTTGTCGTGAGCGACTAGCCGAGTGACAACCGCCGCGCGACGCAAATGCGCACGGTGGGACGGCTGCGGGCTACTGAACCAGCACGCGAACCGGACGGCTCAGGTCGCCGTGTGTCTCCGAGTGCCTGGCAGCCAAGCGGCACCCCAGCTCTGCGGCTGGGCCGTCGGCGGGCCGTGGAAGGCCACCCAACAACGAGAAACGGCGCTGACCAACCGGGAGGTCCTCCCGTGGGTCAGCGCCGCTTCGAGCGCCCGGGTCAGGCGGCAGACTTGGTCTCCCAGAAGATCTTGTCGATCTGGGCGATGAGGTCGAGCAGCTCCTGGCCGGTGGCCGGGTCCATGGAGGACTTCGCGCCGTCGGCCCCGCCGCCGGCCTTCTTGGTGGCCTTGTTGAACAGCTCGTGCAGCTCCGGGTACTTCTCGAAGTGCGGCGGCTTGAAATAGTCGGTCCACAGCACCCACAGGTGGTGCTTGACGAGGTCCGCGCGCTGCTCCTTGATCTGGATCGCCCGCGTGCGGAACTCCGGGTCCTGGTTGCCCTGGTACTTCTCCTGGATGGCCTTGACCGACTCGGCCTCGATCCGTGCCTGAGCCGGGTCGTAAACGCCGCAGGGGAGGTCGCAGTGCGCGGTGGCCTCCAGCCGCGGGCGGAGAATGCGGGACAGCATCCGCATGGGTCCTCCCTGATTGGTGATCGTTCTGGCGTTTCCGACACTACTCTGGGAGCCAGATCGCAGCAGGGCGGCAAGGGGGGTACGCGTGCGCTGGCGGAGGGTGTCCGTCCGCGGTCCGTCGATGTCGCCGACGCTGCGGGACGCCGACGTGGTGCTCGCCCGGTTCGGGTCCGCTGTCCGTTCCGGCGACGTCGTGCTGGTCCGCTGGTCCGCGCGTCCGGGGCAGCTGTCGGTGAAGCGGGCGGCGCTCCCCTCGGGCACCGGGTGGTGGGTGCTCGGCGACAACCCCTACGGCTCCACCGACTCGCGCACGCTCGGGGCCGCCGAGGTGCTCGCGGTGGTGGGCTGGCGGCTGTGGCCGCGGCCAGGGCGGCTGCGCGGCCCCGTCGAGTGATCGCCGTGCCGGAAACGGCACCAGGGTCGTCCGCGTACCCGACAGCCGAACCTCGCCGGTCCGGACCGCGTCATCCCGCGGCCGCTGCACGAGAGGCCGTCCGCACCGTGAGGCGGCCGATACCCGCGACCCTCCGGTGCACGGCGAGCGAGCGACGCGCGATCGTGTTCGCCCTTTCCCACCCGGATCCCGAGATTCACCCGGCTGTGGCGGCGAGGCACGCCGCCATCATCGCCACGGGGCACAGCGACGTCCCCAACCAGATCAACAACGTGCTCGCGTTCCCCGGTGTCTTCCGCGGCCCGCTCGACGCCGGGGCGCGGCGGATCATCGAATCGATGAAGCTCGGAGCCGCCGACGCGATCCACTTCGTCGCGACCGAAGATCTCGCGGCCGCCCGGATCGTGCCGAGCCCGTCCGACCAGCGTGTCGCACCGGCGGTGGCGGCGGGCAGCCGGGGCGAATTCTACGAGCAGTGACGAGTAGGTGACCCTTCCTTCCTACCCCACCCCCTAATGGCTGCACCGGTGACGCAGCGTGCTGACCAGCGGGTTCTTGTCCTCAACGTGGTGTAGGCCGTTTGGGCGGTCGTCCAGATCGCACGGGAATCGGCGTCGTTGACCCGGTGAGATAGACGCCATGACCGCTGGGGGCCACGTGGAAGAGCTCGGACACCATTCTGGTGAGGGTTCGGCCGGTGAGCAGGTTGCCGAGGCGAACGAGACCGATGGGCTGATCACCGA
>DASRSC010000069.1:0-10042 GCA_035695525.1 Pseudonocardia sp. | reverse complement strand
GGCATGGTCACCAAGGCCATCCGCAGTGCCCAGACGCAGGTCGAGCAGCAGAACTTCGAGATCCGCAAGAACGTGCTCAAGTACGACGAGGTGCTGAACAAGCAGCGCACCGTCATCTACGACGAGCGGCGCCGGGTCCTCGCGGGCGAGGACATCAAGGAGCAGATCGAGCACATGATCGAGGATGTCGTCACGGCGTACATCGACGGTGCCACCGCGGAGGGCTACGCGGAGGACTGGGACCTCGAGAAGCTGTGGACGGCGCTCGGCACGCTCTACACCCCCGGTATCCGGTGGGAGAGCCTCACCGACGGCAAGGACGACAACGGGCTGTCCGACCCCGGCGACCTGACGAAGGAGACGCTCGCCGAGGCCGTGCTCGCAGATGCGCGGGCGGCCTACGCCCTGCGCGAGGCCGAGGTGGACGAGCTCATCGCCCCGCTCGGCGGGATGCGGGAGCTGGAGCGGCAGGTGCTGCTGACGGTGATCGACCGCAAGTGGCGCGAGCACCTCTACGAGATGGACTACCTCAAGGACGGCATCGGGCTGCGGGCGATGGCCCAGCGCGATCCGCTGATCGAGTACCAGCGGGAGGGGTTCGACATGTTCTCCGCGATGCTCGAGGGCATCAAGGAGGAAACGGTCTCGTACCTGTTCAACGCGCAGGTACAGCCCGCCCAGCCCGCCGTCGTGCAGGAGCCCGCCGCCGCAGCCCAGCCGGCCCCGGCGGCCAGTACGCAGGCGGCCCCGGTGCGGCAGGCCCCCGTGCGGCAGGCGGCAGCGCAGCCCGCAGCGGTGCAGCAGCAGTCGCCCGCCCCGCGGCGTGCTGCGCCGCAGGGCGCTCCGGCTCGGCCCTCGGAGGCGGAGCCGGTCACCGCCCCGAACGTCCTCCCGCCGGCGTTCCGTGGTTCCCGCCCGACGGAGCTGCGCTACAGCGGTCCGGCGGAGGACGGCAGCGCCATGCGGGCGCGGTCGGGCAACGGCGGGGCCCGCGACGGCAGCCGTGGCGAGGCCACCGTTTCCGGTTCGGGCGAGCCGTCGCGCAACCGCCCGTGCCCGTGCGGCTCGGGTCGGAAGTACAAGCAGTGCCACGGATCGCCCACTGCGGCCCGCCCCTGACCCCGGCAGTCTCGGTCAGCCCAGCCGCAGCGCGGTGCACCGCCAGCCGGTTCCGGTGTTGTCGGCACGCTCGAACCGCGCTGCGAGCGCGCGCACGCGGCCGTCCATCGCGCACGCCACTGCGACCTCCGCGATGCCGGGTCGCGGCAGGCACAGTCGCATCCGGCTGAACCGGGCAGGGGAGCACACGCGCCGCTGCTGCGCGGCCGCACGCCAGTAGCGCAGCACGGGCGCGGCGACGTGGCCGGTGAGCTGCACGGGGGGCCTGCGGCCGTCGAGTACCTCCAACGCCAGCCGGAGGATCCGCCCGACGCTGTGACGCGCTTCGGCGAGTTCGGCCGCCGCGTCGAGCGCCGCCGAGGGCGTCGGCGGCGGGGGAACAGGAAGGATCGGGACCGCGGCAGTCGCTCCCGGTTCGGGCTCGTAGGCCATCCGCCTGAGTCGGGGCGCTCCTGCGCGGTGGGTGCGGACTGCTCCTGACGACGTGGCGGGAGTCGGGCGGGGAGTCGCGGTCAGCGTCGTGGTCACGCAGCGAGGGTGCTGGCCGGTGCAGTGTCGCGAGGTCGGGATGGATTGATCAGCCGACGGACGGTACGGCCGCTGACGATCAAGATCCCGTACCGTACTGCCGGTGACCGACGGCTTCTTCGAGCCCGACCCGCAGCTGATGCCGCTGGTCAGACTGCTGTCGCGGACAGGACAGGCGGTGGTGCGGTACACCAGCCGCACGATCGCCGCGCACGGGCTGACCACGACCGCGATGGGGGCGCTGGGAGTCCTCGCGGACACCGGTGCGGTGTCCCACCGAGAACTCTCCGGGAAGCTCGGCGTCGCTCCCGCCACGCTGACCCCGGTGGTGGACGCCCTGGAGGCCGCAGGCGAGCTGGCGCGCGAGCGCGACCCGGCCGATCGACGGGTGGTGCGGCTGTGGATCACGCCGAGCGGGCGCGCGCGCCTGGCGGAGGTGCACGGGGACGTCGTGACGGCGTTCCGGGCCCGGCTGCCTGCTCCTGCGCCGGGGGACGCCGAGCTCATCCGCGCCTACCTGCTCGCCGTGCTCGCCGCGGTGGGTGACGAGGCGGGCACGGAGCGATGAAGGACGTCACCACGCTCGGGCGCGGCGGGTCCGGCGACTGGGTCTTCTACTCGAGCTACGGGCCGCCGGAGGCCACCGAACAGGGCGCCGTCGTCCACGGAGAGCTCTGGACCCGGCTCGGGGCGGTGCAGAACGGGCACGTGCGCCTCGTCGACGACGAGGTCTGGTTCCTTGGTCTCGGGCCCTCCGGCGCGATGCTCGTGCTGGACGACCTGCAGAAGATGCTCACAGGCTAGGGCAAACACCCTGGGGCTACCGGCAGTGGAGCCGGTAGCCTCCCCGCGGTGCCGCTGCGCGGGCTGCTGATGGACTACGCCGGAGTGCTCACGGACGGGCCGGAGGTGCTGGCGCTGGTCCGGCGGGCCCGGGCGGCGGGCGTGGCCACCGCGCTGGTGTCCGACGGGCGCACGGTTCCCGACGAGTGCGCCACCACGTTCGACGCGGTGGTGCTCGGCCCGGCGCTCGGGGTGCGCAAGCCGGATCCGGAGATCTTCCGGCGCGTCGCGGCGATGCTGGGGCTGCCCGTCGAGCAGTGCGTCGTGGTCGACGACCATGCCGGCAACGTCCGGGGCGCACGGAAAGCGGGTGCGGTGGTGGTACACCACTGCGACGTGGTCACCACGATCGGCGAGGTCGAGATCCTGCTGGACCTGCCACCGCCCTGACGAGGCGCGTCAGGAGCTGTCGGTGTCGTCGTCCGGGTCGTTCGTCGTCTCCGGGGCAGCGACCTGGGGCTCCGCCGGCGGTGGGGGCGGGTCCTCCTCGGTCCCGGTAATCGTCGCGTCCCTCAGGAGGCTCTCGAGGAACCCCTCCTCCCCGGGGCCGGACCGGTCGTCGCGTCTGTCGTCTGCCATGGCGACGGGGTGGACCGATCCGGCTCGGACCAAACCGGGCGAGGCCGTCCTAGCGCTGCGGCGGCTCGTTGCCGGGGCCGGCGGGCACGTCCGGCTGTGGTCCGCCCGGCACCTCCTGTGCCGGCTCGTAGCCCCCGGTGGGGTTATCGGGCCGTGCGTCCTCCGGAGCGGGCCCCTGCGGCGGGGTGCCGGGTGGCGGCTCGCCGGGCGCCCGCTCTGTGGTGTCCCCCGCACCTGTCATGCGTTTGAGGTGGTCGACGCCCTGGCCGAGCTGGCCCTCGTGCCCGGCGAACCGGCCCTTGGCAGCCTCACCCGCCTTGTCGAGGCCCTGGTCGACCTTGTCGTCGTGCCGGTTCAGCAGTTCTTTGGCCTTGTCCATGAAACCCATGGCTGCACCATGGCCCTGCTGCGCTGCCGTCGCACGCCGGGCTCAGCCGTTCGGACGAAGTCGGACGTGGGAGGGGCGCAGCTCGTCGACGCTGTTGACGCCGATCAGCTGCAACGTGCGGACGATCTCGCCTGCCAGGATCGTCACGGCCTTCTCCACGCCGAGCTGGCCTCCGGCCATCAGCCCGTAGAGGTACGCGCGCCCGACGAGCGCGGCCCTGGCGCCCAGTGCGATCGCCGCCAGTACGTCGGCCCCGTGAGTGATCCCGGTGTCCACCAGCACCTCCGCGCGGTCCCCCACGGCCTGCACGGTGGGCTCCACGAGCTCCAACGGCACCGGGGCCCGGTCGAGCTGGCGGCCGCCGTGGTTGGACAGCAGCACCGCGTCCGCGCCCGCGTCGACCACGCGGCGAGCGTCCTCGACGCTCTGGATCCCCTTGACCACGAGCTTCCCCGGCCAGGTGTCGCGCAGCCATTCGACGTCGTTCATCGTCAGCGCCGGGTCGAAGACACGGTTGATCAGTTCGGCGACGGTGCCCTCGGAGGACTCGAGGCTCGCGAACGTCAGCGGCTCGGTGGTGAGCAGGTTGAACCACCAGTGCGGGTGGCGGGCGCCGTCCACGAAGGTCTTCAGCGACAGGGCGGGCGGCACGGTGAGCCCGTTGTGCACGTCCCGCAGCCGGGCGCCGCCCACCGGGGTGTCGACGGTGAGCATGATCGTGTCGTAGCCGGCGTCGGCCGCGCGCTGCACGAGGTCCTTCGCGGGGGCGCGGTCGCGCCAGAGGTAGAGCTGGAACCACTTCCGGGCGTCCGGCGCGGCTGCCGCCACCTCCTCGATGGTGGTGGTGCCCACCGTCGAGAGGGTGTACGGGATGCCCACCTTCTGCGCGACCGAGGCCACTGCCCGCTCGCCCTCGTGGTGCATCATCCGCGTGAACCCGGTGGGGGCGAAGGCGAACGGGAGGTTCGAGCGCCGGCCGAGGATGTCGCGTCCGGTGTCGACGGACGAGACGTCACGCAGCACCGTCGGCGTGAACTCGACCCGCGAGAACGCGTCGCGGGCCCGGTTCAGGGACAGCTCACCGTCGGCCGCGCCGTCGGTGTAGTCGAACACCGCCCGCGGCGTGCGGCGGCGGGCGATCGCCCGCAGGTCCGCGATGCTCGCGGCCCGCAACAGCCGTCGTTCCGCGGCGTCACGCACGAACGGCGCCGGCCGCAGCAGCGGGCGGAGCTCGGAGGGGCGGGGAAGCCTGCGCTGAACCATTGGGCCAGCCTAGAACTCCGGCTCCCCGCGTACGGGGGGTGTGTCAGCGGGCACGCCGCGCGAGCTCAAAGGCCGCGACGGCGCCGGCGCTGGCCACGCCGAGCGACTCGACGCCGCCGTGCATGGGAATCGCGAGCAGACCGTCGACGAGCGACCGCACCGACTCCGACAGCCCGTCGGTCTCGTTGCCCAGCACCAGCGCAACCCGCGCCGGTAGCTCCGCCTCCAGCAGCGACGCGCCACCCGCGTCGAGGCCGTACACGGTGAAACCGGCCGCAGCCAGCTCGGCGCACCCTTCCTCCACAGTGCCGGACCGCAGCACCGGTGCCCGGAAGGCGACACCGGCCGAGGCCTTGACGACCAGCGGGTCGATCGCCGGCACGCCCCGGCGGGGGAGCAGTATCCCGTCGAGACCCGCGGCGGTGGAACTGCGCAGGATCATGCCGACGTTCGACGGGTTGGTCAGCCGGTCGAGCACCAGCACCGACGCGGGCGCGCCGGGTGCGAGCTCGGCCAGGAACTCCGCGACGGGGGCCATCCGGGGCGCAACGACGTCGGCCAGCACACCCTGGTCGTGGCGACCGTTGCCGGCCAGCACCTTCACCCGGTGCGCCGACGCCCGCTGTACCGGCACGCCACGGTCGCGGGCAGCCGCGGTGATGGCGCGCACCGGCTCGCCCTGCAACCCGTCGGCCATGATGACCTTGTCCACCCGCAGCTGCCCGTCGTGCAGGGCCTCCAGCACCGGCTTCCGGCCGTAGACGGTGATGAAGGTGTCCTTCGGGGAACGGCCAGCCGGCTCCGGGACACCGCGCGCTCCGCTCACGTTCCGCACGGTCTCAGGGTGCCACCCTAGGATCTGGGGCATGCCTCCCCGGCTCTCCGCACTCGACGCCTCATTCCTGTACCTGGAGCAGCCGACCACACCGATGCACGTCGGCGCGGTGTCGACCTTCCGGAGGCCGCGGTCGGCGGGGCCGCTGGGAGGATTCAACTACGACCGGCTCGTGGAGCTGATCGAGCAGCGGATCGCGCTGGTACCGCGCTACCGGCAGAAGGTGCGGTACGTACCCGGCAACCTCGCCCGGCCGGTGTGGATCGACGACCCGGACTTCGACGTGGCCTACCACGTCCGCCGGTCGGCGCTGCCCAAACCGGGTTCGGACGAGCAGCTCACCGAGCTCGTGGCGCGGCTGATGTCGCGTCCGCTCGACCACACCCGCCCGCTGTGGGAGATGTACCTGGTGGAGGGGGTGGCGCGCGGGCGCACGGCCATGATCACCAAGACCCACCAGGCCATGGTCGACGGCATCAGCGCGTTCGACATCGGTCAGGTGATCCTGGACGTCTCGCCGCCCGGCGAGGGCGACCTACGGCTCCTCGGCGAGAACGGCCGGCGGGCCCGCGCACCGGTCGAGGAGCTGTGGATGCCGCGGCCGGAGCCCACCCACGCCCAGCTCGTCCTCGGTGCCGTCGCCGAGGCCGTGGCCCGGCCGGGCGAGATCGTCGACAACGTCCGCGTGGCGGCCGGCGACGCGTTGGCCACCGTCGGCAAGATCACCGGCACCGCAGGCAAGCTCTTCTCGATCGCACGCACGGCGAGCAGGCGGGCGCCGGGGTCGCCGCTCAACGTCGACATCTCCACCCAGCGGCGCTTCGCGACCGCGCGCACCCAGCTGGACTCCTACCGCAGGGTGCGGGCCGCGCACGGCTGCACGGTCAACGACGTGGTGCTCACCGTCGTCTCCGGTGCCCTGCGCAACTGGCTGCTCTCGCGTGGTGAGCCGGTCACACCGTCGTCGTCGGTCCGGGCGATGGTGCCGCTGTCGGTGCGCGGCGAAGCGGACGTGCCCAGCTCGGCTGCGGCCGGGTCGCTGGGCAACCGCGTGTCGTCGTTCCTCGTGGACCTGCCGGTCGGTGAGCCCAGCCCGGTCGTGCGGCTGCACCACGTCACCCACGCGATGCGCGAGCACACCGCCACCGGCCAGTCGGTCGGTGCCGACACCCTGGTCCGCATCGGTGGCTTCGCGCCGCCTACGCTGCACGCCCTGGGAGCACGCGCTGCCAGCGGGTTCTCGAAGCGGATCTTCAACTTGGTGGTGACGAACGTGCCGGGACCACAGTTCCCGCTCTACGCCGCTGGTGCCCGGATGCTCGAGATGTTCCCGGTGGTGCCGCTGGCCAAGGGCCAGGCGCTCTCGATCGGGCTCACCTCTTACGACGGTGGCGTCTACTACGGCTTCAACGGCGACCGGGACGGGATGTCCGACATCGACGTGCTCGCCGGCATGGTCGTCGAGTCGCTCGACGAGCTCATGGCGACGGTGGGTTGATGAGCGCGATGCGCGTCTACGTACCCGCCACCTGGCCGATGCTCAGGACGCTGGTGAAGAACGGCAGCGTCGACCCGATCGGTGGCACGGCGTTCGCGCTCACCCCGAAGCTGCGTGAGTCCTACACGAGCGGCGACGAGGAGGAGCTCGAGTATGCCGCGTTGACCGAGGCGGCCCGGGCGTCGCTGCGGCTGCTCGCCGTGGAGTTCGGGCTGGGCGAGGACGGTACGCCCGCGCGGCGGGTGGTCATCGCCGCCGACCTCGAGAACGTCACCCTGCGGCCCGACCTCGACGACGGCGCGGTCCGGATCGCGGGCGGGGTGCCGTTCGAGACCATTGCCGCGGTGCACGTGGACAACGACGAGGCCGAGTACGCCGTGCGCCAGGCTGCCGGCGCGGTCGACGCGGCCGACATGGGCGATCTCGACGCGGAGTTCCTCGTCGGCGAGGCGGAGGACCACGAGCTGGCTTGGTACGGCCCGTCAGAGGTCGCGGCCCTGGTGGAGCTGGGCTGACGGGAGTCGGGCTGACGGGCGGAGCCGGGCGGGTCGGCCTGCGCGCGCAGCGGGGCAGGGCGCAGCTCCTCACGCCGGGCGTGCGGGATCCGCGGGACGTCGTGGGCCTGCTCGTCGGCATCCAGGCGCAGGACTGGAGGTCGGCGCGGCTGGCTCTGCGTGCGCGCACCTGCGGCCTCGCCGCCGCGGACGCCACGCCTGACGACGGCTCGGTCGTGGTCGCGTGGCTCCTACGGGGAACCCTGCACCTGGTGCGCACCGAGGACCACGGATGGCTGCTCGGGCTCACCGCGCGGGCGGGCGTGGTCGAGTCCCGACGGAGGCTGGCCGAGGAGGGCGTGACCGACCGGCAGGTCGACACGGCCCTGCAGGTGATCGGCGCGGAGCTGGCCTGCGGAGCGGCCCGGTCTCGCGCGGAGCTCGCCGACCGGCTGGCGGCCGCCGGGGTGCCGGTTGTCGGCCAGGCCGTGCACCACTGCGTGCGCCTGGCGGCACTGCACGGGCAGGCGGTGCTCGTGCCGGCGGGCACATCGGGCGAGCTGCTCGTCCGGGCTGTAGGCCGGCACGCTGAGCCGATCGATCGTCATGTGGCCGTCGTCGAGCTGGCCCGTCGCTACCTCCTGGGTCACGGGCCCGCCACGGCCGCCGATCTCGCGGCGTGGTCGGGCCTGCCGCTTCGCGACGCGCGAGCCGGGATGTCGGGGCTCGGTACCGCGCTGGTCGAGCGCGTCGACGGCCTCGCCGACGTCGCGGAGCGCGACGTGGCCGCGCTCCCGGCGCTGCCACCCCGGCTGCTGCCCCCGTTCGACCCCTACCTGCTCGGCTGGGCCGACCGCTCGTTCGCGGTGCCGGAGCACCTGCGGTCCCGGGTACAGCCGGGCGGGGGAATGCTGCGGGCCTGCGCGACGGTCGACGGCGCCGTGGTGGGGACGTGGGGCCTCCGGCGGCGCGGTGGGCGTGCGGAGGTCGCGCTCGACGTGGCCGACCCGGCGCACGCCGAGGCGCTGCAGCCCGAGGTGGCCGACGTCGCCCGGTTCGCAGTCGGAGCTGCGCCGCCGGAGAGCTGAGCGACCGAAGCAGGCCGTTGAGCTACGACCTGGCCGCGGCCGCGCTGCCGGTCAGCGCCGGTCGCGGCGACGCTGGTTGCGCTCGCGGCGACGCTCGTCGCGGTCGCGGTCGTCGTCCTTGCGGCCGACGCCCCCGCCGTAGACGAGCGCGCCCATCGCGGGGATGAGCAGGAAGAAATACCACTGCCGGGTGATGAGGAACAACGCCACCGCGAGGAACGGCGTGACGCTGACGAGCCGCGGCCCCCAGCCGTCGAGGAAGCCACCCCTCTGCGTGGCCACCTCGCCCGGCGGTGCAACGACGGGCAGCGGCGCTGTCAGCGGGGCGGTCGAGGCCGTGCCCGGTAGCTTCGGGTGCGGCTCCGGCAGGTCGGTGAACAGCTCGGCCAGCTCGGATGCGACGACGGCGTTGGCTGCCACTGCAGAGCGGTCGGCGTACTCCTCCACCCCGAGCCGGCCGGCCGCCAGGTGCTCGTCGAGCGCCTTCATCGCCGCGGTTCGCTCCGCGGTCCCGATGCGCAGCGGAGACGACTCTTCCCCGGTGGTCATGCGGAGAGAGTGCCAGGTGGCGTCAACGCAGGGCCACCAGGACCCGGCGCAGTGCGGCGAGGCGCCCGGGACGCAGCAGGCCCTGCTGCACGAGGGCGTCGAGTGCGCACTCCGGATCGGCGGGCGGCCCGAGGTGGCCGCAGCCGCGCGGGCAGGCCTCGATCGCCGAGGCGAGGTCGTCGAACGCCGCCGGGACGTCGTCGGGCGTGACGTGGGCGAGGCCGAAGGACCGGACGCCGGGCGTGTCGACGACCCAGCCGCCGCCCCTGTCCTCCGGCAGCGGCAGGGCGAGCGCGGCGACGGTGGTGTGTCGGCCCTTGCCGACTGCGGACACGATGCCGACGGCTCGCGCGGCGTCCGGAACCAGGGCGTTGACCAGAGTGGACTTACCCACGCCTGAGTGCCCGACCAGCGCCGACACTCTGCCGGCGAGCACGTCGGCGAGCTCGGTCGGCTCCTGGTCCCGGCGCGTCACGAGCACGGGCAGGTCGAGTTCGCGGTACTGCGCAGCGAAGACCTCGGGGTCGCCGAGGTCCGCCTTGGTCAGGCACAGGACCGGGGCCAGCCCGCCCGCGTAGGCCGCCACCAGGCAGCGGTCCACGAACCCGGTGCGCGGCTCGGGGTCCGCCACCGAGGTGACGATGACGAGCTGCTCCGCGTTGGCGACCACCACCCGTTCGAACGGGTCGGTGTCGTCGGCGGTGCGGCGCAGCAGGGTGCGGCGCTCCTCGACGCGCACGATCCGGGCGATCGTGTCCGGGGCACCGGACAGGTCGCCGACGAGCCCGACCCGGTCGCCCACGACGATCGGCGTGCGGCCCAGCTCACGGGCGCGCATCGCGGTGACCGGCGGTCGGG
>DASRSC010000068.1:0-5322 GCA_035695525.1 Pseudonocardia sp. | reverse complement strand
ACTCGTGATCGGCGTCGTCGATGCGCCGGACGCCGGAACGCCCGGCGAGCAGCGCTTCACAGGTCGACGCGACGTCCCCGCCGAGCGGGGTCGTCGCACCGAGCCCGGTGACGACGACATCAGGAGTGGTGCTCATGGATCCTCCGCGGGAACGATCGCGTCCGGGCCGTCACTGGTTCTTCGCGATGTAGTCCACCGCGTCACCGACCGTCTTCAGCTCGGCCAGCTGGTCGTCCGGAATCTTGACGCCGAACTTGTCCTCGGCCTGCACGGCGATCTCGACCATCGACAGGGAGTCGATGTCCAGGTCGTCGACGAAGGACTTCTCGATGGTCACCTCAGCGGTGTCGATGCCGGCGACCTCCTCGACGATCTCGGCGAAGCCGCTGAGGATCTCGGTGTTGTCAGCCACGGTGGTTCTCCTTCTGGTGGGGACGGGAAGTCGGTCAGGGACGGATCAGGGACACACGACGACCTGGCCGGCGTAGGACAGGCCCGCGCCGAAGCCTACGAGGAGCACTGTGTCGCCAGAGCGCACCCGCCCGTCGGCGCGCATGTGGTCCAGTGCAAGCGGGATCGATGCGGACGAGGTGTTGCCCGAGTGGCGGATGTCGTCGGCCACCACCATGTCGTCGCGGGCGCCCTTGGCGCGCAGCCGCTTGGCCACGGCGTCGACGATGCGCAGGTTGGCCTGGTGCGGGACGAAGACGTCGATGTCGGCCGGGGTGAGGCCGGCCAGCTCGATCGCCCGCAGCGCGACGGGGGCGATCTTCGTGGTGGCCCACCGGAAGACGGCCTGGCCCTCCTGGAACAGCGCGTTGTTCTCGGGCTTGACGTGGATGGCCTGTGCCATGTCCCCTGCGCTGCCCCAGGCGAGCGGGCCGACGCCGACCGAGGCTTCGTCGGGTGCGGGGCCGATCACGGCAGCGCCGGCACCGTCGGCGAAGATGATCGCGGTGGAGCGGTCGGTCCAGTCCAGCCAGTCCGAGAGCTTTTCCGCGCCGATCACGAGCACGTTCTTCGCACTGCCGCCGCGAACGAGGTCGGCGGCAGCGCCCAACCCGAAGCAGAACCCGGCGCAGGCGGCGTTGAGGTCGAAGGCGCCGGGTGCGGGAATCCCGATGCGGTCGGCCGTCTGCGCGGCCGCGTTCGGGATCGGCGTCGGCATGGTGCAGGTGGCGACGATGACGGTGTCGATCTCGTTCGGCGCCAGCCCGGCGTCCTTGACCGCGCGCTCCCCGGCCTCGGTGGCCATGTCGACCAGCAGCGTCCCCTGCTCGGCGATGCGGCGGCTCTCGATGCCGACCCGCTCCCGGATCCATTCGTCGTTGGTGTCGATTCGCTGCGCCAGGTCGTCGTTGGTGACGACGTTGTCGGGCTGGCTGCTGCCGAGTCCGAGGATTCGGGCACCCGGTGCGGTGGGTGCGAGTCTGAGCTGTGTCACTTGTCTGCCCCTGCGTGCTCGGTGATCAGGTCGACGGCCGCGGCGAGGTCGTCCGGGGTCTTGAGAGCCAGTGTCGCCGTGCCCTTGAGATCTCGCTTGACCAGCCCCACCAACGCGCCCGCCGGAGGCAGCTCGATCACGGCGGTGACGCCGAGCTCGCGCAGCGTCGCCATGCAGGAGTCCCACCGGACGGGCCGAGTCACCTGGGCGACCAGCCTGCGCAGCGCCTCCGCGCCGTCGGTGACGACCGTGCCGTCGGAGTTGGAGAGGAGTGGCCGGGTCGGATCGGCGGGGGAGACGCCGGCGGCGTGGCTACGCATGGCCTCCTCGGCGGGTGCCATGAACCGCGTGTGGAAGGCCCCGGCCACCGGCAGGGGCTTCACCCGGGCCCGCTCGGGCGGGTCCTCCGCGAGGGCTGCCAGCGCCGCGACCGACCCGGCCGCGACCACCTGGCCCGCAGCGTTGCGGTTGGCCGGATCCAGACCGAGCTCGTCGAGCCTGGCGAGCACCTCATCGGGTTTCCCGCCCAGCACCGCACTCATGCCCGTGGGCTCGAGCGCGCACGCGGTGGCCATCTCGCGGCCACGGACGGCGGCGAGTGCGACGGCGGCGTCCGGGGTGAGAACCCCGGCGACAGCGGCGGCGGCGAGCTCGCCGACCGAGTGACCGGCGACGGGCGCGGCGACGGGCAGCCCGACCCGTGCAAACAACCGGGCTGCGGCGAGCAGCGCCGCGGCGACGACCAGCGGCTGGGTGACTGCGGTGTCCTTGATCTCTTCGGCGTCCGCCTCCGTGCCGAGGTGGCGCAGGTCGAGCCCGATGGCGCCGGACCACCGGGCGAGGGTCTCCTCCGCCGTCGGATCATCCAGCCACGGGAGGAGCATGCCGGGATTCTGGGACCCCTGACCGGGTGCGAGCAAGGCGATCACGCGCACCAGGAAACACTGAGGAGGGTCCCCGGGGGGATACCGGCACGCACGAACTCCGTGCCCGTGTATTGGAGGTTTCCTCCAAAGCGGTGTGATCCGCGCGTGGAGTTGGCCACGATGCCGGCACGGTTCGTTGTAGGCCTTCCGCAGCTCACGTCGGTGGTCCTGGTTCCCCGACCGGGTTCAGCCTGGCCGCGATGACGGCGGCGCGCAGTACGAGCGCGTCCCGTGGGTCGGAGGGGCTGCGGCCTGTGAGGTCGCACACGCGACGGAGCCGGTAGCGCACCGTGTTGGGATGCACGAACAGCGCCCGCGCGCACGCCTCGAGCGCTCCGCCGCCCTCCAGGTACGTGGCGAGTGTGTGCAGCAGTTCGCCCCCCGCCGTCTCGAGCGGGGCGACGATCGACTCGACGAGCGTGCGGTGCGCGGACACATCCCCGCCCAGTGCCCGCTCTGGCAGCAGGTCGTCGGCGGCGACCGGCCGAGGGGCATCGGGCCATCCCGGCGCCGCACGCAACGCGGACAACGCGTCCCTGGCGCTGTTGTGGGCGGTGGCGAGCTCGGTGGCCACGGGGCCGACCACCACCGGACCTGGACCGAAGCCGTCGACGAGCCCGCCGATGTCCCCGATGACCTCGCCGATGTCCCCGCCGCCGGGCTGACCGTGCGGCTCGGAGAGCAGCAGGATCAGCCTCCTGCCCTGCACGCCGACGAGCACCGAGCGACCCGCCCGCCCTGCCTCGCGGCGCAGCTCACCGAGCCGCTCGGCGGCCGAGTCGGGCGCCGGACTGCCGGCCACCACCCGCACCGCAGCGTCCGGGTCCCAGCCCAGCGTGGAGGCGCGGGAGACCAGGGCGTCATCGACCCCGCCCTCGATCTCCGGACCGCGCACCACGGCGTCGACGACGAGAGCCTCGAGCCGGGCGTCCCACGCGCCGCGGGTCTCGGCCGCACCCGCGTACACCGTGGCCGCGGCGAAGGCGATCTCGCGGCCGAAGCGCAGGACGCCCTCCACGAGCGCATGGCGCTCGGCCTCGTCGGCGGCGAGCGGGGGGAGGTGCCGTTCGAACACGTCGGTCGCGATGCGGACGAGGTCGACGGTCTGGCGCAGGCTCAGTCTCCGCGCGAGGTCACGCGGCGCGATGCGGAAGGCCTCCGCGGTGAGGCGGATCGACTCGCCCCGCTCGCCGAGCCAGGCGACGAAGTTGGCGACGCCGGTCTGGGTGACCAGCAGCACTGCTGACCGCTGCTCGGCCGGTAGCCGGGCGAACCATGGCTGGTGCTCCTCCATCGCCAGTAGGCAGGCGAGCGCGAGGTCGCCTGCTGCCAGCTCGAGCCTGCGCAGCGTTGCCGGGGAGACGGCGGCCGGGCCGGACCGCACCGCCGCCGTGCTGGCTCCACCGCACGTCACGTCGGGCAGCATCGCACGGCTGGAGGAACGCCGGGGCGCTGAGAGTCGTAGCTCTGGCGGCCGGGCCGTGTACCTGCCCATGGCCGGCGGCGGATGGGGCTCGAAATGAGCGGGAGCACTAGCGTTGCGGGAGGCAGAACGTATTACTGTTGGTGAACGGGCAGCGGATCGTGCCCGGGGCGGACGTGGTCGTGACGTCCATCTGGGTGATGAGTGCGGTCCTGTCTGCCGCGCGTGCGACTACTGCCCGGCGCCGCGCACGGTAGGCGGGCGGTCTGTCGGCAACGGCAGGTCCCTGTCGCGGGCTGACGGACATGGATCATGTTCTGAAGCTCTGCCACCGACGTCGAGATGGGCCGGAGGAGGGTGGGTCGGATGCCGGTCGGCAGCGGCACGCCGCGCCAGCGCTATCGGGACCAGGTGCGTGCCGAGATCAAGGAGGCCGCGCTGGCCCAGATGTACATCGGCGGGGCCGAAGCGCTCAGCCTCAACGCCGTCGCGAAGGAGCTGGGCGTCACCGGGCCTGCCATCTACAAGTACTTCCGTAGCCGCGACGACCTGTTGACCGAGCTCGTCTTCGACTCCTACGGCGAGGCCGCCGCCGCCGTGCGCGCCGAGGCCGAGCGCACTCCGCACCGGCCGCCGCGCGAGCGACTCCACGCACTGGCCGAGGCGTACCGGCAATGGGCCATCGCCGCGCCGCATCTCTTCCAGCTGCTGGCGATCATGCCCTCCCCCACGGTGGACTCGCCCCCCGAGACGATCGAACGCGCCAAAGGGGTGCTCGGCCCATTCCTCCCCGTCCTCGGCCACGGACGCACCTGGCCCGCCGCCGCCGAGCTCAGGGAGCAGGTGCAGGGGTGGATCGACCGGCGCGATGCCGTGGCCGACTGGGTGCGGACCTACGCACCCGAAGCCGACCCCGCCACCGCACTCACCGGCGCGCTGATCGTCTGGGTGCGCCTGCACGGTGTCGTCAGCCTGGAGATCCAGGGAAAGTTCACCGGCATGGGTCACCAGCCGGCCACGCTGCTGACCGTGGAGATGGAGTCGATAGCCGACTCCATGGCCCTCCCCACGACCTGACGCCCCGTAGCCGGTCGTTCCCGCCGGGGCGGGATAGCCACCCCCGTGTGGGGGCGGCGTGCGCACGTCGCTACTGTCGGGTACAGCGGATCGAGGCCCGGCGGAGGCCGCGGGCCCACCACCGGCGCATGGACGCCGACCGGGAGCAAGGCGGAGGCCGCGGACCCGATCAGGGCGAGCAGATGTGCCGGTGGTCGATTGCGACCAACGGACGTCCGTGAGGGCCTCGGCCCGACGACGCTACGACGGTCCGGGGCGTGTGGGAATGTCGGGAGCTACCCGGGCTCCCGGCAGCTCGGCCTCAGCCGAGTGGAGTGACCTTGGTGGCCTGCGGACCCTTCTGGCCCTGCTCGATGTCGAACGACACGCGCTGGCCCTCGTCGAGGCTCTTGTAACCATTGGTCTGGATCGCCGAGTAGTGCACGAACACGTCCGCGCCACCACCGTCAGGA
>DASRSC010000067.1:0-4763 GCA_035695525.1 Pseudonocardia sp. | reverse complement strand
CTCGGCCAGGTCGTCCATCAGGTCGGTGGGCGTCTCCGTGACCGCGCCGCAGGAGTGGCAGACCAGGTGGACGTGCCGGTGTTCCTGCTCGGAGTAGGTGGGCGCGCCATGGCCGAGGTGTGTGTGCCGCACGAGCCCGATGCGTTCCATGAGATCGAGGGTGCGGTAGACCGTGGTGATGTTGACAGCGGGCGCGGCCCGCTGCACCTGCGCGCAGATCTGCTCCGGCGTCGCATGACCGAGCGCGCGGACGGCGTCGAGGACCAGCTGTCGCTGCGGAGTCATGCGCAGGCCGCGCTGGTGCAACGTTCGTCGTAGCGTCGAGGATTCACGCGCGGTGTCGAGCATCGACGGAGTCTCCACCGGTTCGATGGTAGGCCGTCCGGTCCCGGCTGTCCGAATGCTGCGGACGGGTGCCCGCGATCCGGCGACGAGTGAAACCGTCCACTATCGGTATGCTCCGTCAGGGTGAACCAACAGGTTTGAGCGCGACGATCTACCTACCCTCGGCGAAATGCAGGGTGACAGTACGCTCGGGAGGGGCCGACGATGACGACTGACGCGGGAGTGCCTGGCGCCCCACGGTTCGACGTCGTCCTCCGCGGTTACGACCGTCGGCAGGTCGACGAGCACGTTGCCCGCCTGCAGCGTGTCGTCTCCCGGATGCGAGCCGACCTGGAGATGGCCCGCAGCCAGCCGATCCCGCTCGTCCAGCCCCCGTCGGTCGGTCTTCCGGCACCGGGTCAGCAGGTTCCGCCCGGTGCTCGTCCGCGACCCACCCCGCGTCCGCGACCCGGGGGTCCGATGCCTCCCGGCCAGTCACCCGACATGATCAACAACTTCACGGACCGGATGCAGAGCATCCTGCAGGCCGCGGAGGACGAGGCCGCGGAGATCCGCAAGAAGGCCCGCTCCGCTGCGCGCGCCGAGGAGGAGAACGTCCGGGCGCAGCTCGCCGACCTGGTCCGCCAGCGCGACGCGGTGCTCGCAGAGCTCACACGTATGCGCGGTCAGCTCGAGGGCATGCTCGCTGCGCCGACGGCTCGCATCACCCTCCCGCCGCGTGACAGCAGCCCGGCCCCGACGCGGCCGCGGGACACCCCGGCGCCGGCGCCGTCCCTGCCGGGCGCCCCCGGCCAGCACGGCGTGCCGCAGCCCGCCCCGGCGCCATCGGGCGGCTCGCCGTCGTCCTCCGGTACTCGGGCCTCCGGCGCCGGATCGCCAGGGCCGTCCACCCGTGCCGCAGAGAGCTCCGCGCAGGGCCCCCGGCCCGGCAGCACGGGATCGACGCCGGACGGATCGCAGGCCGACTCATCGCGCCCCGGCCAGGGCGGCTCCTCGCACCCTGGTCCCGGTACAGCTGGGCCGCACGGGGGAGGCGGGCAGGGCGGATCCCCCCGGAGCGGTTCGACGTCGGCGAGCAGCGGTCCCGGAGCGAGCGCGCCGGCGCCGAACCGGTCGGCCCGGCCCGACGTACCGGCCCCGAAGCCGACAGCCGCCCCGCCGGCCCAGTCGGCTTCGACGGCGCACCACCCCGGCGACTCGCACGCATCATCGTCCGCGTCCGGGCGTCCATCATCGGGCACCTCCTCCCCGCCGAAGCCGTCCCCCGGTGGCGACCAGAGCTCGGCCCCCGCCAGCAAGTCCGCGGCCCACCGCCTCCCCTCCGGCGGCTACCAGGCCGTCGGCGAGCAGTCCGGCTCGATGCGTCCACGCGCCGAGTCCGACCCGGAGCCCGCCGATCTGTTCCGTCCTGTCGCGGGAGAAGCAGACGAGCCGCAGAGCACCGGGGCGCCCCGCGCCGGTGGTGTGCCGAGCGGCGACCGCACCACGTTGGTTCCAGTTGTGCGGCCCGCCGACAGGTCCACCCCAGTCGCCGAAACCGACCGGCCTGCCGGGAAAGCCGGGGCCGTAGACACCACCGTCAAGGTGAATTCGGTCCGCTCGTCGAGCGGCTCGGAGGCGACGAGCCTGACCCCACCCGTCACACCCGCCTCAGGAGGCACCAACCAGAAGAACCCCACGTCCGGCGGCACAGATGACGGCGTTCGTGGCGACGGCGGAGCGGGCGCCGGCCCCGGACCGAGCGGTTCGGACTGGTCAAATCGTCCGACATCTGCGTCACGCTCTGGCTGATTGCGATTGCGCACCGTGAGTTGAGAACGCGTACGGTCCGCTCCCATGCAACTGCCCCTGACGACGGATGCGCTGGTCCCGGTGGGTGCGGGCGTGGTGGTGGCCATCGCGCTCGTCATCCTGATCTTGTTCGCGTATCGGCGCAACCGCGCTTTTCACAGCCGCGACCTGTCCGGGCCCAGCGCGGCCCACTGGACGAGAGATTCCTCGAACCGGGCTGTCCAGCCCGCCCCGGCGACGGTGCTGCCCCCGGCCGCGCACGCCCCGGCCGCCACCGCGGGAGGGGGTCCTGAGTCGCGGTCGTCGCCCGATCAGGCCGGGACTGTTTCGGAGCAGCGGATGGAGGCGAAGCGGGCCGGCCACCAGGAGGGCGACGTCGTGACCGCGGGCGAGCCACCGCCATGGGCGGCGGGTGGCACCCGTGCCGCCGGAAGGTCGAACGGCGCGGACGATCCGGCTGTCCGGGCCGTCTCCGAGGCGCGAGCCCTCCCGCCGGAGGTAGTGGGATCTAGCCGGACCGTGGCAGCAGCGGTCGCGCAGGCGTTCGCGGTGCGGGCCGCGAACGCGCGTCGAGGCGGTGAGCAGAAGCCGTCGGCAGATGCCGGTCGCAATGTCGTGCCGCCCGGCGCTGACGACCACAACGGCACGCCGCCGGTCGGTGCCGATCGCAACGGCCGGCTGTCGGTCGGTGCCGATCGCAACGGCGCGCTGTCGGGCAGTGCCGATCGCAACGGCGCACTGTCGGGCAGTGCCGATCGCAACGGCGCGCTGTCGGGCAGTGCCGATCGCAACGGCGGGCTGTCGGGCGATGCCGACGCCAAGGCCACGGGGTCATCGACGCTGTCGCCGCCCAGTACCACCCGCGGCGACGCCCGGGACCGGCTCCTCGCCGTGCTCCTCGACGATCCAGTGCGCGCGGTCGGGGCCACCGAGGAGTTGGAGGCCTGCCGCAGCCGGCTCCGCGACGTGATGCACCGGCTGGCCGGCACCGGTCTGCGCCCGGAGCAGCTCGCGCGCCTCGCCGGGCTCCCGGTCGAGGATGTGCACAAGATGCTGGAGCCCGCCGCTTAGCTCGTGCCGTAGCGTCAGCCCGCGATACGGCTCAACCGTGCCGAGAGGTGTGGCTGCAGCGGCTGGCCCTCCATCGCCCGCTCGTCGACGTAGGCGAGGTCGCCACCCTCGACCAGCCCGTACAGCCGGTGGGAGCCCGTCACCTCCTTCGCCGACGCCGTGCGCACTACCGCATCGGTCTCGATCTCCCAGGACGTCAGGCTCCCCGCACGGCCGTAGAAGACCTCGGTGATCCCCGTGGCGTGCGTGATGAGCACCTCGAGCTCGCCGTCCGGCTGTGGACGCCAGAAACCGGTCTCCCGCGCCGCAGGGCGCAGCACCTCGCCGTCCGGACCGAGCAGCCACGCCCTGGACTCGTAGGACAGGAACGGGCGCCCGTCATGGGCGAACACGATCTGTTGGCCGTAGCGGTACGGCCCGTCGATCGTCGGGTAGACGACCTCGCCCTCGCCGCGCCACACGCCGATCAGCGGGAGCAGGCCAAGGCACCGTTCGTGCAGGTCGGGGCCCTCCCGCAGGTTGGCCGTGTCGTCGGGAACCGGCAGGTCGTCGAAGCGCGGCCGGTTGCGCCGCGGTGAGTCCGGTGCCGCGTTGGCGGGCCCGGGGACCGTGCCCGCCAGGTCTCCCTCCGGTCCGGTCACGGGGCAGCCTCCATGGGTACGTCAGGGGTGCCCGGTTCCGTCGTGAAGAGCCTCCGGAGCAGGTAGCCGGTGAAGACCACGACACCCGCACTGGCTGCGATCAGCAGGCCGGAGAAGAACCAGTTCACGTGCGCGGAGCCTAGTGCGTGTCGGGCGGACGACGCCGACCCCACGCGCAGGGAGAGCCATGTTCACTCAGCCGGACGGCCGGAACGTGGCTCTCCCTGCAACTCCGGGGACGCTCAGGCCACCGCAACCTCGGCCCGGTGCACGCCGGGGCCGTCGGCGTCGAGGACCGTCTCCCCGTTGCCTGCACGGGACAGCGCGCGCACGGTCCACCTCCCGGGCGCGGCGAAGAACCGGAAGTTGCCCTCGGCCGACGCGACGACCTCGGCGGTGAACTCACCCGTGCCGTCGAGCAGCCGGACGAACGCACCGGGGACGGCCTCGCCTCCCGCGACGACTCGACCGGTCAGGACGGTTTCCTTGGTCAGATCTGTGCCCGGGGGGAGGGCGACGGCCTGGTCAGGTGCTCCACACATCAGCGACCAGCTCCCAGCTCGATCGGCACACCGATCAGCGAGCCGTACTCGGTCCAACTGCCGTCGTAGTTCTTGACGTCGCTGTAGCCGAGCAGCTCGTGCAGCACCACCCAGGTGTGGGAGCTGCGCTCGCCGATGCGGCAGTAGGCGATCGTCGCCCTGCCCTCCTCGTAGCCGGCCCCGCCGTAGAGCACCGTGAGGTCCTCGTCGGACTTGAAGGTCCCGTCCTCGTTCGCCGCCTTGCTCCACGGGATGTTGATTGCGGAGGGGACGTGGCCGGGCCGCTGCGACTGCTCCTGCGGCAGGTGCGCCGGCGCCAGGATCTTGCCCGAGAACTCGTCTGGCGAGCGCACGTCGATCAGGTTCTTGTTGT
>DASRSC010000066.1:0-9749 GCA_035695525.1 Pseudonocardia sp. | reverse complement strand
CGGGCGGCGGCGGCCTCGACGGCGGGCGTGGACCCGAATGTCCGGACGCCGACGAACTCCACGGTCCGCTGGAACCTCGACCACGCCTTACGCGGGTCGAACAGCGCCGAGTTCTGGTAGGTCCCGCGCATCACGCGCGGGTGCAGCGACTGCAACAGCAGTGCCCGGAACCCGCCGACCCATAGCACCGGCTCGAGGTGCACGCGCCACGTCACGGAGTCGGGCCCGAACAGCCCGTCGTCCTGCAGTTCGCCCGTCATCGCGTCCCCTCGCCCGGTGGGTCCGCGGCGGAAGCGTCGGCCGCGGCGCATCACCAGCACAGCACCATCGGCGGCGAAGCGCGACCCGACAGCCGCTGCCGCGTTCCGTCGGGACCGGGCCGGTGATCCACAGCAGCGGTAGCCCTCAGCTGGTGTCGTCCTCCGCGTCGCCGCTGATGAGCTCGTCACTCATAGGGTCGTCGCTCTCGTCCGCCGAGGAGTAGCGAAACCGGTACTCGCCGCCGTGGCCCGCCACCTGGTGCAGGTCGTAGTGGTGCACGATCTTCGGTCCGTCGTGCAGATGGACGTACCGAACGGTGCACGGCGCCGGCTCGGACGGCGCGCGGGTGTCCACTCGGCCGTCGAGCGGTCCGCCGACGAACCAGTAGACGTCGCGCCCGCGCGTGAGGGAGGCCTCCTCCGCGGTCACGACGGGCCTTCCTCCCGACGCAGGAGCTCCAGCATCTCGGGGAGCTCGAAGAACATGGCGGTGGCGAGGGCCGACTGGCTGCCCTGCTCGGGATCGGCGCCGGCATCGAGCAGGGCGGTGACGGCATCGGCCGACCGGTGGAACGTGGCGGCAGCCAGGGCCGTCTGCCCACGGTCGTTGACGCGGGCGTGATCGGCGCCGCGCGCCAGCAGTGCGGCCACCGTCTCCGCATGCCCGTGGTAGGCCGCGAGGATCAGGAGCGTGTCGCCCTTGTCGTTGGTGAGGTTCGCCGGGACGCCGGCATCGATGTGGGCGGCCAGCACGTCGGTGTGGCCGTCGCGCGCGAGGTCGAACATCCGATGCGCGAACGCCAGCGTCTCGTCGTCGAGCCCGCCCGGTGTCGTGGGTTGCTCCGGTTCCACCCGCAACACGGTACGTGCGTGGCCGGGTCTATGCCGAGCTCAACCGGCAATCGGACGTCGGAGATCGGTGGACGGGCGCCGGTCAGCAGTTCCGGCCCGCGTAGGCGCGTGGCACAGTCGGCGCGTGGACGAGCCCATCATCGAGTCCCTGGACGTGCAGGGCGCCCGGCTGACCTACGACCGCCGCGGGTTCGTCCGCACTCCGCTGGTCGGTCCCGTGGACGACGACAGGCGCCTCGCCGACGTGCACATGCCCTACCGCCCCAACCTCGTGCTCGCCGAACGGCTGGGGCTGGAGGTCGTCGACCTCGCGGGCGATCACGTCGGATACGCGATGCACCCAGAGGAGTTCGCGTCCCAGCTCGGCGCGCTGCTGTCCGGAGCGGGAACGGTCACATCGGGTCGGTGAGGAACGCCGTGGCCGCCGCGGCCAGGTGGTCGGGGTCGCGCACCCCGCACAGCTCGCGGGCGGAGTGCATCGACAGCACCGGGATCCCGACGTCGACGGTCCGGATGCCGAGCCGCGTGGCGAGCAGCGGCCCCACGGTGCTGCCGCACGGCAACGTGTTCCTCCCGACGAACACCTGCGTCGGTACATCGGCGTCGCGGCAGGCGCGGTGCCACGCGGCCGCCCCGGGGGCGTCGGTGGCGTAGCGCTGGTTGGCGTTGACCTTCAGCGCCGGGCCGCGGTTCGGGAGCGCCCGGTGCGTGGGGTCGTAGTGGCCGAGGTAGTTCGGGTGCGCCGCATGCGTGACGTCCACGGACAGGCACCGCGAGCCCGCGAACGCCGCGCCGCGGGCGTCGAAACCTCCGGCCAGCCGGGTGAGCACGGTCTCCAGGAGCGGTCCCGCCGCGCCGCTGGCCGAGCCGCTGCCGATCTCCTCGTGATCGAAGCCGACGAACACCGGGATCACGGCCTGCCCGGAAACCGAGACGTCGTCCGCCGCCGCGAGGAGGGCTCCGAGGCCCGCGTGCACGGAGGCGAGGTTGTCCAGCCGGGGCGCGGCCAGGAGCTCCTCCTCCTCGCCGAGGAGGGCGGGCGGGGTGACGTCGTGCACCACGAGGTCGTGCGCGGCCACCTCGTCGGGCTCGACCCCCACCTCGTCCGCCAGGAACTCGATCAGGTCGCCGTCGCTCGGGGAGCCCAGGCCCCAGACCGGGAGCAGGTGCTCCTGGGCATCCAGCTTCAGACCCTGGTTCACCTGGCGGTCGAGGTGGATGGCGAGCTGCGGCACCCGCAGCAGCGGCCGGTGTACGTCGACGAGCACCGTCGTGCCGTCGTAGAGCGCGAGTCGCCCGGCGAGCCCCAGGTCACGGTCGAGCCAGGAGTTCCACAGGGCGCCGCCGTAGACCTCCACGGCGATCTGCCGCCACCCGCCCGCCCCGACGTCCGGGCGAGGCTTGACCTTGAGCGTCGGTGAGTCGGTGTGTGCCGCGAAGACCCGCACCGGGGTGCCGGGCGGCGCCTCCTCCGGGACGAACCAGGCCAGCAGCGTGCCGTCACGCACGAGGTACCGGCCGCCGGGACCGTCGTCCCACGGGCCGGCCTCGGGCTGCTCGGCGAACCCGGCGGCGGTCAGGCGGCGGACACCCTCGGCCACGGCGTGGTATGGGGTGGGCGCCGCGGAGATGAAGTCGGCGAGGTCCTGCGCGAGATTGCTCATCGGGTGCATCCTCTCCCACGTGCCTCGGCAGGAGTTCGACGTGGTCGTCATCGGGGCGGGTTCGGCCGGTTGCGCGCTCGCGGGCCGCCTCGCGGAGGACCCGGCGAAGCAGGTGCTGCTCCTGGAGGCCGGCCCGGCGGAGACCATGCCGGACGTGCTCGACGCGGCATCGCTGGCTGCCACCCGGGCCGGGCACCCGAGCAACTGGGCATACGCCGCGCAGCTGCGGCCGGGCCGCACCGCCACGGTGCCGCGCGGGCGAGGGCTCGGTGGGTCGAGCGCGATCAACGGTGCCATCTGGGCGCGGGCCACGCCCGCCGATGCCGACGGCTGGACCGTCCCCGGCTGGACGTGGGCCGATCTGCTGCCGCACTACATCCGCTCCGAGCACGACCTCGACCACCCTGCGACGCCCTGGCACGGCGACCGCGGCCCGGTGCCCGTCCGGCGTCCGGCGGGTGGTCTGCTGCACCCGGCCGCGACCCGGTTCCTCGACGCCGCCGAACGCATCGGCTTTCCTGCGGAACCTGACAAGAATGCGGGCGTCCCACCCGGTGCGGGGCTCGTCCCGAGCAACAGCGTCGACGGTGTGCGCGTGAGCGCCGCGCACGCTTACCTGGACCGCCACCGAGCCAACCTGGTGGTGCGGCCCCGCGCCGGCGTGGCCCGGGTGCGGTTCGACGGCGACCGGACACGCGGCGTCGAGCTGCTCGATGGCACGGTGCTCGAGGCGGGGGAGGTTGTGCTCGCCGCTGGTGCCATCGCCACGCCGCACCTGCTGCTGCTGTCCGGGATCGGGCCGCCCGACGATCTGCGCGCCGCGGGCCTGCCCGTCGTGTGTGGGCTGCCCGGGGTGGGCCGGGGCTGGTCGGACCACCCGGCCGTGTTCCTCCCGTTCAGCACGGCAGACCCACCGGCGCACCCGCACGCCCCCGGCTGTCAGGCGGCGCTCAACCTGGACGCCGGTGCCGACCCGGCCGGTGACGTCGAGGTGCTGGTGTTCGTGCGGCCGTTCATCACCGATGCCGACCTGCACCTGATGTGCATGCTGCAGCAGCCCGACAGCCGCGGCACGATCACGCTCACCTCGCCCGACCCGCGCATCCGCCCGCGGATTTCCTACGCTTATCTGCGCACCGAACACGACCGCCGCCGGCTGCGTCATGCGATCCGCACCGCGGCCGAGCTGCTGCGGGCCGGGCTCGGCACCCGCACCGCCCCCACCGGCGAGGTCCTGGGCTCCGACCGCGCGCTCGACGGCTGGATCGCCGCCCACCTGAGCACCGCCCAGCACCTCAGCGGGAGCGCCGCGATGGGTGCGGTGGTGGACGCCGAGCTGCGCGTGCACGGCGTCAGAGGACTGCGGGTGGCCGACACGTCGGTCCTGCCGGTCGTGCCGCGGCGCGGCACAGCCGCCACCGCCGTCGCGATCGGGGAGAAAGCGGCGACACTGCTGCGGAGCTGACGGGGGCTGCTCCTCCCCGGGACCTGCGGGCCGGGAGGTGCCGGTGCTCGTCAGGACGCCGCAGCGGCGCCGTGCGGGGGCAGGGCAGGGCACGGGACCACGATCCGTCCAGCGCTATCGCTTCACGTCCAGCAGGCCGGCGTCGAGACAGTGCCGCAGCGGCACGAACAGCTCGTCGCGGCGCGCCAGCAGGTCGTCAGGGGTGAGCCAGGCGAGCTCGGTGGCCTTGTCCGACTCCATGAGCCGGAGCTCACCGCCCGTGCTGGTACACGCGATGAACAGGGTGACGTAGTGGCGCCCGATCTCCGGCATCGGATCGTCCGTGAAGCCCAGCCGGGCCGTCGCCTCGACGACGAGGCCGGTCTCCTCGGCCACCTCGCGCACGGCCGTCCGTTCCGGGGACTCCCCGAACTCCTGGTGGCCGCCGGGTAGTCCCCACGTGCCTGCGCCGTGCGCCCCGGCCCGGCGCAGCACGAGTATCCGCCCGTCGTCGACCACCACTGCTCCGACCCCGACCCGTACCTGCGTCACGCACCTATGCTCGCGCTGGTGAGCGCGAACCCGTTCCTCGCCCCCAGCCCGCTGCCCTTCGAGTTCCCGGACTTCGACGCCATCCGTGAGGAGCACTTCGCGCCCGCGTTCACGACGGGGATGGAGCAGCAGCGCGCGGAGGTGGACTCGATCACCGCCGACTCCGCGGCCGCGACCTTCGACAACACGATCGTCGCGCTTGAGCGCTCGGGCGCGGTGCTGCGCCGGGTCTCGGCGGTCTTCTTCACGCTCGTCGGCTCCTGCAGCACCCCGGGGGTCCGGGCGATCGAGGCCGAGATCGCGCCGCAGCTCGCCGCGCACTCCGACGCGATCATGCTCGACTCGGCCCTGTTCGCCCGCATCGAGACCCTCTTCGCGACACGCAACGACCTCGGCCTGGACGCGGAGTCGCTCCGGTTGCTGGAACGTCGCCACCGCGACGCCGTGCGGGCCGGGGCCCGGCTGGGCGCCGCCGAGCAGGAGCGGTTGCGGGCGCTCAACGCCGAGCTGTCGACACTCTCCACGCAGTTCGGCGCGAAGCTGCTGGCCGGGGCGAACGACGCGGCGGTCCTCGTCGAGGATCCCGCGGAGCTTGCCGGGCTCTCCCCGGATGCCGTCTCCGCCGCCGCACGTGCCGCAACCGCCCGCGGGCACGACGGTGCGCACGTGATCAGCCTCGTGCTGCCGACCGGGCAGCCGGTGCTCGCCTCGATCACCGACCGGGCGCTGCGCGAGCGGGTGCACCGCGCGTCGGTCACCCGCGGGCTCGGCGGCGAGCACGACACCCGCGAGATCGTGCTCCGCATGGCCGCGCTGCGGGCCGAGCGCGCCGCGCTGCTCGGCCACCCGCACCATGCGTCCTGGGTGGTCGAGATCGGCACAGCGGGCACGGTCGACGCGATCGACGCCATGCTCGGGAAGATGGCCCCGGTGGCGGCGGCGAACGCGCAGGCCGAGGCCGACGAGCTGTCGGCCGCGGCGGGTCACCCGATCGAGGCATGGGACCGGGCGTTCCACGCCGAGCGCGTCCGCCGCGAGCGCTTCGACCTCGACGCCGACATGCTGCGGCCCTACCTCGAGCTGGAGCGGGTGCTGCACGACGGCGTCTTCCACGCCGCAGGACGGCTCTACGGGCTGCGCTTCAGCGAGCGCCACGACCTGCCGCGTTACCACCCGGAGGTGCGCGTCTTCGACGTCTTCGACGAGAACGGGCAGCTCGGGTTGTTCGTCGCCGACCTCTACGCCCGCGAGTCGAAGCGTGGTGGGGCGTGGATGAACTCTTTCGTCACGCAGTCGCGGCTCGTGGGCACGAAGCCCGTCGTGCTCAACACCCTCAACCTCGCGCGCCCCGCCGACGGGCAACCGACGCTGCTCACCATCGACAACGTCCGGACGCTCTTCCACGAGTTCGGGCACGCGCTGCACGGGCTGTTCTCCGATGTGCAGTACCCGACGTTCGCCGGCACGGCGGTGCCCCGCGACTTCGTCGAGTATCCGTCGCAGGTCAACGAGATGTGGCTGGAGGACCCGGAGGTCCTCGCGAACTACGCCCGCCACCACGAGACGGGTGAGCCGCTGCCCGGCGAGCTGGTGGCGCGGCTGGCCGATTCGCGGCAGTTCGGAGAGGGCTTCGCCACAACCGAGTACCTGGCGGCGGCGCTGCTCGACCAGGCGTGGCACCGGCTCGGTCGAGGCGACGAGGTCACCGACGTGGAGCAGTTCGAGGGCGAGGCGATCGCTGCGGCTGGGGTGGCGGTGCCGACCGCTCCGGCCCGTTACCGCAGCACATACTTCAACCACATCTTCGGCGGCGGCTACAGCGCGGGCTACTACTCCTACATCTGGAGCGAGGTGCTGGACGCCGACACCGTGGAGTGGTTCGCCGAGAACGGCGGGCTGCGCCGGGAGAACGGCGAGACGTTCCGCCGGGAGCTGCTCTCGCGCGGCGGATCCGTCGACCCGATGGAGGCTTACCGCGCGTTTCGCGGCCGCGACGCCGAGATCGCGCCGTTGCTGGCCCGCCGCGGCCTCGCGGGCTGACCGGCCGTGCGCTACCCGAGGCCGATCAGCTCCAGGTGGTGTGCGCCCGCTCGCGCCACAGCGCGAGTACCTCGGTTCGCCCTGCACGACCGGGGCCCCCGGCCGGTTCCACAGCGTGAGGTATAGCTCGCTCGCCGGCCCACGGACCGTGCAGTCGGCAGGACCGTCCTCGGGCCCGGCGCGTTCCGCCGCCGCGGCGAGCGCCACGCCCTGCCGTTCGAGCTCGTCGACGTGATACCCGACGTCCATGGCAGGAGCGTGGGCCGTCACCCCGACGGAACTGGTGCGACCGCGATCCGCCCTCCCGGTACCCTCGGCTGGTGATCCTCTGAGCCAGCGCCACCCGCACCGCCACCCCACGAACTCGGAGGTCCGTCCCATGTCTCAGCCGAAGCCGTCCCGTCCGGAGCAGCCGGAGCCTGGCGCCGAGCGTGAGCTCGCCGATGCGGAGCCGGTCAGTGAGCCCGAGCCGCTCAACCGCGCCGCCCGCAGGGCGAAGGCCAAGCAGACCGACCCGAGCCACGTCGGGCCCCGCGGTGGCCTGAACCGCCAGGTCCGTGGCGCTCGAAGCCACACCAAGCGACGCACCAGCTGATCCGAGGCCACCGCCGCAGCCGAATTCCGGCCGGACGGCCGACGTTCAGCCGTTTCCGCGTATCGAGCTCTCGCTCCCAACGCCAACCGCTCGTGGTGGCCGAGCAGTTCGCGATACTGGAGGCGCTGTTCCCCGGCCGGATCGGCTGGCCCGGCTGTTCACCGCTTTCGCCGGAACCTGACCGCCCGAACACACCCGTCCCGCCCGGTGGGGAGCGCCGGGCGGGACGGGTGTGCGCGGTGAGTACCGGTTACCGGTAGATCCGCATGTAGTCGACCAGCATCTCGGACGACTTGGGGGAGCCGCCGTCAGGGAAGTAGTCGAGCTGGATCGTGGGGTGCATCTTGCCGGGCGGCATCGTGCTGCCGTCGGTGGACTCGAACCACTTCTCACCGTCGATGTAGCCGGTGATGCGGCCGTCGACCCACTCCACCGCGTAGTTGTGCCACTGGGTGATGTCGATGTTCTTCGTCGCGTACTTCTGCTGGTTGCTCGAGCTGTAGTGCAGGAAGAACGACACGTCCTTGGAGGCGCTGTTGGTCTCGGCGAAGTCGACCTCGCCGCCTTGCGGCCAGTCGACGTCGGTCGGCCAGAGGATCAGCACGGGGTGGTACTGGGAGTCGCCGGCGGGGAACTTGGCGCGCATCTCCCACTTGCCGAAGCGCTGGCCCTCGCTCCACGCCATGCCGCCGGTGTTGCCCTTGGAGTCGCCCCGGATGACCAGGGAGCCGTTCTCGACGCTGATCGCGTTGGGCGTCCGGGTGCCGTTGCCCGCGTGCCCCGGCCCTTCGTAGGCGGTCCACTTGGAGCTCATGCCGCCGTTGAACTCGTCGCCCCCGACCTGGGTCCAGCCGTGCACCGCTGCGGCCTGCTTGCCGTCGCCTGCGGGCTTCTTGGGAACGGGCACCGGAGCCGCCGGCTTCCGCGCCGGCTTGGGGGCCTTCGCCGCGGCTGAAGAATGGGGAGCGGCGTGGTCGGCGGGCGCCGCCAGGGCGGTGGTGGAGTCGAGGGGCGGAGCGGGGGCGGGGGCGGGGGTGACGACAGCGGTCGTCGGGTCCGTGCGCACGATCGCGGTGCTCAGCTCGGGGGCTGCGACTGCGGCGTCCTCCGGGGGCCGCACGACGGTCGCGACTGTCGTTGCGATGAGCATCACGGCGGCGCCGACGGCAAGCGGGGCGAGCCTGCGCGTCATGGAGCGCTGGGGGAGCGGGTCGGTGGTGACCACGGCAGCGTTGACGTCGCCGCCCGGTCGGCGGTGCCGTCCGATCGTCACGGTGGGGGAGCCGTGCTCTGCGGAAATACGTGCGATCAGCTCGGTCGGGGTTTCCGAGCGATCTTCCGCAGCGGAGGATGTCCGTCGCATGAGGCGGAAGAATAAGGCGGGTCTCGCCAGGTGATCAGCAAACCTTAAAGCGGAGGTTGCGCGTAGGCGCCAACAGGTCGGTCAGGCGCGCCAGAACGACCTCAAACCGGCACACAGGCCTGCTTCCGTACTCCGATTGGAGTACTGGGACTCTCAGTGAACACGGACCGTGATCTGCGAGCGGCTGGCCGTTGCTCCGTTAGACGATTGTTATCCGTGCGCAGCTGCGAGATGCTGGGCGGCGATGCTCCCCGCTGCTCCCCCGGGGGGTGCGTCCTCGTACGTCTCGGCAGTGCTGCCGACACGTGTGTTCGTACCCCCGAACGGTCATGTCCTCTTGGCGCTGCCTCCGACGGCCGCGTCCGCCTCCGTGCTGCGCAGCCTCCGTTCGGAGGGGGTCTCCGTCAGCCCGGTCAGCGACGGTATCGGCGTGCTCGACGCCGTCCGCTCACGCGACCCCGCGCTGCTGGTGCTCGACGTCGAGCTGCCTGGCCCGGATCAGGCCGCCGTGCTGGCCGCCGTCCAGGCCGAGGCGCCGAACGTGCCGATCATCGCTGTCACTCCTCGGGACCGCCGCGCGAGCTTGCTCGGGCAGCTGCGCGGCGACCGCGACGACTATCTCCTGCGCCCCTTCGCCGTCGACGAGCTCGCCGCGCGGATCAGGCTCCGGCTGCGACTCGGGGCCGCGATCGAGAACAGCGTGATCCGCCACGGCGAACTGACAGTCGACACCGAGATCGGTGAGGTCGGCATCGACGGGCAAACGGTCGGGTTGTCACCCACCGAGTACGCGATGCTGATGGCACTGCTCGCCGCCCCGGGTGAGATCGTGTCGCCCGATCGGCTCGCGCGCGACGTCTGGTCCGAGTCGGCGTCGGCCAACCTCGTGCAGGTCTACATCTCCTATCTCCGGCGCAAGATCGGTCCGGAACGAATCAGGACGGTGCGTGGCGAGGGTTACGTCCTCGAGGCTTGACAC
>DASRSC010000065.1:0-13890 GCA_035695525.1 Pseudonocardia sp. | reverse complement strand
CGCGATCGAGCGCGGGGAGTACCCGAGCTGGACGCTCAAGGTGCAGATCATGCCGTACGAGGACGCCAAGACCTACCGGTTCAACCCGTTCGACCTGACCAAGGTCTGGCCGCACGGCGACTACCCGCTGCAGGAGGTCGGACGGCTGACGCTGGACCGCAACGTCACCGACCACCACAGCGAGATCGAGCAGGCCGCCTTCGCACCCAGCAACCAGGTGCCCGGCACCGGGCTCTCACCGGACAAGATGCTGCTGGCCCGCGGGTTCTCCTACGCCGACGCCCATCGCGCCCGGATCGGCGTCAACTACAAGCAGATCCCGGTCAACGCGCCCAGGTCCGACGTGCACAACTACTCGAAGGACGGCCGGATGCGGGTGCACACCGCGACCGAGCCGTTCTACGCGCCCAACTCCAAGGGCGGCCCGCAGGCCGACCCGGCACGCGCCGCCGAGGTGCACTGGGAGGCCGACGGCGACATGGTCCGTTCCGCCTACACCCTGCGGGAGGACGACGACGACTACGGCCAGGCCGGTGCCCTGGTGCGCGAGGTGCTCGACGACGCCGCCCGTGACCGACTCGTGGGCAACGTCGTCGGACACGTGCTCAACGGCGTGAGTGAGCCGGTGCTCACTCGCGTCTTCGAGTACTGGCGCAACATCGACAAGACCGTCGGCGACCGGATCGAGCAGGGCGTCCGAACCGACGGGGCCGACCTGGGGCAGCCGAAGGCGTAGACCCCGATCGGACACGCACCCGGGACGAACGGTCAGTTCGAGGGGTGTGATCCGACGCCCGGCGATCCGAGCAGCGGATCGCCGGGCCCTCCCCGCCATGGCACTTGCCATCTCCCGCGCTCGCGGGCCCTCAGGCCCCGTCCGGCGCGGGCTTTGAGGAAAGGTGATCAGCACATGAGCCTGCTCGCGGTCGGCCTTACGCACCGCGGCGCACCCCTCGCTGCTCTGGAGCGGACCGCCGTGGGGGCCGACGACCTGCCCAAGCTGCTCGACGAGTTGCTCGCCCGAGATGACGTGACCGAGGCACTGCTGCTCTCCACCTGCAACCGGGTCGAGGTTTATGCAGACGTGGACACCGTCCACGGCGGTCTGGCCGACATCTCCGCCGTGCTCGCCCGCCACGGCGGCTGGGATGTCGACGAACTTGCCGGTCAGCTCCTCGTGCACCACGAGGGATCGGCCGTCGAGCACCTGTTCCTGGTGGCGGCCGGAATGGACTCGGTGGTCGTCGGTGAGCCGCAGATCCTCGGGCAGCTCCGAGCCGCCTACGCGACGGCGAGCGACCTCGGAACGGTGGGTCGGGTGCTGCACGATCTGGTCCAGCACGCCTTGCGGGTCGGGAAGAGGGCGCATGCGGAGACGGGCATCGACGCCGCCGGCGCCTCCGTGGTGTCCGAGGCGCTCGCCGCCGGGGCGCGCGTCCTCGGCGGTCTGCGGGGGCGCAGAGCCGTGATCGTCGGTGCCGGGTCGCTAGCCGGCCTCACCGCGGCCGAGCTGCGCCGAGCCGGGGTCGCCGAGATCGTCGTCGCCAATCGGACATCGGGAACGGCGACCCGACTGGCCGCAACCGTGGCCCTCTCGGGCACGCCGGCGCGGGCCGTGGGGGTCGACGCGCTACCGACCGAGCTGGCGGCCGATATCGTGATCACGTGCACCGGGTCGTTCGACACGGTGTTGACGACGTCGATGGTCGCTGCCGCCGGGCCGACCGTGATCTGCGACCTGGCGCTGCCCCGCGACGTCGAGCCCGCTGTGCGGACGCTGCCCGGGGTCACCCTCATCGATCTCGAGGACCTGGCCGACCGCCTGCGCCGGGCCGAGGCAGGTACCGGCGTCGAAGCGGCGCGCACGCTGGTTGCCGCGGAGGTGCGCCGCTACCTCGCCGCGCAACGGTCCGCGTCGGTCGACCCCACAGTCACCGCGCTGCGCCGGCGTGCGGCAGAGGTCGTCGAGGCCGAGCTGGTCCGGCTCGGCGCCCGGCTGCCGGGGCTGCCCACCGAGGCGGGTTCGGAGCTCTCCCGGACGGTGCACCGGGTCGTGGACACGTTGCTGCACACCCCGACAGTTCGCGTGAAGCAGCTCGCGGAGGGACCGACAGGGACCCGCTACGCGGAGGCGCTGCGCGTGCTGTTCGCCCTCGACCCGCAGCCCGCGCTGCGCTGAATACAGCAGTAGCCGCAGAGCCGGAACAGGAGCCGTCGGTGGGAGGGGATTCGACCCACCCACGCCGTCGGGTCAGGCATTGACGGGATCGTCGAGATCGGCGGCCTCAGCAGCGTCCTCTGGGAGCGAAGGCGCTGCGGCGATCCGCACGGCGACATCGGGGTCCAGCATCATGCCGGGGTGGCCGTCAGCGTCGATCATGACGCGCGTGGCCTGCCGGTGGGCGGGTCCGGCGCGACGAGCAGGGACGACCGCGTCAACCGCCGAGGCGAACGCGAGCCATCGCACCAATCGGCAGTCAGGGCCGCGGCCAGGCGTCGCAGCAGGATAAGAGCCCGGCCGCAGCGCTCGGACCGATCAGGCGGCAAAGCGACCCTGGCGATGAGGCACACAGGGACCATGCCGGCCCAGGGTGAGCCACCGAACGGCGTACCGAGCGTGACCTCCAGGTCGACGCGCCCGGCGAGGCGGCGGCCCGTCAGTGCCAGAGCGATGACCAACCCGCCCAGACTGTGCCCGACGAGGCGCACCTTGCCCGCGCCGGTCACGGCGAGCAGATCCTCCACGGCATCGATGAGCCGGTCGGCGAGCCTGTCCATCGACGACGCCCACGGCGGGTCGTTGAGCGTCACGAGCACGCGCCCAGCGGCGCAGAGGGCCCGGCGGATGGCGAACCAGATCGCGCTGGAGCCGGCGAAGCCGTGCACCAGCACCACGGGCGATGGTATTCGTTCGCCGCTTGGTCGGGAGCAGCCGAGGACTGCCGCGTCGTCGACCGACCTCACGCGCGGTGCGACGGGTGAGACCCGGGGGGAAAGCCGTACACACCAGCAGCCGTCACCGTGGACGTCACGGCCCGCGCCGACCGCCACCTTCTGATTGGATCGCGTCGCCGGCCCTCGAGCATGCACCCGAAGGCGCGTCACTCGTCTGCCCGACAAGGGCCTGGCCGCCGCACCACCCTGGCTCGAGAGGCGATCGCCACTGGAGGCTGCGACGAGGCGGAGCGGCACGGACGGTGTCATGACCGGCTCCTTGCATGGTCCCTATCCGGACACACGCATCGGCGCCGGGGATGGAGCATCACCACGAGAGGCCAACTTGGGGGCAACGGGCAGGGAGAGACCAGGGTGCCTGCTGGCGGACATATCTCGACCGGCGCGACTACAGGTCATCAGGGCCGTCGGTTGTCCACCGTCAGACCCGGTGAGCGTCGTGTTCCGGTCGCGAGACCGGTAGAAGCCGGTCGTGGTGGTGACGGCGGACCAACTCCGCGACTGCCATCAGGAGCGCCAAGAGCATCACGCCGGAGGCGCACAGCAGCGCGTCGTACACCGCCGCCGGGTAGTCCCGACCATTGCGGACTAGGGCCTCATAGAAGATCGCGACGAGCGCAGCAGTCCCGATGGCCGAGCCGATTCGCTGGGCGGTCTGAAGCGCACCACCCGCCGCGCCCGCCATCTCCACCGCGACCGACTCCAGGCTCAGCGTGATGTTGGGCGAGGTCACCATGCCGCCCCCGAGTCCGGCCAGCAGCAGCGGCCCCGCGGCGGCCCACGCCGCCGCGGATCCATCAACATGTCGCAGCACGAGCGCCGTGGCGACCAGCCCGACCACCACAGTGGCCAGCCCCGACACAGTCAGCCAACGCCCGATCCGGGACACCAGCCGGCCCGCGATCACTGCAGAGGCGGCCACTCCGAGGGCGAACGGCGTCACGGCCAGACCGGAGTGCAGCGGCGAATAGCCCAGTCCGTCCTGGAAGAACAGCGCGAACACCAGCCCGATCCCCGTGAAGCCGGCGAAGTAGACCAGGGCGATGCCCGACCCGGCGGCGTATCCGGGCGTGCGGGCCAACCGTGGGTCGAGCAACGGCTGGCGTCCTCGGCGCACCGTTCGCCGTTCCCACCACGCGAAGGCACCCAACAGCAGCACGGCGACCACGAACAGGTACCACTCAGCAAGGCCGACGGCCTCGCTGTCGACGAGGGGCAGCAGCAGGGACAGGACGCCACCACCAAGCAGCAGGGTCCCGACCAGGTCCAGGCGGATGTCGCGCACCCTGCCGACCCTGGTGGACGGCACGAGTCGTGCCGCGAGCACCAGGGCCAGCAGGCCGATCGGCACGTTGACGTAGAACACCCAACGCCAGCCGTCCGGGCCGGTGAACGCAGCCAGGATCAGCCCGCCGATCACCGGACCCGCCGCCGTCGCGAGCCCGACGGTGCCGCCGAGGACCCCGAACGCCCTGCCTCGCTCGGCGCCACGGAAGAGCTCCTGGATCAACCCGGTGTTCTGCGGCACCAGGATGCCGCCCGCCACGCCTTGCACGAGCCGCGCTGCGATCAGTAACCCGATGGTCGGCGCAGCACCGGTCAGCGCGCTGGTCACCACGAAGGCGGACAGGGCGATTAGGAACATGCGGCGCCGGCCCAGCGTATCGCCGAGCCGGCCGGCTGGTACCAGCGCGAGCCCCAGGGTGAGCGCGTACCCGGACAACACCCACTGCACGCTCCCTGCCGACACGCCCAGGTCCCGCTCGATGGACGGGAGTGCCACGTTCACGATGCTGACGTCAAGAAGGATCATGAACGCAGCGAGCTGAGTGACCCCCAGCGCCCACCATCGGCGTCGCCCGCTTGCCTGATCAGACGCCGGCGACGTCGTATGGCCGGGGGACGGGGTCTCCTCGCGAACCCGTCCTCCTACGGCGTTCTTCATCGCGGTGTTCCTCTCGGTGGGCGGCGACGGAGCCGACGCCGGGATGGCGGGGCGCGTCGACAACGTCGCGCGATTCCGGAGTCGTGCCATCACTGCCAGCGGCCGTCGTCACGGTGGCTGGCCGGAGTGCCCGATTCCCGCTGGCTGGGGAGGACGAGCGGGGCGCGGGGACGACGCGCAGCCCGTCTCCCGCGATGCCCACGGTGAGTTGGCCGACCGCACTATCAGCTAGCGGGGGCTCATCGACGGTGGCTGGCTGGGCCGCCGTTGGCGGCTGACCGGGCAGGCAGCGAGCGACGGACCGGGGATCGTCGTGTGTTCAACGCCTCGGGCGACCAGCCGCGGACACCCTCGAGAGCTCGCAGAGGTTCGCGGCAGAAGACGCCGGCCTGCGATCGGAAGGAAAGCCATCGTGACAACTCGTTGCCGCCGCAGATCGGCGCCTCGACATACGGATCCAGCCCTGCTGCGGACCGCTGGTCCGGCAGGCGGTGCGCTGCTGGCCGGTCGCTACCGGCTGGCCGAGCGGGTGGGCCGCGGGGCGAGCGCCGACGTGTGGCGGGCACGCGACGAGCTCCTGGACAGGGAGGTTGCCGTCAAGCAGTTCCACGAGCCGCATACGCACAGCCTCATCGAAGCGCGGCTCGCCGCCCGGGTGCGACACCCCAATGTGGCTGCCGTGCACGACGTGGTGGGGCACGGCAGCGCGTATAGCCTGGTGATGGATTATTGCGGCGGCACGAACCTCGTGGCGCTGCTCCGGGGTGAGGGCCGACTGCCAGAGTCGGTCGTCGCCATGCTTGGTCTCCAGCTGCTCGCTGCACTGCAGGCAGTGCACGCGTCCGGTGTCGTGCACTGCGACGTGAAGCCGGCGAATCTCATGCTCGACGACGACGGCAGACTGGTGCTGATCGACTTCGGTATCGCCGAGATCAATGGCAGCGACCCCGCCCACCCCGCCCGCCGGAGCGGTGACGTGATCGGCTCCCCGGCGTACATGGCCCCCGAGCTCGTCCTCGGGGGGGCTCCGCGTCCGGCGTCCGACCTGTGGTCGCTCGCCGCGACTCTCTACACGGCAGTCGAAGGAATCCCGCCCTTCAGGCAGGACGACGACGTCCCGACCCTCACCGCCGTGCTGCACGACCCACCGTCACCGACTCGGCGGGCGGGTCGTCTCCAGCCGGTCCTGGACCGACTCCTGGTCAAGGAACCCGCGGACCGAGCTTCCCCCGACGTCGTCCACGCGCTGCTCACCGACGCCTGCCCCACCACGCCTCCGGTCCTGACCGCGCAGCGCACTGCTCCGGATCGAGACGGGGCAGAGCCGACGATCAGCACGCCGATCCCCCGTCTGCTCGGCCCCTCCTGGGGCAACGTGGGGTGGGGACGGCGCCTCATCGGCACCGCCTGACGACGCGAAGGGGCCGGCGAGACGGGTGGCGCCACGGGCGATGAGCACGATCGCGGGTCTCGAACTGCGAGAGATCACTTCCGACGGGCATCCACGGATCGCGCCCTATCCGCCCCCGAGCCGCGGGGGGACCCGCATTCCGCTCCCCAGCCGTCGAGTCCGGTGAGGGGCAGGGAGATCTCCATGGTGGTGCCCGCACCGGGCACGCTGGAGAGCCAGAACCGGCCACCGAGCGCCTCGACCCGATCGGTGAGCGCGACAAGGCCGGAGCCCGCCGTGGCGTCGGCGCCGCCGCGACCGTCGTCGCGGACCCGGACGTTCAGCCGGCGCTCGACGATCTCCCCGTGGACATCGACGACGGTGGCGTGCGCGTGCTTCACCACGTTGGTGAGGGCCTCGGCGACGGCGTGGTATGCGGCGAGCTCGATACATTCGGGCAGCCGTCCGTCGACGCGGACGTCGAGGCGGACCGGGACGGCAGATCGCCGGGCCAACGTCTTCAACGCCGGGCGCAGCCCGCCGGCAGTGAGCGATGCGGGGTGTACGCCGCGGGCGATCTCGCGCAGCTCCTCGAGCACACCGACCAACCCGGTACCGATCGCGGCGAGTCGCCCTGCCAGCTCATCGGCCCCGGGCGGCACCGCCGCGAGCACCGCACCGCGCAGGTGCAGGTGCAGGGAGACCAGCCGTTGTTGGGCCCCGTCGTGCAGATCGCGCTCGATGCGCCGGCGTGTCGTGTCGGCCGTGGCGACGATGCGCGCCCGGGAGGCAGTCAACGCGGCCTGAGCGTCGGCGTTGGCCACGGTCGTGCCGACCAGCTCGGTGAACGCCGCCAGCCGTACCTCGATGTTCGTCGGCAGGAACTCCTCGCGGGTGGACAGCACGAGCATGGCACCCCACAGGCCGCCCTCGACGCTGATCGGCACCCCGACCGCCGAGCGAATCTGGAGTGGTCGGAACACGCTGGTCGCGGGCCCGGAGGCTTCGGCGTGGTTCACGCGCGCCGGACGCCGGGTCCGGAACACCTCGGTGTGCACGTTCTCACCGCCGAGCTCGAACCGGCTGCCGACGGGGGCTGATGCCGTATCGCCGGAGCCGCTCCACACGCCCACGACGGTGGCCGATTTCGCCGAGTCGTAGCGGCTCAGGATGGTGAGGTCTACACGGAGCACCAACCCGACCTCCGCCGCGACGGCGAAGAAGACCTCCTCCGGGGGGGCGGCCTGCGCCACCAGCGTCGCCACCCGCCGCAGCGCAGCCTGCTCCTCGGCGAACCCGCGCAGCTCGAGGCGCGCCTGCGCGTTCGCGATCGCCGTCCCCGCCAGCTCGGTGAACCCGGCCAGCCGCGTCTCGGTGTCCGCCGCCAGGACCTCCTCGCGGGTGGACGCCGCGCTCATGAACCCCCACAGCCGCCCCTCCACGAAGATCGGCACGCCGACGATGGAGCAGGCCCCCGCCGCACGCGCGAGGTCGGCGGCTGGGCCCGTAGTGCCGGCATAGCCATCGATCCGGGCCGGGCGGCCCGTCTCGGACACCAGGGTGGTCACGTTGTGCCCACCACGGCTCCACCGGGTGCCCACGGGAAAGGACATGTCGCCGGTGCCGGCCCACGCACCGACGGTGACCGCCGTCCCGTCCGGGTCGTAGCGGTTGAGGACGGTGAAACTGCAGCCCAACAGGTGCCCGACCTCCCCGGCAAGAGCCGTGAACACCTGCATCGATGGCGCTCCGTCCGCGACCAGCGTCGCGACCCGGCGCAGCGCCGCCTGCTCCTCGGCATACCCACGCAGCTCGACGCGGGACTGCGCGTCGGCGATGGCCGTGGCGACGAGCTCGGTGAACCGGGCCAGCCGCACCTCGGTGTCCGGCGGCAGCCACTGCTCGTGCCGGTACGCCACCAGCATGAGTCCCCACAGCCGGCCCGCGACGATGATGGGCGCACCGACGGCCGAGCGGAACAACAGCCGGCGTCCGACCTCGGCGGCCGGGCCAGAGGCGAGGGCGTAGACGTCGATGCGCGCCGGTCGACCCGTGGTGAACACCCGGGTAGTCACGTTGTCCCCACCGACGGCCCATCGGGTGCCGAAGTCGATGGGGTCCTCGCTCCCGGTGCGAGCCCACGCCGCGACCGTGACCGCCGTGTCGTCCGGGTCGTACCGGCTCAGGATCGTGAAGTCGACTCCCATCAGCAGACCGACCTCGGCGGCGACCGCGCCGAAAAGCTCCTCCGGCGACGCCGCCCGGGCCACCAGCATCGCCACCCGTCGCAGGGCCGCCTGCTCCTCGGCGACAACGTCGCTCGGTCCGGTAGCCATCTGGGTCTCCGCCCCGGCGCTCCCCGACGCCTTCACCTCATTGGTCCGACAGCGTGCTCGCCGCGGGTCGGCCCATCAAGGACCGTCCGCCTGGATCACCCGGAGACGGCGGGCTCCGGGGACAGCGGGATCACGGCCTGCACGGCGGTGCCGGTACCGGGTGCGATCTGCACCCGGAGCCGACCACCGAGCGCCTCGACTCGATCCGTGAGCCCGACCAGACCGGTTCCCCCCGTGATGTCCGCACCACCGCGGCCGTCATCGCGGACGCTGACCACCATGGAGCCGTCGCCCGCCATCACGGCCACCTCGACGAGATTGGCGTGCGCGTGCTTGGCCACATTGGTCAGTGCCTCGGCGACCACGTAGTACACCGCGATCTCGACCTGATCCGGATATCGCCCCTCGGTCGGCAGGTGCAGCCGGACCGGAACGACCGAGCGGCGGGCCAGCGCCTTCAGGGCCGGGCGCACACCTCCCTCGGCGAGAGCGGCGGGATGCAGTCCGCGGGCGATCTCGCTCAGGTCGGCGAGCAGCCCGGTGAGCTCCGTGGCGACCCCGTCCACGTACGCGGCCAGCTCGTCGGCCTCGCGCGGCACCACAGCCCGCACGGCGCCCAGCTCCAGCGCGAGGGAGGCGAGCCGCTGCTGCGCGCCGTCGTGCAGGTCGCGTTCTATCCGGCGGCGGGCGGCGTCGGCGGCGGCCACCAGCCGCACCCTTGATGCGGTCAGCGCAGCCTGCGCCTCGACGTTGGCGAGAGCCGTGGCGATCAGCTCGGTGAAGCCGGCCAGCCGCGTCTCCGTGTCCGGCGACAGCAGCTGGTCGGTCTCGGGTGCCACGATCACGACGCCCCACAGTCGGCCCCCGACGCTGATCGGCGCGCCGACCGAGGCCCGCACCCCAGCGGTCAGCACGGTGGCGGTTGCGGCGCCCACATCCTGGTCGTAGTGCTCCAACCGCGCAGGCCGGCAGGTCCGCGACACGAGGGTGTGCACGTCCCGGCCACCGAGCTCCACCCGGGTGCCGATTGAGACCGGAAAGGCGCCGCCAGCGCTGGTCCAGGTGCCGAGGACCGTGGCCGCACCGTCCGTCTCGTACCTGCTCAAGACCGTGAAGGCGACGGAGAGCACCTGACCCACCTCGGCGGTGACCGCGGCGAACACCTCTTCCGGTGGCGCGGCCCGGGCCACCAGCGTCGCCACCCGGCGCAACGCGGCCTGCTCCTCGGCGGACCGGCGCAGCTCGGTGCGGGCCTGGGCGTTGGCGATCGCCGTCCCGACCAGGTGAGTGAACCCGGCCAGCTGCACCTCCGAGTCCTCCGGCGGTGACGTGCGCTCGGTCGCCACGATCATGACGCCCCACAGCCCGCCGTCCACCCTGATCGGCACCCCGACCGACGCCCGGATGCCGACCTCGTGAGCGAAGACACCGACGGGCCCGGTGGCGTCCGAGTAGTCGTCGATCCGTGCCGGCCGGCCGGTGCGCAACACCCGGGTGCTCACGTTCCGCCCGTCGAGGCGCGTGCGGGTACCGACCGCGACGGGCGGGTCATCGGCGCTGCTCCACACGCCGACGACAGTCTCGACACCGTCGGCCTCATAGCGGCACAGGACGACGATGTCGGCGACGAGCACCCGGCCCACCTCGGCGGTGACCGCGGCGAACACTTCCTCCGGTGGCGCGGCCCGGGCCACGAGCGTCGCCACCCGGCGCAACGCGGCCTGCTCCTCGGCGAACCGGCGCAGCTCCACACGGGCCTGGGCGTTGGCGATGGAGGTCGCGACCAGCTCGGTGAACGCCGCAAGCCGTGCCTCGGTGTCGGCCCTGATCGACCGTGCTCGTCCGGAGGCCACGCTGATGACCCCCCACAGCCGGCCCTCGACACCGATCGGCACGCCGACGGCGCAGCGGAGCCCCCAGCCGCGAGCCGCATGGGCCACGGATCCGGTGGCGTCGGCGTAGTCCTCGATGCGCGCCGGGCGGCCCGTCCGGACGACCATCGACACGACGTTCCGGCCGCCCAGACGCACTCGAGTCCCGACGGGAAACGGGACGGCGACGTCCGTATTGCTCCACGCACCCACGGACACCTGCGTACCGTCCGACTCGTGACGGCTCAGGATCGTGGTGTCGACCTCCAGCAGCCGGCCGACCTCCTCGGCCACCGTGGCGAAGACCGCCTCCGGTGGTGCCCCTGTCGCGACGAGCGTGGCCACGCGGCGTAGCGCGTCCTGTTCCGCGACGAGCCCATCGCTCCACTGGGTGGCCATCGGGCCTCCACTCCGGCGGACGCCACACCATCACCTCGGCGGGGCGCCCCGCCCGCGTGCCCGCGGCGGCGGGCGCGGAAAGGAATACGCCCCGCCCCAGAAGGCCGGTCCTGACACCGATCGAAGCAGGTCAAGACATCTCTCGGAAGACCCGTGGGCGAAGACGCCGAGGCGCCCGCGGACCTCCGCCCGCTGCACCCCGCCGCCATCTCCCGTCCGTCGGGCTCAGGAGCGAAGCGACTCACCAGGCCGGTTGTGACCTCCACCAGCCGCGCGGACCAACCTCTCGATCGCCGTCGCGGACAGCGCAGGCTTGGACAGGAACCCGACGGCCGGACTCGCGTCGAGGAGGTCGGCGATGTCCTCCTGTGCGTGAGCCGAGATCAGGATCAGGGCCCCGGGGTCGAGGTCGGGATCGGCGGCCAGCCACCGCGCCACGACAAAGCCGCTCTCGGCCCCCAGATCGATGTCCAGCAGCGTCACGTCGGGATGCAGATCGGCTGCGCTCTGGAGAGCCTCGGAACCGGTCGACGCGACTCCGACGATCTCCATCCCCTCCCGTTCGAGCACCGTACGGGCAACCTCGAGAAAGCCCGGACTGTCGTCGACGATCAAGCAGCGCAAGGCCACGAGGCAAGGCTAGGAGTGCGGCGTCGGCGAGCCATTGCAGGTAGCCACCATCCGCCGCGCCGTGTCCTGAGGGGCGCCCTCGGGCTCGCGCAGCCGGCGACCCCTCCGGCTGGCCGGTAGACGACGACTCCGGCTGGCGACCATCACGGGTTGCCGGAGGCCGCGATGACACCCGCACTCCCCGGAACGAGGCTGACAGGGCCCGGCCGGGGATTGTCCACACGTCCTCGGCCGGCGCGATCGGGGCCGTGATGGTCCGAACGAGCGGCACGCCGGGAGGGCACCGTGGGCGGCTCAGCTGGAGGACCGATGACGGACCGTCGGTCGGCACCCCCCGAGGGCTGGGCAGGGCCGGCCGCGGGCCTGATACTCGATCCCGTGGCGGGAAACCGCGGTCGGGTCATGGTCGCCGATGACGACGTCCTGCTGCGCGAAGGCCTGAGCAGTCTCCTGGCCGGGTCGGGATTCGAGGTCGTCGGTCAGGCCGGTGAACCCGACGAACTGCTCGCGCTGGTCCGCGAGCATCGACCCGACCTGGTCGTCGTGGACATCCGGATGCCCCCGACCCACACCACCGAAGGGCTCGCCGCAGCCCAGGTGATCCGCGCCGAACTCCCGCAGACCGCGATCCTGGTCCTGTCCGCGCACGTCGAGGTCGAGCAAGCCACCGAACTGCTCGCCAGCGGGCAGCGCAGCGGCTACCTGCTCAAGGACCGGATCGGCGACGTCGACGATTTCCTCGGCACCCTGGACCGGATCATCAAGGGAGCCGCGGTCGTCGATCCGGCGCTCGTCCAGGAACTGCTCGCCGCCCGCCGGGTGGACGACCCCTTGCAGGTCCTCTCCCACCGCGAACGCGAGGTGCTGGCCCTGATGGCCGAGGGCCGGTCCAACGCCGGCATCGCCCACCCGCTGTGGGTGGCGGAGGGAACGGTCGAGAAACACGTCCGCAGCATCCTCATGAAACTGCGCATCCCCGAGACATCCGACGACCACCGTCGCGTTCTGGCCGTACTCACCTTCCTCGACAGCCTCTGATCGAGGCGTGTCCCCGCCGGCGTTCCCGGCTGCAACTCCGGCTGGCCGGTACCCGGGGCCTCGGGCAAGCCGGTAACGGAAACTCGTGGTGGCACCGGCGACGTCGTCCACCGCCGCGGCGAGGCTGGAGCCATGAACGAGACCCCCGTGGAGACCACCCCGTTGGGCAAGACCGGCCTCGACATCACCCGCGTGGGCTTCGGCGCCTGGGCGATCGGAGGCGGCGGCTGGGAGTTCGGATGGGGTCCCCAGGACGACGACGAATCCATCGCCGCGATCCACCGCGCGCTCGACCTCGGTGTCAACTGGATCGACACCGCCGCGGCCTACGGCTTCGGACGCTCCGAACAGATGGTCGGTCGCGCACTGGACGGCCTCACCGGCGACCGTCGCCCGTACGTCTTCACGAAGGCTTCGCTCCTCGAGGGCCCCGGGCGGGTCGTGGTGCACAGCCTCGACCGTGACTCGATCCTGCGGGAGGCCGACGCGAGCCTGAACCGGCTCGGGATCGACGCCATCGACCTCTACCAGGTCCACTGGCCGATCCCCGCCGAGGACATCGAGGAGGGCTGGGCGGCATTCGCCGAGCTGAAGGAACAGGGCATCGTCCGCCACATCGGCGTCTCGAACTTCACCGTCGAGCAGCTACGACGCGCACAGCAGATCGCCCCTGTCGAGACGCTGCAACCGCAGTACTCACTGATCGACCGCGAGGCGGAAACCCAACTCCTCCCCGTCGCGGAACGCGAGGCGATCGGTGTCCTCGTGTACTCCCCCATGGCCTCGGGCCTGCTGAGCGGGGCCATGACCCGCGACCGCATCACGCACCTCGCCGATGACGACTGGCGCAAGCGCGATCCCCGCTTCACCGAGCCGCGGCTGTCGCAGCACCTCGCCCAGGTGGAGCGGCTCCGGGCGGTCGCCGACCGTCGGTCCACCACCCCGGGCGCAGTGGCGATCGCATGGGCCCTGCGCAACCCGGCGGTCGACGGTGCCATCGTCGGCTTCCGCCGCCCGGGCCAGGTCGATCCGCTCGTCAGCGCCGCGAATCTCCGGCTCGACGCAGCCGACATCAGCACGATCGAGGGGCAGGACTGACCATGACGACGACAACCACCACCAGACTCGCGATCGGGCTCGTCGGACTCGGCCACATGGGCGGGGCCATGGCCGATCGCCTGCTCGCCGCCGGACACGTGGTGTACGGGACCAGCCACACCCGCGAGCGCGCGGAGACGCTCATAGCGCACGGCCTCCGCTGGATGGACACGCCACACGAAGTCGGCCGAGCCGCCGACGTCATCATCACCTCCATCCCCGACGACG
>DASRSC010000064.1:0-3231 GCA_035695525.1 Pseudonocardia sp. | reverse complement strand
TGCTCGCGCAACGCCCGGTGGGCGCGCTGCGGCGTGACGTGCGGTGGAGCCGGGGTCCATCGATCGATGTTCCCCCTGCTCTGGGCTGCATCGGCGGCCGCGATCGAGCAGCGCAGGTCGGCGGCATGGTGGCGCTGGGTGCCGACCTGGCCCGTCTACGCGGTGACGGCGATCGGCGTCCTCGGCGTCCTCCACGTGCTGCCGATCACGCCGATCTCCGCGCACGCCGACCAGCCCCTGCAGATCGGCAACTTCCAGCTCGACGAGATCGGCTGGCCCCAGATGGTGGAGGACGTGGCTGCCGCCTACCGCGCGCTGCCGGCGGAGACCGTGCGCAACGCCATCGTCGTCACGGAGGACTACTGGACGGTGTCGGCGATCCAGCACTTCGCGCCCGACCTCCCCTCATACAGCACCTGCCGTCCCCGCGTTCAAGCCGCCGAGAGCGCTGCCACCAGGTCCGGGGTGCGGCCGAGCAGCGCGGCCATGGCGATGGGGTCCATGTAGTCGTCGTAGGCGACGATCTCGCCGTCCCGCACCCGGATCACGCCCAGCGCGCGGAACCGGTAGGGCCCGCCGGTTCCGTGCGAGTGCCCATGGTGCTCGATCTCGGCAACGACGACCTCGGGGTCGTCAGTCTCGCGGACCAGAACGTCAACGCCCTCGATCTCCAGCATCCGCCGCTGCTCGGAGGCGGCGCCGTGGTAAGCCAGGATGGCGTCCCGGCCCCGCAGCTCCCGCGGCATCCCCGGCACGGCGAAGGGATAGGTGAGCACGCCGTCGGCCGCGAAGAGGTCGGCGAAGGCGACACCTTCCCCGGCCACCATGCGACGGACCTGCTCGACGACCTCTCGCGGACTGCGGCTCATGAATCCTCCTAGAATCGGAACGGTGACCCCGGTTCAACGATACGGAACGACCGCCCCGCTTAGCAACTGCGAGTTGATCCGCGGGACGGGGAGGCGCCCGCGTCGGGCCGAGGGTCACCGCTGGGTGCGAACGGGCCACCATGGCTGAGCGGCCTCTGCGTGCCGACGCGCGCCGCAACCGGGAGCGCGTGCTGGCTGCCGCCGACGAGGCGTTCGCGGATCACGGGTTCGGCGTTCCGCTCGACGAGATCGCTGCCGCGGCCGGTGTCGGTCCCGGCACGGTCTACCGGCATTTCCCGACGAAGGAGGCGCTGTTCGAGGCGGTCTCGCTGGCCCGCGTGCAGGACGTCGTCGACGATGCGCGGGCGCGTGCAGACGCAGCGGACCCGGGGTCTGCGTTCGAGGGTTTCCTCGCCCGGCTGGCCGAGGAGGCGGGACGCAAGCGTGACCTGCCTGACGCGCTCGCCGGGGCAGGCGCGCACGGCATCGCCGGTGCGGTCGCCGAGTTGCACGACGCACTGGGGGTGCTGCTGGCGCGCGGGCAGGCGGCCGGGGCCGTCCGCGGTGACATCACCGTTCCGGATCTGGTCGCGCTGCTCAAGGGGCTGCTGCACACCGTTGGTACCGACCCGGAGCCGGGTCTACGGCAACGCGTGTTCGCGGTGCTGCGCGACGGGCTCCGACCGCCGGTCGAGTGAGGATCAACCTTTCGACTGATCCGCTTCGCGTCCTTCTGCCCTAACGTCGTATGTGTGCGGCCGGGTCGGGGGACCCGGATGGGGGGCACCGCACTGCGCGACCGGCCCACCGTTGATCGACGGCGGCGGCGGGCCGGTCTGCGCTTGAGCTCGGGTGGATCCCCCTGGCGCAGTCAGGGGAGCCCATTGCAGGGCGCTTCGAGGGCGACTGGCGAGCCTGTGGTTCCCCGGCGGATCGCACGACTGCTCCCGTATCGCGATACGAGCGGCATCCAAGATCGCGTAGGTCTGGGCGGGCGCTCAGTTTCGAGCGCCCGGCGTCTCGTCCGATGGCCCGTACAGCTTCCAGGTCGACGCACACGGGCCGATCTAGCGGCCGTGGTGGCTGGCCTGGTGGTGGACGTCCATGACTCGTACGCGGCTTCCCTCCATCGATGCAGATCGACGGCCGGGGGACGCGGCAACATGCTCAGGGTCGCATGCCGACAGGGCTCATGCCCGAAGGTCAGCCGTTCTTCTCGCGGAGTGCGCGGAGCTGCTTGCGGACGTCCTCCAGATCCCACCGAGCATGCCCCTTCGGGGTCTCCATCGTGGGCGTGAGGATGCCGTCGTGCCGGTACTGCTGGATCAGGCGTGCGGACACCCCAAGTTCCTCTGCTAGCTCGCTCGTCAGGAGCAGCCTGGGCCGTCGTTCCCTCGGGGGCACCTTGGCACCGTAGGAGCGGACCGAGCAACGTACCACGCGCTAAGCGGCTTCTGCGTCTGTTGCATGATCTGCGTATCTTGCAGATTTTGCAGACTTTGCGGGACTTTCGTCATGCTCGTCACGTGACGTTGTGGATGGCGGAGCTACCGGACGGCCGACAGGTGATCGGTGAGGCAGCGGACGAGGCGGAGGCGCGGCGGATGACCGGGCAGGAGCAGTCCCGCGAGGTGGTGTCGTGGCACCCGGAGCGGCAGCAGTGGAGATGGACGCTCGTCGTGGACGGCGGCAACACCCACCATGGCTGGGCCGAGACCCGGGCGAAGGCGCAGCTGGCCATCGCACTCGCCGAGCACCCAGATCCGGTAGCTCACCGGATGGTCGTAGGTCGGCTGCGTTGGTCCCTGTCGAAGGAGGAGTGAGCTTCTACCCCGCTCATTGTGGTGCGCGCCGTGGAGATCCTTCGCCCGGCGGGGGCGGGGACGACAGGACAGCCCGGAAAAGTGTCCGGGTCATACGGATCGGGCGACCGCTACCGGTTGGTGATCTCGTCGACCAGTTCGAGGATCGCCGATCACGGCAGCGGCCGGTCACTGGCGGCTCGGAGAGCGGCCACACGTCCTCGCCGGACACGAGTTGCCCGCTGTGGTGAGGGTTTGGTAGTCCGCGATTCCGAGGGTGAGCTTCGCGACCGTGATGGCCGTGGCCGGTGCGACGAGGTAGCAGTCGAGCGGTGGGTGGGGCCGTGACCCGCCCGCACGCCTCACCTGGTCGCGGACGGGAAGCAGTGGGGCTGAGGGTGATCGCCACGCCCCAGCCCCGGACGGGTCAGGGCGGGCTCCACGAAGTCCGCCCGGACCGTCTCCACCCCGCCCGCCGCGCAGGCGACGAGTCCGATCCGCGGGAGCCGTCACCGGCGCACCGGCTGCTCAGGCGCTCTCGCGCTGGAACGTCCGGACGC
>DASRSC010000063.1:0-4675 GCA_035695525.1 Pseudonocardia sp. | reverse complement strand
CATCGTGAACAACAGCCCGCCGGGCCCTGCGGCCTCCTTGCGGGCAGTCTCGGATGCCAGCACCACGCCGACGACGAACCGCTGGGCGCGCTCGGGGAGGTTGTGCAGGTCGACGACCGTGACCTGGTGTCTGTCGGTGCTCACGCGGCGTCCCGGTGCGTCGGTGAGGTCGCCGCGGACGATCGTGCGCAGCGGCTTCAGGCTGGAGCGCAGCCGCCGCAGGAAGGCGTTGATCGTGCCGGTGCCCGTGACCGGACCCGCCCAGTCGCGGCGCTCGTCCTCGTCGGTGAGCCGGTCGGAGACGAACTCCACGAGGTCGTCGTAGGTGCGCAGCACCCGGCCGCCCACAGCGATCGCACCGTCGCCGACGGGTGTGGCCTCCCGCCGCAGCCGCGCGGCGACCTGGTGGATCACCATCGTGTACTGGTTGCGCTCGTCCTCCGCGTCGGCGAAGACGTAGGGCAGCAACTCCTCGGCGCAGAACTCGGCGAGCGTCCACCAGAACGCGGTGACACCGCTCGTCCGGCCGGTGACGTGCGGGCGGCCGGAGAGGTCGTCGGGCGTGGGAGGGGCGAAGAAGCCGGCGGAGGCGAACGGCGTCGCGGGCAGGTCGAGCTTGGCGTATGCGGCGCGCAGGTCGTCGTCGAGCCGGTTATTGGGCTGGTCGAGGAACAGCAGGTCCTCGCCCTTGACGCTGAACACCAGCGCCTTCGCGTTGACCGACCGGCGCCCGAGCACGCCGCTGCGGAAGATCGAGTACAGCAGGAAGAGCGCGAAGCTCGTCTTCGTCGCGACGCCGGAGATGCCGCTGATCGAGACGTGCCCGCCGCGGGTGCCGTCGAGGAACTCCAGGTTGACGTAGATCGGCTCGCCGTCGCGGCCGAGCCCGACGGGCACCTTGAGGTCCATCTGGTCGAAGTACAGGGCCCGCGCGCGTTCCTCGCCGGTGGCCCGCTTGGCGAGCGAGCCGGGCGTCGGCGGGACGTAGCACTCGGGCTCGACGCGTGTGGTCGTGATCTCGGCGATCTCCTGCACCTGCGCGGGCAGCACGCCGTCGGCGATGAGGAAGACGTCGGAGCCGAAGGTGGCGCCCTCGTGCCGGGCACGGACCTCGGTGACCACGCCGGACGTCATCACCGGACCGATCCCGGGGACCGGACGAACAGTGACCACGACGTCGTCGAGCTGCAGGTACTGCTCTGGAGCGAGGGCCACGCTGAACTGCAGGGGCGTGGAGTCCTCGGTGCCGACGACGCGGCCGACTGGCGCTTCCTCGGACACGGTCCCTCCTCGCAACTGCTGGTGGGAGACCCTAACCGGCCGCGGGGGACGGGGAGTCGGGGGGCGCCGAGCAACCGATCGGATGACGCGTTCTGTCGGTGGTCGGTGGTTGGCTGTGCGCCGTCCCACTCCCATGGAGGTGTGTGCAATGCCCACCCGTGACGCTCCCTGGCCCCCCGGCACCCCGTGTTGGGTCGACCTCGCCGTCCCCGATGTCTCGGCGGCCACCGACTTCTACAGGTCGGTGATCGGCTGGTCGTTCGTCGATACCGGCGAGGAGTTCGGCCATTACCACGTCGCCCGCACCAACGACCGGGCCGCGGCCGCCATCGGGCCTGTTCAGCAGGAGGGCCAGCCGTCCGCCTGGACGGTCTACCTGGCGACCGACGACGCCGACGCCACCGCTAAGCAGATCGCCGCCAACGGCGGCACCGTCCTCGTCGAACCGTTCGACATTCCGGGCAACGGCCGGATGCTCGTCGCGTTCGACACCTGCGGAGGCGTCTTCGGCGTCTGGCAGGCCGCCGGGCAGAACGGCGTGGAGATCTACAACGAGCCGGGCTCGCTCGTCTGGACCGACGCCCGGCTCACCGACCCCGAGGCCGGCACGCGCTTCTACGCCGCCGTCTTCGGCTACACCTTCCAGCCGGTCCCCGGCGCACCCGACGACTACGGCACGTTCCAGGTCGACGGCGAGGTCGCCGGCGGTATTGGCGGAATGATGGGGGGTCCCCCCGATGTGCCTGCGCACTGGCTGGCGTATTTCGCGGTTGCGGATGTCGACGCCGCCGTCGACGCTGCCGAGCGCGGCGGTGCCACCGTCGTCATGCGGCAGCAAGACAGCGCGTTCGGGCGGATGAGCATCCTCGTCGATCCGTTCGGCGCCACGTTCGCCCTCAACGGCCCGAACAGCCAGGAGCAGCAGAGCGGCTGACCGGGCGGGTCAGCTCCTCGATCCGCATCCGGGTCTTCGGGTACCGGTCGACGAGGTCGGCGCGGTCGCCGAGCCGGAAGTGCGCCCAGTCGAACGGAGGTGCCGTGGTCGTGCCGACGAGCGACCACTCCCCTTCCGGGCTCGACCCCTGCCACGTCCCCGCCGGCACCACGACCTGTGGCCGCTGCCCGGTCGCGAGATCGGGTCCGAGCACCGGCTGGTCGGTCGCCCCGTCGGGGTGCAGCAGGAGCAGCCGCAGGGGCGATCCGCCGTACCAGTGGTAGGTCTCGGTGGCGCCGAGCTTGTGCAGGGCGGAGAAGTCCGGGGCGAGCAGCAGGTAGTAGATCGCCGAGGAGTGCGCGTCGAGGTGGGTGCGCCGGAACAGGCCGCCCTCGTCGGGCAGCGGCTCGAGCCCGAGCAGGGCGGCCACCTGCTCGCCTGCCGCGCGGCTCACCACGACGGCACCACCGACATCCCGCCGTCGACGACGAGATCGTGCCCGGTGATCCACCGCGCCATCGGCGAGGCCAGGAACACACACGCGTCGCCGACGTCGCGGCTCTCGCCCAACCGCGCCAGGGGTGCGGCGCGCTCCCACCTCCCGACTCCATCGGGCCACGCTTCGGCCAGCCCGGCACGCCGGACCAAGCCCGGGGAGACCGTGTTGACCCGGATCCCGGCCCCGCCGTACTCCAGGGCGGCGCTGCGCGCGAACATGATCGTGGCTGCCTTGGACGCCGCATAGTGTGCATGGGCCCGAGCCGGACGTGCACCCTCGATCGATGCGATCAACGTGATCGACCCGCCGTGCCCGTCCATCACCCCGGCCGCCGCCTGAACGGTGGCGAACGCCGACGTGGCGTTGGTGTCGAGCACCTCGCGCCAGGCGTCCACGGACATGTCCGGGAGATCGACGACGGGCTGCACCCCGGCGGCCGCGACCACGCCGTCGAGCCGCCCGAACCGCTCCACGGCCACCGCCATCAACGACGCGCACTGCTCGGGGTCGGTGACGTCGGCCCTCGCGGTGACTGCGTGGCCCCCGCGAGCCGTGATCGCGCCGGCAACCACCCTGGCTCGTTCCGTGCCCGCGTCGCGGTGATGCACCACGACCGCAGCCCCGGCCGCGGCGAACCGTGCCGCGATCCCGGAACCGATCCCGCCGCCTCCACCAGTGACGAGCACAACCGCGCCGGACAGATCGGGGAGAGCGGGATCCGGTGGCACTCGGCGAGTGTGCACCGGTGGGCCGAACGGGGCTCGGGCCGCTCGTCGCCGGCTTTCGGCTCCTACCGAACGTGACGCCCGGTCGGACACGCGCCGCCCGCGCGTCAGCAGCAATTGTCGTAACAGCCTGTAACCGTGTCGACAACGATGTGCACGATTGGCCGAAGTGCGGGGTGTCGCGACCGTCCGATCAGCCGGTTAGCGCGACGACCACTACTCTTAATGGGCCGGATACGTCACATACCATTGACGGGATCCATCCGTGCGACAACTCGTCCGCTGTTCAGACGCACATGCGGCTGCACGTGCGAGTAGCATTTGCATCACTACACAAGGTAGGGGGTTGGAGAATGGCTGCTCGCGAGCTCCATCGGCTCGCAACAGGCCTTCTCGAAGGACTGGGCACGGAGTACTGGGGGTTTCCACCCAGACTTGCGCCGTTCATCGTCGAGCAGCTGGGGCCGGTCCGGACGGTGAGCTGGTTCGCCAACAACCTGCCCCGCTACGAGCACACCCTGCGCACCATGGGCCCGCTGCGAACACACCTGATCTGCATGGCCATCTCCCAGCAGAACGGGAGTCGGTACAGCTCATACGGCCACGCCTACGCGGCCGAGCTGATCTACTTCCGCAAGCGCGGGCGGCTCATGCCGGTGGATGCAAGGGTGTTGTCCGACTGGATCGATCTGTCTCCCGGCGAGCTCCGCGACCGGCTGTGCAACGTCCTGCAGCGTGCCGAATTGCACGTCGAGGTGATCTGGGTCGACCGCACACTCGCCCTGACCAGCGGGGACCAATGGGCGGTGGACCAGGACGAGGCGCGGATCGTGCATCTCGTGCGCATGTTCGCCGTGCTCAACGCCATCAGCATCACGGGAAAGGTCGAGCCGGACGAGGCCCATGACCCGATCAACAAGGACACGGCACTCAAGGGTCGGCACGCGGCCCTCCGCGGAACCCACGCGTGACCTGGCGTTGTGGAACACCTCCATTCCGGTACTCGCGTTCGTGCTGACGCCAGTGATCGTCACCGCCGGTCCGATCGCCACGTTCATCATCGCAATGATTCTCCGAAAGGCGGTTTCCGACTGCGGGACTACGGAATACATTCTCCGCCGGGCTCGCGCTTGAGGAGCCCGGTCAGGACCACCTCGACGAGGCGCTGCAGCGACGGGGTGAACTCCACCTGTGCGTGTCCGAGGCGGGGATCCTCCGCATACAGGGCCACCAGTG
>DASRSC010000062.1:0-3270 GCA_035695525.1 Pseudonocardia sp. | reverse complement strand
CCGACGCGCGACCGCCCCCGCGGCCCACAGCACCGGCGGCTCGTCGTCGACCTCGTCGGACGGCTCCCCCACCCCCAAAACCTCCGCATCTCCTCGCCGCGCCCGATCTTCCTCCGATCGCCGGCATCGCACCTGGTCAGTTCGGGTGAACACGCCGACACTGGGATCCGCCACGGTTGCGCAACGCTTTTCGTGTGCGCCCGGTGGGGGCGGGTAGTCCGGGCCGGTCCGTGGGAGAGACGCACCACAAGCCGGTCCGCATCACGGCGCCTGGCGGCTCCTGGGACACCGCCACCCCCAGAGGAGAACCCACCGATGACTTCTGCGAATGACCTGCGCGACCTGATCGGGTCGACGGCGTACGACCGGTCCGGCGACAGGATCGGCAAGATCGGTCAGATCTACTACGACGACGACACCGACCAGCCCAAGTGGGTCACTGTGCAGACCGGGCTGTTCGGCACCCGGGAGAGCTTCGTCCCCGTGCAGAACGCCGAGATCGGCGGCGACCGGGTCACGGGGGCAGCACCGCCGGTGAGCGGCGCGAGAGCCGTGCCCCGGCCGACGTTCGGCTGGGGGCACGGTGTGCTCGCAGTGGCGGTCGCGGCTCCGGCGCTGACTCAGCCCCTGGTAGCGCGGTGGCCCGCGACCGCGACGCCCGCGGTGACCACCGACGACAGCAGCAGCGCCGGGGTGATGTTCCACCGCAGCAGTCCGGTACCGGCGGCGGCACCCAGCAGCATCAGCGCGACCGCGGGTGCGCGGCGCCGCCAGAGCCCTGCCGCGCCGCCGGGCCAGGAGTCCGCTGCCAGCGCCGTGAGCGTCGACGTCACCACCACCGTGGTGACGTCCTTGACCGCGACGAGCCGCGCGGTGGCCGCCTGCACGCCCATGGCCACGGCAAGGATCGAGGTGATGATCGATCCGACCGGGTCGGCGGGGTGCACCCCGACCCGAAGCAGGAGCAGCGACATCACCAGCACGACGCCGGCGACGGCCCCGAGGAGCGCGGTCGTCCGCCTCGACCAGCCCGCCGGTGCCGTGCGCAGCCACCGTCCGGCAACCGCCGCTCCGACGACGAACCCGACCAACGCCAGCGCGAGCCGGGCGACGGGCAAGTGCTCACTGCCCGCCAGCGCCATGCCGAGCATCACGATGTTCCCCGTCATGTTGGCCGTGAACACACGGTCGAGGCCGAGATACCCGACGGCGTCGATGACACCCGTGGAGAAGGTGAGCGCCAGCATCAGGATCAGGTGGGTGCGCCGATGGTCCTTCTGGGGCGTACTTCTGGCGATTGTGGCGGGCGAGGACTGGTACGTCGTGGGCATCGCGCGGGGGGCGTCCGTTCTCGTCAGGCCTCCGGGCCGCCACAGGGCGGCGGTGCCGGGGGAGGTCGGACGCGAATGGTGTGCTGGCGTTGCGCGTGCGGGGCGGCAGACGGCGCCGCTCTCGTCACGAAACACGCTACCGACGCAGGACCGCAGAGCGCTCTCATCTGTGACCGCCCTCGTGTATGGCCCTGTCGGCGAGGCCGTCGTAGTCAGCGGAAGAAGTGCGTTGTCGGCCGCTCCACGAGCTCACCGTCAAGGATCACGTCGACCTTCTCGTTGTAGAACGCGACCATGCCGGCGATGGGCAGCAGCTGCGGGGTCGGGAAGTCATAGGCCCAGGCCAGGTCCGGATACAGCTGGTCGCCGACCCGGATCGACCAGTACGCGCTGGTCCTGCCCTTGTACGGGCATGCGGTGACCGTGTCGGCCCGTTCCAGGTGCTCGAAGTGCACTGCGGTGCGGTAAAGGTAGTAGCGGGTGGGCAGACCGGTCTCGAACACCATCACCGGCGAGGCCGACTCCGCCAGGACCACACCGTCGAGCTCGATCCGCACGGTTCGGGTGGAGCGCAGTGCGTCGACCCGGGCATAGGGGTTGCGGGGATGCACGAAGACTTCCTCGTCCTCCTCGAACCACGCATCCATCGCGCTCCAGTCGAAGCGCACGGTGCCGGCCAGCCCTTCCAGGGCGTCATCCGTGAACACGCGTGCAGTTCCCGGCCGATCGATGTCGCCGACGCGCAGCCCGTGGCGCCGTGCGGCACCGCGGCGCAGGCGCTGGAGGTGCTGCTCGTCCACCAGCACGCCAGGGTCCACATCGGACAGCGGGATGTAGTACTGCGGGTAGCTCGGCCATTCCCACACGTACAGCGCCCGCATGGTGTCGAACACCGTCCGGCCGCCGAGCACTGCGCGGACCCTCCGCGGAACGGGCTCGATGTGATCAGTCGCGGCGAGCATTTGCGGGTAGTCGCGCATCCCGCCTCCTCTCCCGGAGTCCTCACGATAACCCCGAGGATCAGGCCCGCTCCGCGGCCGATCCCCTGACTCGTCCCCACGGCTTGTAGACCGACAGCACCGTCGCGACGACGAGCGCGGTGGACGACACGATCGGCGGGAAGACCAGGTCGCCGAGATCGGCCGTGGCAGGCCCCGCGGCGAGCCGCCTGCCGTACTCCGCCGCCTCATACAGGCCCGGCCGCAGCAGGAGCACGACCAGCGCGGTGAGCAGGAGGTTCAGCGCCAGCTTGACCGCCACCCACCAGTACCGGAGCAGTCCGTGGTGGGTACCGAGCCCGAGGACGACGCCGCTTGCGAGGCACACCACGGCGGCCGCGATGATCGGCCACAGCAGGAGCGGCAGTGCCTGGTAGCCCAGCGACGCGGTGGCGCGGTCGCCGGTGAACATGGCTGTGAAGACGAGCACGCCGAGCATCACGTCCAGGCCGATCCACGCTCCGGCGGCCACGATGTGGACCACCAGCACGCCCTTCCTGGTGCGTGGCCGCATCCGCCACCCGGCAGGCGCCGCCGCGACAGTCGTCCGCATCCTGATCCCTCCTGCCCGGACAGCCCGGCCCGCGGGTGCCGCCGGCCACCGCTCAATCGTGGCGATCATGTCCGGTTCGCACATCCCGCACCGGGCGTCCGTCGCCCTGCACCCGGAGCGGTACAGATCACCCGATGCGTACCGCCCCCGGCGCAGCCCGGGGCACGGCGGCACGACGCGGCGCTCAGCCTCCCCGTCGGTCGCCCGCCGGTAAGAGTCGTGCCCAGATCCAGCTCGCCGGCACGTGCCGGCCGGTCACGACGTACTCCCGGGTCGCGTCGACGACCATCGTCGTCTGAGCGCGCGCCGCGCGGGCCGCCCGGCCAGGAGGAGCTCGTCCCCCGAGGCCAGCACGACGTCGTCATCCGGTGTCAGCAGACACTCGTCG
>DASRSC010000061.1:0-4363 GCA_035695525.1 Pseudonocardia sp. | reverse complement strand
GCCGACCGCCTCGCCGACCCGCTGCTCGGCGGGGTCTACGCGGGGCGGGTCGACGAGCTGGGCCTGCGCGCCACGATCCCCACCCTCGCCGCCGCCCTCGACACCGGAGCCCCGTCCCTGACGGCGGCTGCCGACGCGGCTACCGTCCCGCCGCCGGGGGCGGCCCCTCTGGACGGCAGGGCTCCAGCGAGGCCTGCACCGGTCTTCGGTGCCCTGTCCGGCGGCTACCGGACGCTCCTGAACGCCCTCGCCGCTGCGGCCCGGGCGAACGTGCGGCTCGGCACCACGGTCCGGGAACTGCACCGCCGGGAAACCGGCTGGCGGCTCACGCTGGGCCCCACCACCGCCCCCGAGTCGCTCGACGTGGACGCCGTGGTGCTGGCGATCCCCGCTCCCGCCGCGGCACGGCTGCTCGCCGCCGTGGCGCCGGCCGCGGCTCGGGCGGCGGCAGAGATCGAGCTCGCGTCCTCGGTCGTCGTCGCACTCGCCTACCGCGGGGCAGACGCGAGCACCTTGCCCCCCACCTCGGGTGCGCTGATCGCGACCGGGGAGCCCCTGTCGGTCAAGGCATTCACCCACTCGACGAACAAGTGGGCTCACCTGGCTCCCGACGGCCTGGTCCGGCTGCGCGCCTCCCTCGGCCGCTTCGGCGAGGCCGCCACCATGCAGGTCGACGACACCGAGCTCGTCGGCCGGGCCAGGGCCGACCTGGCGGCGCTCACCGGGATCACGGCCGAGCCGATCGCCGTCCACGTCCAGCGCTGGGGTGGCGGACTGCCGCAGTACGGGGTCGGTCACCTCGACCGCGTGCGGGAGATCGGGGATGGACTGCCTGCTGGGCTCGCTGTCGCAGGCTCGGCTCTGCACGGCGTCGGGGTCCCGGCTTGTGTGGGCACGGGCCGCGGTGCCGCCGAGCGGATCGTCGCCTACCTCACGGCCCACGCCGCCCGGGCGTGACTCGGGCCCCACGGGGCGTGCTCCCATCGCACGAACGGGCCCGTACGTCCGGCCCAGTCGGACGTACGGGCCGTTCGTTCAGGGCGATCGCCGGCACGTGACGGGCCTCGCCACCGGGCAGTCGGGAGCGGTCCACGTGGCAGGATGGATGCCATGGCCCGCCTCGACTACGCCGAGCTGAACAGCACCATCCGGTACACCATGTGGTCCGTGTTCCGGGTCGAGCCGGGGAGGCTGGGTGAGGACCGCGCGGAGGCCGCCACCCAGCTCACGGAGTTCCTCGACGCGCTGGAGGGCAAGGGCGTGGCCGTGCGCGGCGTGTACGACCTCGCGGGGATGCGGGCCGACGCCGACTTCATGATCTGGTGGCACGCCGAGCACGTCGAGGCGCTGCAGGCTGCGTACTCGAGCCTGCGCCGCACCACCGCCCTCGGCCGCGCCAGCGTCCCGGTCTGGAGCCAGGTGGCGCTGCACCGGCCCGCGGAGTTCAACAAGAGCCACCTGCCCGCGTTCATCGCGGGCGAGGAGCCCAAGCGTTATGTCTCCATCTACCCCTTCGTGCGGTCACTGGAGTGGTACCTGCTGCCCGACGAGGAGCGTCGCCAGATGCTCGCCGACCACGGCATGCAGGCCCGCGGTAACCCGGATGTCCGGGCCAACACGGTGCCGGCCTTCGCGCTGGGCGACTACGAGTGGATTCTCGCGTTCGAAGCCGATGAGCTCGACCGGATCGTCGACCTCATGCGGCACCTGCGGGCGACGGAGGCCCGCCGGCACGTCCGCGAGGAGGTGCCCTTCTTCACCGGGCCGCGGGTGCAGCCGGGCGACCTGATGGCGACCCTGCCCTGATCGGCCTGCCCCTGCTCAGCGGGGCATCGTCAGGCGCAGGGCTCGAAGAGGCGACGCGTATCGCTCTCGGACGGCGCGCCGGCGGCGGCGTACGCGGCCGGGTCGGAGAAGCGGCAGCCGTAAGTGGGGTCGGCCACGGTCGCCGGATCGGTCACGTCGTCGCCGGCGGGCTGTCTGCCCTCCTTCACCCACGCCACCAGGTCGTCCCACGCCCTCCCGGCCTCTGCAGCGGAGAACTCGCAGTGACCGGTGGCGCGGACGGCCCGCTGCACGAGGAGCTCGGAGCGGCCGGCCTCGGCCACCTCGGTCGCGTAGACCTGCTCCATGACGAACGGGACGAACAGGTCGCCGAGGTCGTGCAGCGACAGCACGGGTGCGTCGGGCGTCCCGGATACCTGCGCGACGGGGGTGAGCCGGCCGGACTCCCGGGCGCGCTCGTCGGCCACGGGAACGCGCTGGACGGCGGCGTCGAGGTCGACCGGCTGGTCGGGGGCGTAGTCGGTGCCGACGTTCCCCGCCACCAGCGCCGGGTCGGCGGCCAGGCCGTCAACGGGAGTCGGGGTTGCGTCCGGCACGCCCAGTCCGAACAGGAAGTCCTTCCAGAAGGCGAACGAGGTGTCGGCGCCGGGCCGCGGTCCGCCGGAGTCGAGCACGGTGGCGGCTCGCAGCTGCTGGGCCGCCGGGGTACCGACCGTGGGGTCGTTCGGCGCGAGGCCGAGGCCGGCGTAGATCCGCGGCAGTACCGCGGTGGCGTAGTCGGGTCCTGGTGGGTACACGGGCACGCCGGCGAGGGCACCGGCCGCCACCTGGAAGTCGAGGAAGTAGTCGAACAGCGCCTGGTCGCCCAGCACGCCGCACATCGGCAGCGCGCCGGCGTAGGAGCCCGGGTACTCCTCCAGTGACCGCGCGACGATGTGGCCGCCCATCGATACACCCGCGATGTACGTCCGCTCCGGGACGCCGACCAGCTCGCCGAACTCTTCTGCAAGCGCCGAGGTGGAGCGAACCCCGGAGGCCACGTCGTAGCCGTTGCGGTCGTACGAGGACGCCGCCCACGCGTAGCCCTGCGCCGCGATCCGCTCGCGCAACCCGTAGGCGGGCGGGTCGACGGTGAGCTCCGGGCCGTTGCCGCGGAAACCGTGCGCCCACATGACGAGCTCGCCGTTCCACTGCGCGGGGATCTCGATCGCGTAGGCCGCGTTCCGATGGACCCCGGTGAGCACCCTTGTCTCACCCCCGTCCACGCGGAGCGGGGCGAGGTCGGGGAGCACGATCCTGTAGCCGGGCCGCGCCGTGCCGTCGTCCGGGCCGCCGTCGGGAGGGTCGGCGCCGGCGGCCGTTCCTGCCGTCGCGGTGAGCCCGAGGACGCCGGCCAGCAGGATCACCAGGTAACGGCGGCGCGGCATCGGGAACCTCCGGCGACGGCGACAGGGTCGATCACCACTCCTACCGGTCGCAGGGACCGGAAGCCAGAGCCGAGGCGAATGAGATCTCCTCGCGTTCCGTGCTGAACAGCTGCGCCGCGCAGTACGGCCGAGCTGTTCCGCGCGCTCCTAGGCGTCGGGCTCCAACCGCAAGGAGACCGAGTTGATGCAGTAGCGCAGGTCGGTCGGCGTGGCGTAGCCCTCGCCCTCGAAGACGTGCCCGAGGTGGCTGTGGCAGGTGGCGCACACCACCTCGACGCGCTTCATGCCGAGGCTCGTGTCGACCCGCTCGATGACGGCGTCGCCCGCCAGCGGGGTGAAGAACGACGGCCAGCCACAGTGCGACTCGAACTTGGTGTCGGAGCGGAACAGCTCGGCTCCGCAGGCGCGGCAGGAGTAGACGCCCGAGGTCTTCGTGTCGGTGTACTCGCCGGTGAACGCCCGCTCGGTGCCCGCCTTGCGCAGGACCTGGTACTCGGCCGGGCTGAGCTGCTCACGCCACTCGGCATCGGACTTGACGACCTTCGGTTCGGGCTCGGCGAGCGAGTTGTCAGCGCGGACGGGATCCATGCGTTCCAGAGTATGTCCGCGACCCGCAAGGCGCAGATCCGTCTGCGCAGCGTCATGGTCGACGGTGGGCAGGTCGAAGGGCAGCGGCAACCCCGGCCAGCAGTGCCGGCACGACCAGCCGGCCCACCCGGGTCGACTGCGCGAGCAGCGTCGCGATGGTGAGCGCCGCGGCGGCGTACCTGGCCGCGCCGGCCACGTCGACGGGTGGCCTGGCGAGCAGCCGCACGAGCACGGCCACGACCGCGAGCACGCCGAGCGCGATGTTCCGGCCACCGGGCAGCACGGTCAGCCAGCCGCCGGGCAGCGGGCTGCCGGCCGGGCGGCAGCCGACGGCAGGCAGGCGGTCGATCGGGCGGGGCGGCTGCGAGTCATGGGTACGCCGGTGGACGTGGTTCTGATGGACATCCGGATGCCGGTACTGGATGGGCTGTGAGACTCGAGAGCAGCTGGCCTGGGGCTGGCTGGCAGGGTCGGTGTCGTGACCTCTGGCTCGGGTGTGGCTCCTGGAAAAGGTGGCCCCGCGTGCGGGTGCCTTGAGTGAGATCTGCCCGCTCGGACCTGGG
>DASRSC010000060.1:0-2796 GCA_035695525.1 Pseudonocardia sp. | reverse complement strand
CGGACGGGAACTGCGCTCGTGAACCGATTCGCACCAGGCACCTTCACCCCGCAGCCAGGCGCCGGCGCGCCATTGCGGATGCTCGCCGCCCAGTCGGGCACCGAGCTGCGGCTGGCCCTGCGCAACGGCGAGCAGGTGCTGATCACACTTCTGATCCCGATCGTGCTGCTGGTCGGGCTGAGCACCCTCGACGTGGTGCCGCTGCCCGAGCCCCGGATCGCCGCGGTGGTCCCCGGGGTGCTCGCGCTGGCCGTGATGTCCACCGCCTTCACGGGGCAGGCCATCGCGCTGGGCTTCGACCGCCGCTACGGCGTGGTCCGGCGGCTCGCCGCCACGGCGTTGCCGCGCTGGTTGCTGGTGGCGGGCCGGTTGGTGGCCGTGCTCGGGATCGTCGCACTGCAGGTGGTGGTGCTGTGCGCTCTCGCGATGGCACTGGGCTGGCGGCCGGAGCCGTCCGGGCTGGGCTGGGCGCTGCTGCTGGTGTTGCTCGGCTGCGCGGCGTTCGGCTCGCTGGGGATCCTGCTCGGCGGTTCGTTGCGGGCCGAGATCACGCTCGCCGTGGCCAACCTGGTGTGGTTCGTGCTGCTGCTGGCCGGCGGGATCGTCGTCCCGCTCGGGATGCTCCCCGGGCCGCTGGCCGTGGTGGGCGCCGTTCTGCCGTCCGGCGCGCTGGCGGAGGGCCTGCGGACGGCCCTGTCGGCCGGGCAGGCACCGAGCGCCGCGCAGGTGCTCGTACTCGTGGGCTGGACACTCGTTGCGTCTGCGCTGGCGCTCCGTACCGTCAAGCTGCGGTGACGCGGGCGGCAGGAGGGTGCTGAACCACTACGGGCGGAGTGGCTCAGCGCGCTCCTAGCGCCACTCCAGCCAGGCGGCGCCGGGGTGCGCCCGGCCGAGCAACGTGCCGGTACGCCGACCCGCCCGCACGCGGACCCGACCGATCACGCCGAAGACACCACCGTCGCGGGTGTCGCGCACCCATGCCGCAGGCACGTCCAGGCCCTGCACGCTGGCCCGGGCATCAGGCCCGAGCGGCACGAGCGGGTCGACCGAGATCCATTCCAGGTCACGCTCCCGCCCGAGCTCGGTCAGGAGGTCGTCGAACCGCTGCAGGTCGGCCGGCGGCAGGAAGACGTGCACATAGGTGTCGACGAGGCAGACCAGCGCGTCGCGCGGGGTCGCCGCGACGACGTCGCCGAGCACCTCGAGCAGGTTCCCGCGTACGGAGCGGGCCGGGTCGGCGCGTGCCACCGCGGCGGCGGCCGCGAACCGCGTGACGGCGCCGGACTCGGGCGGGACGCATGCCGCCAGCCAGGCGAGGGTGTGCGAATCGGCGACGTCGAGCGGCTCGACGTCCACCCCGACGCGATCGGTCACCACGGGAAGCTCGGCGGGCACGGGCGGCCGCCCGCCGGGTCGGACCTCGCAGGTCAGCAGCACCGGGGACGTGCGATCCCCCACGGTCCGGTCGGGCGTGCCCGCGCTCCGATAGGTGTAGTGATAGCGGTCCAGATGCAGCCCGAGGCCGGCGCCGGTCCCCAGGTCCACCAGCGCCAGCGGGCGCATGTCCTCCGTACCGATCGTCGCGAGCACGGGAAGCACGTCGGCGCAGCGGGCGACCTCGTTCATCTGGTAGCGGTGGGTGGCGCACAACTCCCCGAGCGCACCCCGCTCGGCCCGCACGAAGTCGACGAGCTCGGCACGGAAGCCACCGTCGCGCCGGGGCTGTCCGCCACCTGGTTCCGGGTAGTAGCGGCCCACCGCCGCCCGTCGCTCGCGCACCAGGAAGGCGACCGCCGCGCCGAGCAGCAGCGGCGGGAGGCGGTCGGGCGGGATCGCTGCGGCCAGGTCGAGAAGGTCGTCCTCCTCGGCGATCGCCGTGAAGGTCTCGGCCGTGAGCCACCAGCCGGCCGGGGCGTCGTCGGGCGACCAGGCAGCAGCGATGACGCGCGCCTGCCCGGCCACGACGGAGCGGGCGGTCACCGGAGCGTCCGTCACGAGGAGAACCTGTCCGGGTAGAGCAGCTTCGCGATCAGCAGGAACGTCTCCAGCCCCACACCCTCGCCGTTCGACGACCTGTTCGCCACCACGACGACCGTGGCACCGGTCTCGGGCAGCTGGAACATCGCGGTGTTGAAGCCGTAGATGGCGCCGTTGTGCCCGACGAAGTCATTGATCTTGAACAGGCCCGCACCGTAGCCGGTCCGTAGCGCGGGCGAGAGGTTCGCGTTCACGAAGGTCGTCTGCTCGGCGTGGGACGCGGCGCTGAGCAGCCTGCCCTTCGCGAGCGCTCCGGCCCAGGCCCGCAGCCCGGCAAGGGTGGAGATCATCGCCCCGGCCGGGCCCGGCACGTCCGGGTTGACCGCGGTGACGTCGCGCTCCGGCGCACCCGGCGGTACGACCAGGTAACCGCGGGAGGCGGGCGGCGGAATCGCGGGTGATCTGGGGTAGCTCGTGCCCGGCAGACGCAGCTTGCCGACGATCTCGCGCTCGATGAACGTGCCTATGGGCTCACCGGCCGCCTCCTCGATGATCTGTCCGAGGAGGATGTAGTTGGAGTCGCTGTACTGCCAGCTCCCGGGCTGTCCCGGCGGGAACGTCGGTGGGCTACGCCGCAGGATCGCGAGCACTCGGTCGACCGGGAAGGGAGCCGGCGGGTCGGCGTCGAAGGACGTGGTGAACTCCGGATTCGTGGTGAAGTCGTAGACGCCTGCGGTCATGTTCAGCAGCTGCCGGACGGTGATGTCGGGCCCGTTGGGGATGTCCGGCACGAAGGACTCCAGCCGGTCGTCGAGGGCC
>DASRSC010000059.1:0-10398 GCA_035695525.1 Pseudonocardia sp. | reverse complement strand
AGGTGGGTGGTCCACCGCCGGCCCCGATCTCGACGATGCCGGGCCGTACGTGCCGGGCAGGGTCCGGCACGTCATCAGTGATCCAGCGCAACGGCTGTCCGAGTATGGGACGCTGCAGCCGGCGACGGAGCAGCTCGATGTGCGGCACCCGGGCCCGGACCAGCCCGGCGAGGTGCTCGGGCCAGTCGTCGCGGCCCGTCGGATCCTCGACGAGGATGCGCGCCCCGATCTGTTGCGGCACCTGCGCGGTCGCGACGTGCAGGAACATCGCGTCCTGTGCGCGCACCCGCACGCTGTGCGGGCCGCGCGTGCGCAGGTCGGCGAGTGCGGCGACGTCGGCGTCGAGGTCGGTGCCGGCGAGGCGCGCGAGCAGGAACCGGACCAGGGCGTTGCGTCTGCCGGGATCGGCGAGCTCGCCGAGCGCGACGGCCAGGCCGGCGGGCTCCGGGCAGATCCTGGCCAGGCCCGATTCGGCGAGTACCTCGGCGTTCGCCCTGCCGTGGCCCGGAATCGGGGCGAACATCAGCAGCGGGCGGGCGCAGGCCAGCGCCTCCAGCGCAGTGGCCCCCCCGGCGTTCGTCACCACGACGTCGCAGTCGCGGGTGGCGGCGGCCGGGTCGTCCACCCAGTCGACCACCCGCATCGCCGCGCCGCGCGGATGGCCGCGTGCGACCCGCGCCAGCCTCCGTCGCACGGCCGCGTCGCGCCCGCAGCTCACGAGCACGTCGGCCCCGCTGCCGAGGGCGGCGGTGCATGCCGCGGCGACGTCACCGAAGGCCATCGAGCCGCAGGACACGTAGACCAGCGGGCGTTCCCGGGCGGCGCCTGCCGGCGGCGGGGTGAACCGGCTCGAGACCGGCAGGGCCGCCACCCGTACCCGCGCGCCCGCGGCGGCGCGGCGCAGCAGCGCCGCCCCGGCGCTCGTTGACACGAGGTGCAGGTCCAGCGCAGCGTCCGCCCACAGCGGGTGCGGCGCGGGGTCGGTCACGAGGGCGACGGTGGGCATCGGCAGCCCGCCCCGGCGACGGAGCCTGGCGAGCCCGGTGATCCCTTCCGGGAACGTAGCGACCACGAGGTCGGGGGAGTGCCGGGCCAACTGGGTGGCGAGGCCGCGGGCGCTCCACGTGCCGATCACGGCACGGGTCCCGGCGCGAAACGGGCGCACGTGCCAGAGCAACCAGAAGTACAGCTCGTACAGCCACGGCAGCCTGCGCACGCACCCGGCGTAAACCGCTCGGAAGACAGGTCCGGTGCCGCGGCCCATCCCGTCAAGGGTGTCGGACCACACCACCTCCACCCCCGGCCAGGCCCGGCGCGCCCGTTCCTCGACGGCGCGGGCGGCTGCGTGATGGCCCTCGCCCATGCTGCCCGTGACCAGCAGGAGGCGCGGCGGACGAGCGGCTCCGGTCGCCGGAGCCGGCGTGGTCCGGCTCTCGGTGCCCGTGTCGGTACCGGCGCTCATTCCACCCCACCGGGAGATCGTCGCCGCGCTAGCGTGCCGATGTGGGCGATGCCGGAGGAGCGAACCGCGCGGCCGGGCCGACGCGGGTGCTGTTGCTCTCCGCGCCGGTCGGTGAGGGCCACGTCGCTGCCGCCCGGGCGCTCGCGGCGCGAATGCGCGTGCTCTGGCCGGAGGCCGAGGTGCGGGAGGTCGAGGGCACAGGACGCGGCGGCTGGTGGCGTGACGCGCTGCTGCGGGTCTCCTACGGCGCGACGCTGCGGTTCGCCCCCCGGCTCTACGGGCTCGGCTACGACCTGCTCGTCCGGTACCCGAAGGTCGCCGAGGTGTTCAAGAACCTGTCCTCGGGCAGCATCGGCCGGGCGCTCGAACCGCTCCTCGCGGCCGATCCCCCCGATCTCGTCGTCTCGACCTACCCGATGATCTCCGGCGGCCTGGCCTGGCTGCGCAGGCGCGGGCGGTTGCCGGGCCGCGCGGTGGCGGTGGTCACGGACGTCGCCGTGCACCCGTTCTGGGTGTGGCCCGACCTCGACGAGACGTGGACGCTGCTGCCGGCGTCCCAGGCCCAGGCCAGGGCCGTGGCGCCGCGTGCAGACGTCCGGGTGGTGCCGGCGGCGGTCGACCGGCGTTTCCGGCCGGGCGACCCGGTCGCCGCCCGGATCGCCACCGGAATGCGGCCGGACGCGTTCGTTGTGCTGGTCACCGGCGGTTCGCTGGGCTTCGGCGGCCTGGAGACGGTGGTCGACGCGGTGCTCGCCGGTGGTCAGGACGTGCAGGCGGTGGTCCTGTGCGGCCGCAACGGGCGGCTGCGGGCCCGGCTGCTCGCCCGTGGTCTGCCGGTCGATCGCCTGGTTGCGCTCGGCTGGACCGACCGGGTCGCGGAGGCGATCACCGCTGCGGACGTGGTCGTGACGACAGCAGGCGGCATGATCGCGACGGAGGCGTTGGCCGTCGGGCGCCCTGTGCTGTTTGCGGCACCCATCCCCGGACACGGCCGGGCCGGTGCCGCGATGACCGCCGCGGCCGGGCTCGCGGTGGTCTGCCCTACGCCCGCCGAGGTGACGGCGGTGGTCCGCAGGCTCGAGGGGGATCCCGGCGAACGGGCCGCCCTGGCAGGCCGCGCGGCCGAGTTCGGCCGGGCCGACCTCGACGCGGAGCTGACCGCGCTGGCCCTGCGGGTCTGAGCCGCGCCGGCTCGGCCCGCCCGGCGTCAGACCGCCGGGCTGGGTGCGCCGATCCGCAGCCGGATGCCCTCGCCCGCCAGGGAGCGGCGGAACCACCACAGCGACAGCCCGATCCCCAGTGCGACCATGGAGTAGGACCCCGCCGTCGAGACCATCAGGTAGTTGCCGACCGTCTGGGTGGTCAGGACGGCGAGCGTCGTGGCGCCGTTGACCAGGAACACGAAGGCCCACAGCAACGACACCCGTTTGAAGAACCGCTTGATGCGGGGGTGCCCGGTCAAGGCCTCCGGGAACGGGCAGAAGTCGTCGGCCAGCTTGGCCAGGAGCGGGCGCTCGAAACCCAGGGTGACCAGCAACGCCAGCGCGAAGACGAAGTTCTGCACCGTGGGCTGCAGGAAGTAGAAGAACGCACTCCCCGTCCACAACCCCACCACGGTGCGCGCAACCAGCAGCACCGTGCTGATGAGCAGGACCGCCGGCAGCCGCCGACGCAGGACCAGCCTGCGGCCGATCGCGAGCGCGGACCAGCCCAGGGCGCCGAACAGGCCGGCGTCGAACCCGGCCTGGGTGAAGAGCACCCAGAACAGGGCGAGCGGAATAAGCGTGGACTCCAGCAGCGGGACGCCCGCATGCCGTAGCAACGATCCGAATGAAGGGAGGTGGATCGTAATGCGGGGTTGCAGCATGCTCTGCCTCTCCGGCCGACCTCGGGGTGGAAGCAGTGTACTGAGGCCGGTAACGGGGCGATAACGGGCTCATCGTCCGGATCTGCCGGTCACCCTCTCTCAGGTACCCGCAGCGGCGCGCAACGACTCCCGCAACGAGCCGAGTGTGGCGAAGACGGCCGACGGCTCGTACCCGCAGTGGGCCATGCAGTTCTCGCAGCGCGGATCATTGCCCCGGCCGAACGCCGACCAGTCGGTGTCCTCGACCAGCTCCTTGTACGTCCGCACGTAGCCGTCGTCGAGCAGGTAGCAGGGCCGCTGCCAGCCCAGCAGCGAGTAGGACGGGATCGCCCACGCCGTGCAGGCGAGATCGATCTTGCCCTCGAGGAAGTCGAGGAAGAGCGGAGAGTGGTTGAGCCGCCACCGCTTGCGCCTGCCGCCGTCGAAGGCCTTGCGGAACAGCTCGCGAGTCTGTTCGACGCCGAGCCAGTGTTCCTGGTCAGGCGCCTTCTCATAGGCGTAGGCCGGCGAGATCTGCATGTTGTCGACGCCGAGCTCGTCGTTGAGGTAGTCGAGGACGTCGATCACGTCGTGGGGTGTGTCGGTGGTGAAGAAGGTGGTGTTCGTGTTGACCCGGAAGCCCTTCTCCTGAGCCATCTTGATGGCGGCGACGGCCTGGTCGAAGACCCCGTCCTTGCACACCGAGGCGTCGTGGCGCTCGCGCAGGCCGTCGATGTGCACCATCCACGCGAAGTTCTTGTGCGGGGTGAACCGGTGCAGATGCTTGGGCAGGAGCACCGCGTTCGTACACAAGAAGACAATTTTCCCGCGGTCGAGCAGCTGCCGGACGATCTCGTCGATTTCCTTGTGCATCAGCGGCTCGCCGCCGGCGATCGACACCATCGGCGCGCCGCTCTCCTCGATCGCACCGACGGCCTGCTCCACCGGCATCCGCTGCTTGAGCAGCGCTGCGGGCTGTTCGATCTTGCCGCAGCCCGCGCATTTGAGGTTGCAGGCGAACAGTGGCTCCAACTCGACGAGCAGCGGGAACTTTTCCACCCGCTTGATCTTCTGCTTCATCAGGTACGCGGCGAGTCGAATGGACTGGCGCATGGGCATTGCCACGGTCAGCTCACCTCCTTGGGCAGGGTGAATGAGACGTCCTCGGTTGCGGTGGTGGCCGTCGTGACGGTCACCGGTCCGAGACCGGACAGGCAGGACACCACGTCGTCGACGAGGTGCTCGGGCGCGGACGCGCCTGCGCTGACGCCGACCCGGCGCACCCCCGCGAGCCAGCGCAGGTCGAGCTCACCGACGTCGTCGATGAGGTGCGCCGGCACGCCCTCGCGGCGCGCGACCTCGACGAGCCGGAGTGAGTTCGAGGAGTTCGGCGAGCCGACGACGACCAGCAGGTCGACCCTCTGCGCGACCACGCGCACCGCTCGCTGCCGGTTCGTAGTGGCGTAGCAGATGTCGTCGCGGCGGGGCCCGGCCAGCCCCGGGAAGCGGCCGCGCAGCACCGCCGCGATCTCCTCGGCCTCGTCGACGGCCAGCGTGGTCTGCATCGCGTAGGCCACCCGGCCCGCGTCGGGCGGCTCCACGGCTGCCGCCCCGGCGACGTCCTCGATGACGACGACGTGGTCGGGAGCCTCACCGAGGGTGCCTTCGACCTCCTCGTGGTCGGCGTGGCCGATGAGGAACACCGTGTCGCCGCGCTCGGAGTATCGGCGCACCTCGGTGTGCACCTTGGCCACGAGCGGACACGTCGCATCGATCACGGACAGGTCGCGCACCTCGGCCTCGGCGCGGACCGCAGGCGCGACCCCGTGCGCGGCGAGCACGGCGACCGCCCCGCGGGGGATCTCCTCGACCTCCTGGACGAAGACCGCGCCGCGGCTCTCGAGCCCGCGCACCACGTGGGCGTTGTGCACGATCTGGCGGCGCACGTAGACCGGCGCGCCGTAGCGGTGAAGCGCCCGGTCGACGACGTCGATGGCGCGCTCCACACCCGCGCAGAAGGACCGCGGCTGCGCCAGCTCGACCGTGCGCGGTCCGGTGGCGGCCAGCCATTCCTGGAGTGCAGGCCCTGCGCAACGCAGGGACCGGAGCGCGGCCAGCCCGCGCCCGGCCGTCCCGAGCCGGTAGAGCGGCGCCTCCGCGGTGTCGACCACGGCACGGACCACGGCGAACGGGCCACCGGCCGCCGCGGCAGCAAGCCAGGCCGACTCCATGTCGACGGCCAGCGCCCCGCTCGCGGCGAGGCCGGCCCGCCGGGGCCCGTCGACCACGACAGGGCTGGAGACCACCGGGCCGACGTGCACGCGCAACCCGAGCCGGCGCAGGGCCGCCGCCAGCGGGCCCGCGGTCGCCACCGGGACCGGTTCGCCCGCCTCGCACCACACCTCGTCGGCGACCACGAGGTCACCTGGCCGGAGCCGGGGGTCGAGCGCGCCCGCGACGCCGGCGACGAGGACGGGGCGGGGGGCGCTCGCCCCGATGCGAGCCGCGGCGGCCGTGGAGCGGCGGGGGCCCGGCCCCGTGCGGAGGACCTCGACCGCGCCGAGCCTGCCGCCGAGGGCGGCCCGCTCCACGCGGAGCGGCGTGCAGACGACGGGCGCCGTCATCGGACCCCGGCCAGGTACCGGCCGAGCGCGGAGAGCGGGAAGACCATGCGATAGAGGTGGTAGTTGATATAGAACGCGCCGGGGAAGCCGGTGCCGGTGAACTCCGGCTCGTCCCAGGAGCCGTCGTCGAGCTGGCTGTCGACCAGCCACCGGACACCGCGTTCGACGGCCACGGTCCGCTCGCCTGCCGCCAGCAGCGCGAGCAGCGCCCACGCCGTCTGGGACGCCGTGGAGGTGCCGCGACCGATCCACGCCGGGTCGGTGTAGGACCGGATGTCCTCGCCCCAGCCCCCGTCGGGGTTCTGGTGGAGCTCCAGCCAGCGCACCGCAGCGCGGATCGCCGGCGACGACTCGGGCACCCCGGCGCCGACGAGGGCAGGGACGACCCCACCCGTGCCGTAGACGTGGTTCGCCCCCCAGCGGCCGAACCACGCTCCGTCGTCCTCCTGCGCGGCGAGCAGCCATGCGACGCCCCGGCGGCAGGACGGTGACCCCGCGAGCCCCTCCGCCACGAGCATCTCCACCACATGGGCGGTGACGTCGGCCGACGGCGGGTCGATCACGGCACCGAAGTCGCAGAAGGGCAGCTTCGTGATCAGCTCGCGCGTGTTGTCGGCGTCGAACGCGGCCCAGCCGCCATCGCGCGACTGCATACCGATAGTCCAGTCCACCGCGCGGTCGACCGCAGCGCGGAGCCGAACGGGCTCGGGATGGGCGACGCGACGCAGTGCAAGCACGACCTCGGCCGTGTCGTCGATGTCCGGGTAGCCGTCGTTGTCGAACTCGAACGCCCATCCCCCGGGAGCCAAGTTCGGCCTGCGTACGGCCCAGTCGCCCGGCACGCGGATCTCCTCGCCGAGCATCCAGTCCGCGGCGCGCACCACCCCCGGGTCGTCGGGGGAGACCCCGGCGTCGAGCAGCGCCGTGACCGCCAGGCAGGTGTCCCACACCGGCGACTGGCACGCCTCCAACCTGCGGACCCACCCCTCGGGGGTCTGCTCGCGGATCAGGAAGCCGTCGAGCCCGGCGAGGCCTGCCTTCACAGCCGGGTGGTCGAGCGGGTAGTCGAGCAGGTGCAGGGCCAGTAGCGAGTACACCCACGGCGGCTGGATGCCGCCCCAGGATCCGTCGGCCTCCTGGCGGGCCAGCACCCACTCGGCGGCCCGGCGCATCGCCAGCTTGCGCAGCGACCGCACGGGGTGCCGGGAGTAGCGGTGCAGCACTGCGTCGAGACGCTGGAAGGCGCCGGTCCAGGACCACATCGAGGCCCGCTTCGGCGCACTGCCCTGGTTCGGGCTGCGCAGCTCGTCGATGCCGAAGGGCAGCGGGCGGGCCGGCCGCAGGGTGGCCACGACGGTCAGCGGCACCACGGTCTGCCGGGCCCAGCACGCCCAGTCGTAGACGTTGAGCGGGAACCAGGGAGGCAGGAACAGCAGCTCGGGCGGCATGTCCGGGAGCTCGTCCCATGACCACAGCCCGAACAGCGCGAGCCAGATCCGCGTGAACACGCGGCTGCTCCCCACACCACCCCAGGCCAGCACGAACTTCTGCGCGCGCTGCATGTGCTCCGCTTCCGGCGGGTCACCGGCCAACCGGAGCGCGACCCAGGCCTCGATCGTGGTCGACAGGTCGCCGGGACCGCCGCGGAAGTTCGCCCAGGTGCCGTCGGCGCGCTGCTGTGAGCGGATCCAGCGCGCCGCCTCCTCGGTCTCCTGCTCCTCGCGGATGCCGAGGAACTCGCGCAGCAGCAGGTCCTCGGCGTCCATCGTCACGTTCGTCTCGAGCTCGCCCTTCCACCAGCCCTGCGGGTCCTGCTGTGAGCGCAGGAAGCCGACGGCGGCGTCGAGGGCACCCTGCAGGCTGCGTGAGGTGTTCTCAGTTGCGGTGAGGGTCATCAGAACTCCCGGTCGGTGAGGTAGCGGCCGAGTGCGACGAGCTCAGTCCGGGTGACCTCGGGGATCTCGACGCCGGCCAGCGCCTTCTCGGCCAGCGTCATCCGCCTGCGTGCCTCGGCGGCGGCCCAGTCCCGCCCACCACCGGTCTCGACGAGCGCGGCCGCCCACCGGAGGTCCGGCTCCGCGTTCCCGCCGGCTCCGGCCAGCCAGCTCGCCAGTTCCCGCCCGGCCGCCCCGCCGTGGTGCACCGCGTAGGTCACCGGCAGCGACTTCTTGCGCGAGCGCAGGTCCGACAGCACCGGCTTGCCGGTGACAGCGGGGTCACCCCAGATGCCGAGCAGATCGTCGACCAGCTGGAACGCTGCTCCCAGCTCGGCGCCGAAGCTACGCAGTGCGGTGGTCAACGCGGGGCAGGCACCGGCCAGCACCGCCCCGATCTCCGCGCTGGCGGCCAGCAGTGCACCGGTCTTGCCGGCGGCCATCGACAGGCATTCGTCCACACCGACGTCGGCGCGCCGCTCGAACTCGATGTCCTCCGCCTGGCCGCGGATCAGCTCTCGAGTGGTGTCGGTGACCAACCAGGCCGCAGCCGCCGCGTGCCGCGACTCGGCTTCCAGCAGCACCTCGAGGGCCAGCGCGAGCAGTGCGTCCCCGGTCAGGATCGCTGACGGAGCCCCCCACTGCGCCCACACCGTGCGCCGGTGCCTGCGCTCGGTGTCGCCGTCCATGAGGTCGTCGTGCAGCAGCGAGAAGTTGTGTACCAGCTCGACGGCGACCGCCGCGGGCAGGCCGGTCGCGCTGGACGCCCCGGCGGCCTCGGCGGACAGCAGCGCGAGCGCGGGCCGCACCGCCTTCCCGCCGCCGTTTCCGGGTGAGCCGTCGAGCTCGGTCCACCCCAGGTGGTAGGACGCCTGCTCGTAGCTCGCCCGGTCGAGCCGCGCGACGGCTGCCTGCATGGCCGGGGTGACGGTGTCGCGGCAGCGTCGGAGCACGGCGACCGCGGTGGCGGAGACGGAGGACGTGGTCATGGCGCAACACCCACCGAGCCTGACGGGGCGCCCGCGGGGGCGAGTGCGGCGTCGGCTGCGGCGTTCCCGCTGCGAACAGCGCCCTCCATGGTGGCGGGCCACCCGGTGTCGGTCCACGCGCCGGCGAGGAACAGACCCGGGGTCCTGGTGTGCGGCGGTGGCCGGAGCGCGCCCGTACCCGGGGCCGGCCGGAACGTTGCGTGCGGTTCCCGCGTGACGAAGAAGTCGAGCACCCGGGCATCCCGGGCCGCGGGCAGCAACGCGGCCAGCGCCGGCAGCATCTGCTCGCGCAACCGGGCCGTGGGAGTGCGGATCACGTCGTCGGCGGCAGACAGGGAGACCGCGACGTACTGCGCGGGTGCGGAATGCACCCGGTGCAGCCCCGACTGCTCGGTGCGGTCGAAGACCCACTGCACCGGGGTGTCGACCCCCGCGGCGAAGGGGGTGTCGAGAACCCGCCGGTCGTAGACGACGTGCACGTTGACGATCGGTGAGCTGCCCAGCGCCGCGGACCACCCACGTGGCAGGTCCACCGCCCCTTCGGGCAGCAGCCGTTCCGTCGCCGCGGGCGGCACGGCGCAGATGAGTTGATCGACCACTGACTCCTCCACCCTCTCGCCCTCGCGTTCCGAGGTGAGCTGCCAGCCGCCCGCCGTCCGTTCCAGCGCGCGGACCTTCGTCGAGATGTGCACCTGCACGCCCGCGTCGTGCAGGCCGAGTGCGGCCGCGTCGTCGTGCAGCCGTCCCAACGGCACCCGGGACCAGCCGATGTCCCCCGCCGTCGCGTCGGTGAGCAGCCCGAGCTGGAACACGGTGGCGCCAGGCGCGAGCGAGGCGGCGTCCGCCGTGGCGTTGAGCGTGGCCACACCCACCAGGTCCCACAGCGCGTCGACCGCACGGCGGCTCTGGCCGTGCTCGGCGAGCCAGTCGCCGAAGCTGATCGCGTCGGTCGCGGGATCGGCCGGGTCGACCTGCCGCAGTGCGAGGGCCGCCCCGACCATCCGCACTCGGTCCGGAAAGGACAACGGCCGGTACCGCAGGAGCGCCCCCGCGAGATGCAGGGGCGCAGGCAGGGTGGAACGCCGGAGTCGGGCCGGCCGCCGTCCGGGCAGGTGCACGGGGATGTCCAGCCGGTCCTGCAGCGTCACCAGGTCCGCCACGCCGAGCCGGTCCAGCAGCTGGCGGTAGGAGGTGCAGCAGCGCAGGAACACATGCTGCCCGTTGTCGATGCGAAGCTCTCCTCGGTGGAACGAGGCAGCGAGGCCGCCGAGCCGCGGACGCGCCTCCAGCAGCGTCACCGCACAGCCGGCGTCGGCGCACCGGAGGGCGGCCGTGATCCCGGCGAGGCCGCCGCCGACCACCCCGACCCTGACGGTCATGACGCAGCGTCCTCAGGGTCAGGGCCCACCGGGCAGCTCGCGGGGACGGGGCTCATGTCGCGGCTCCCGCGGGCGCCCGCCCGCTCAGCGCGCGCGCTGCCACCGCGGCCTTCTGCCACCCCGAGAGCGACCGCCGCTGGTGGTACACGGACGGCGGATCGGCC